>NZ_CP069396.1:8892657-9201322 GCF_016887565.1 Archangium violaceum
ATGTAGACGCCCGGAAGGCCCGGCAGGGAGTCCAGCATCCCCATCCGGCGTGCCCATTCCTTGGAGCTGCGCCGCGCGGCATCCAGGTGGGAGTTCTTCCGGGTCGAGTACGGCATGTAGAACGGCGGCAGCTTGACCGGGCCCACATGCTGGTAGGGAACGTGGGTGTAGTTCTTGAACCGTCCCAACCCCAGGGCGCCGGGCGACAAGCGGAAGCCCGAGGTCCCCAGACCCGAGGGTCCCAGGGGCAGGCCGCCCAGGGAGTGGCTCGAGGTCTCGGCGCCTTTGTTCATGTAGCGGCTCGAGCGCATGTGCCACTCGTGGCCGCCGGACTGCCAGTCCTGGAGTCCCCGGATGTAGGAGAGGACGTTCGCCTGCTCGACCGGGGTGATGCCGTGCTCCAGGAAGAGCGAGGGCAGCTCGGTCAGGACGGTGTTCTCGAACTGCTGCAGCCGGGACGTCAGGATGTCGTTGGTCAGATTGGCGGCGCGTTGCGTATCGACATCCAGGAAGCGCTCGAGGACCAGGACGCAGTTGGAGAGCTCTCCCTCTTCCAGGATCTCGCGCTCGTAGGAGAACAGATCATTGCGCAGGTGCACCCCATCGGAGAACGTGTCCTTGAGGACACGCATCGGACGGGACTCGGCGATCCGGGCGGGGACCTCGGCGAAGACGGCGTGCTCCACGAGGTCCGCCGACCAGGGTGCCCCACCGACCTTGCGGCGCATCTCGATGTATTCGATCGGGTTGGCGACACGGCGCTCGCTGATGTTGGACAGCTCCCACATCGACTCATCGAGCAGGGCCTTGGTGCTCGCGAAGAACCGGCGCCGCCACTCCACGGACTTGGTGGGCACCGTTCGAGCCCACAGATCGGCGAGGCCGCGCTCCACCGGATTGGTCGGCTCCGGAGAAGGGACGGTGAGGTCGACCGGCATGAAGGCGGGCAGCCTGTCGAGATACTGCTTCGCGCCCGTCAGATCCCTGGGGCGCTTGTAGACCTCGAGGAAGTGATCATCGAAGTAGAAGACCCAGACATACCAGTCGGTCACCAGGTCGAGCTCCGGGCCGGGAGCTTCGGGATGGGTGTACGCGCAGAGCAGCGCGTAATCCATGGCATCGAATTTGGCGTCGTCCCAGATGTCAGGGGTCTTCCCGTCCTTCGACGAGTCCAGGATCCCCATCTGATGCGCCCACGCCTTGGAATGAACCCTGGCCCCCTCGAGGTGCGGATTCAGGCGCGCCGGCCAGGGGACATAGAAATCTGGCAATACAAAGGGTTGTTTGTTTCGCGCCATCAGTGCACCTCGTAGAACACGAGGCGCTTGTAGTGCCGATATGGGAACGCAACAAATTTTTGCCTGTCACGGGCGTGGAACGTCCGGATTTTTTCAATGAGCGCGTGATGACACGAAAAGGGGCGGCCCCTCGCGAGGCCGCCCCTTGTCTTCACCCTGCCCGGCAGGTGCTACCCGCCAGGATTACTTCGTGAACGAGATGGGACCGTTGGACTGCGTGCTGTTGTTCGCACCATCCACGGCGCGCACGCGCCAGGTATGGCTTCCAGCCGCCAGCCCGGTCAGCGAGGTCTGATGCGTGGCCAGACCGTACACCTCGAACTCCCACAGCGAATAGCCGTACGCCGTCGCGCGCTGCACGCCACGCATCCGCACGAACTGGCCCACCCCACTCAGGTTGGTGAGGTCGTCGATGGCGCCGTTGCCGGCGTTCTCCGTGTAGAGCGGCGTCCAGGTGTTGCCGTCGAGCGAGGCCTCCACTACGTATCTGGTGCCATACGCGGCCTCCCAATTGAGCACCACGCGCTTGATCGAGTGGATGGCGCCGAGGTCGATGGTGATCGACTCGGTGTTCGGGTTGGCGGTGTCCGCGCGGCTGGACCAGCGCGTGGTGGTGTTGCCGTCGACAGCGTCGTTGGCGCTGCCGAACTCGTTGGAGGTGGCGTAGACATTGCGGCCGCGCGCCAGGTTGACGGTCGGAGCCGTGTAGGCACCGGCCGTGATGGCGGGAGTGCGATCCGTGCCGTCCACGTTGAGCACGTACTGGGCGACGCCCGCGCCCACGTCGTTGGTACGCTCCCAGATGAACTGCGTCGAGGTCCCGGGAACCGTCGAGCCCGCCGCCGGAAGCAGCGCGGAGAAGGCCGCGGGCGGCGTGGTGTCATTGAGGGTGAACGTGGACGTGGCCGAGGTGGTGACCCCGTTGGCCCAGTTGGTGGCCTTCACGTACCAGGTGTGCTGGCCATTGGCGAGCTTGAGCCCCTCGAGCGCGGCGGAGGTGGCCTTCGTCCTGCCGCCCAACACGGCCTGACCGTCGATGAAGATCTCGTAGTACTGGATGCCCGTCTGCGGATCGCTGCTCGCCGTCCACGCGAACGGAGGCCGCGTGCCGGTGATGGTGGTTCCGTTCGCCGGCGTCTGGAGGGTGAACGTCGTGGGCGGCGTGGAGTCGGTCAGCCCGAAGCCCTGGATGCCGTCGCCGTAGCGGTAGAACGGGTTGCCATAGATGGGCTGCACGGGCAGACCCTGGGCAATCCGGTTGCGGATGGCGGTGCGCTCGGCCTCGGTGGCCCCGAGGTCGAACGGCAGGTCCCAGCGCTCCTTCTGGTCGGTCTCCACGTCGGTGCCGATCTGATCCAGCGAGCGCGGCAGATCCCACGGCAGCCGGCCACGGGGCAGCACGTCACCGAACAGCACGTCCGCCAGCGCCGGGCCACCCAGGTCTCCAGGCCGGTAGATGGCCACCAGCGCGTTGCTCTGCGGCGCCACGTTGGTGAGGATGTAGGGCCGCGGCAGGACGACCACCGTGGTCGTCGGGATGCCCTTCGACTTGAAGCTGGTGATGATGCCGTAGTGGTCGCGGGGCTCGTCCGGCTTGGCGAAGACGGTGTGCGCGGGGCCGGCCGGGTCACCCGGGATGTAGGGCTTCTCCTTGTCCCACGCGGTGCCGTGCGTGTAGTAGCTCTCGCCCACCGCGACGATCGCCGCGCTGGGGGTGACTCCCGCGGGCGCCGCGTCCTTGTACACCGTGATGCCCGCCGCCTCGGCGCGCTTCTTGATGGCCTGGTAGATGGTCAGGGCGCCGAAGTCCGTGTTGTGGAAGTCCGAGCGCCAGGTGACCATGCAGGACGGGTCGTCGGCGCGCGGGCCGGCGACGACGATCGACGAGCCCGCGCCCATGCGCAGCGGCAGGGCGCCGTCGTTCTTGAGCAGGGTCATCGACTCCTGCGCGGCCAGGCGGGCCGCGTTCGCCTTGTCGGCCGTGTGCCACTCGGCGGTCCCCGCGAGACCCTGGCGATACGGGTCCTCGAACAGACCGAGCCGGAACTTCAGCTCGATGACGCGGCGGGCGGACTCGTCGACGCGGGCATCGGTGACCCGGCTCTCGAAGTCACCCATCTGGCCGGGATCGGCACCGCCCATCACGTCGGAGCCGGCCATGAGCGAGCGGACCCAGGGGTCTCCCGCGGGCAGCCAGTCCGTGCAGATGACGCCGGTGTAGCCCATGTTCTGGCGCAGGTAGTTGATGATGCCCGGGCTGTCACCCGCGCCCCACTGGCCCGGAGCCAGCAGCTTGCTGCCGGCGTAGCCGGGCATGATGCCGCTGGTGCCGGCCTCGAGGGCCGCGTGCCACGGACGCATGTGGTAGTGGATGGTGGTGCCGTCGTAGGTGATGCCGCCCTCACCACCGGCGCCCTGGCTCGGCCAGTGCTTGGTGGTGACCCAGATGGAGTGGGGGTTCACCTCGGGGCCGCCCTGCAGACCGGCGATGAGCGCGCGCGAGAAGGCGGCCGCCACGTCCGCGTCCTCGCCACTGCCCTCCTGGATGCGCGGGTAGAGGATCTTCGTCCCCACCTCGGCCAGGGGCGACAGGGTGCCCCGGCTGCCCACGGCCAGCTGCTCGCGCCGCTGGATGTCACCCATCTCGTACGCCAGCTGCGGGTCGCGCGTGGCGACCAGACCGGGCTGGGTGGGCCAGCTCGTCTTGAAGCCGTGAATGGAGTCACCCGCGTCGATGTAGGGGATGCCCAGGGGCGTGGCCGCCGAGGCCTTCTGGAAGGCGACGATGTCCTCCGGCGCCAGCGGCCCCATGGTGAAGCCCGCGTCGGGGTACTCCTTGGCGTTGAAGAACAGCTGCATCACCTTCTGGTGCCGCGTCATCCGGCTCATCAGATCGTTGACGCGCGTGGCGATCGGGTTGTGCCAGTCCTCGTACGGCTCGATGGTGCCGTTCTTGTTCAGGTCGCGCATCCCGTTGATGACCGACACGCCGTCCGCGACGGTCTCGACCACGGGCAGGTAGACGCTGAAGGTGCGCAGATCCGAGCGGCTGGTGGCCCCGCTCGAGAGCGTGGCGACGACGTACCACTTGTAGGTCCAGCGATCGACCAGGTCCTGGTTGATGGTGAGCGAGGTGCCGGTGGTGGAGCCCACCTCGGAGAAGCGGTTGATCAGGGCCCCGGACGCATTCCAGTCGTAGTCGTTGCGGGTGATGTTGACGAAGAGCTTGTAGTTGGTGGCGCCGGTGACGGCGGCCCACTGGAACGTGGGGCGGCGGGTGTTGGTGATCATCGCGCCATTGGCGGGAGCGACCACCGCGAACGAACCGGCCGTCGCGGGCGGGGGCACCTTCACGTAGGGGTCGGGGATGATGGGTCCACCGCCGCCAGGATCGGTGCTGCCGGTGCTGTAGATCTCCACCTGCCACACGGCGTCCTGCACCGCGAGCCCGGTGACGGTCTGCGCGCGCTGGGTGATGCCCGTGGAGTCCGTGAGCACCAGGCGGATGTCGGTGTTGGGCTGGGTGGGAGAGAACTGGTTCTTGGACATCGTCACCGTGGTGTTGGGCGGGAAGGTCACCAGGTAGGTGACCACCTTGGCCGGGTTGCGCACGGAGGGCGTCGCGAGGCCCTCTTCCGGGATGGGCGACACGGTCAGCGGCGTGGGCGAGATGCTCACCTTCGCGTAGGCCAGGTCGGGGAAGACCAGCTTGACGGTCTGGTTGGTGGTCTGGGTCGGAGGCGGCGTGGTGGTACCGGGCTTGTAGACCTCGAACGACCAGAGCGAGTAGCCATAGCCCGTGCCGCGCGCGGTGCCGCGCATGCGCACGTAGCGGTACGTGCCCGACACGGCGATCTCCCGGCGGCCCACCGCGCCATCGGTGATGGTGGCCAGGGTCGTCCAGGCGGCGTCATCGTTGGAACCGTCGATGGTGTACGTCTTGCCGTAGGCGCCTTCCCAGTCGAGCACCACCTTGCCCAGGGCCTGGGACGAGCCCAGGTCGACACGGATCGACTGGGGATCCACCCCCGCGACGGAGGACCAGCGCGTGTTGGAGTTGCCGTCGAAGGCGAAGGAAGGCCCGAGGTTGGGGTCGTTGTTCTCGATGCTCGTGGCCGTGGCGGAACGGCCCCGGGCGAGGTCCGTGCTCGTCGACGAGCTTCCGCCGTACACCTCGAACTCCCACAACGAGTAGCCATAGCCAATGGCCCGGAGCTGTCCGAACATCCGGATATAGCGACCCGAGCCAGACACCGTCAGATCGTCGGTGCCCCCATCACCGTTGGTGACGGTGCTCAGGGTCGTCCAGTTGGTCCCGTCGTTGGAGGTTTCGATCTTGTAGTTCTTGCCGTAGGCGGTCTCCCAGTAGAGGACCACGCGGCTGATGGCCACGGTCGACCCGAGGTCGATGGAGATCCATTCGTTGTCGGTGAAGCCGCTGCTCCAGCGGGTCCCCGGATCGCCGTCGACCGCGGAGGGACCCGTGAACACACCATCCGACGAAGACACCGTGACGGTCTTGCCGCGAGCGAGGTTGGCGATTTGAGCTTGCGCGGCGACAGGCCAGACGGCCGTCATGCCCACGAGCACGAGGCTCGCACAGGCAGACGCCCACCGTGTCCAGGCACTGCGCGCGCCATGGAAGAGCGAATTGAGAGGATTCATGGGGGGAAAGAATCGGAGTTTGAGAATGTCAGACAACGATAGCCAGACAACGCCAACCCAGACAGCGAAGACACATCACGACAACGGGGATCCCTTCCAGCCAACCTCACTGGAAGAGATCCCCGAGCACTTCTCCGGGACTGCTACTTCAGGTCGAGATAGTCGACCGAGAACACCCATCCGTTCGGGTGGGTCACGCCCACCAGGCAGAGCGTCCCCGTGCCACTCGTGGAGACCGCCGCGGTGAGGTTGGTCAGGCTCGGGCTGCTCCAGCCGCCGGTCGCCGTGCTCAGCGTGTACGTGCCGATGGTGGTGCCATTGAACTTCAGCTGCGCCTGGCCACCGGTGTACGGCGCGCCCACGTGAGCCGTCGCGGAGGTGATGCCGGACATGTTCACGTTGCTCCAGCAGATGGTGTCATTGCCCTCGAAGGCGACGACCTTGCCACCGCTGTCCCCGCCGGCCTCGGCGAAGCAGCCCGTCAGCGTGGCGCTCTCCGCCTCCAGACGCCGGGGCGTGACCGTGCCGACGCACTGGCCCGAGGTGTTGCACGTCGTCCCCGAGGCGCAGGTGCCACAGGTACCGCCGCAACCATCGCTGCCGCACACCTTGCCCGAGCACGCGGGCACACAGGAGCTGACGCACTGGCCCGAGGTGTTGCACGTCGTCCCCGAGGCGCAGGTGCCACAGGTACCGCCGCAACCATCGCTGCCGCACACCTTGCCCGAGCACGCGGGAGTGCAGGTGCTGGTGGACGCCACGCATTGGCCCCAGCTGGCGCAGGTCGTTCCGGTGCGGCACGCGCCGCAGGTGCCGCCGCAGCCATCGCTCCCACACAGCTTGCCCGTGCAGTCCGGCTGGCAGGCGTTGGCCGTGGTGCCGATGTACATGTCGTCCAGGTAGAGCTGCGCGCCCGTGTAGGCGGAGCCGCCCAGGGAGATCTCGAACTTGTAGGTGTCCGTGGCGGACGCGGTGAAGTTGGGACCGGTGCACGTGGTCCACGAGGTGCCCACATTGCAGCTGAAGGTGGCGATGGCCGTCCACGGATCATGCGCCTGGACGATCTTGATGGGCACCGTGCGCGCCGCGTTCGACTTCAGGTCCACCTTCCACTTGTACGAGGTACCGGCCTGCAGCTGGAAGCCCTCCTGCCGCACCTGCACGCTGTGCGTCGCCCAGCCGCCGTTGTCCACGCGCACCCACTGCACGAAGCCGCGCGTACCGCCCTCGTTGATGACCTCGGTGAGGCCCGCGCCACCGTCGAAGAACAGGTCGCTGCGGTGGTAGGTGAAGTCCTCGTTGAAGCCGCAGTTGCGGATGAGGTTGTCGGGCACGCCGTTGTTGTCGATGTCCTGGCACGCGGCCCGGGGAGCCTGCGCATAGCCCGAGTTGCGGTGGTACCAGCGGACGTAGTCCACCTCGAGCTTGGCCTTGTCACCATGGGCCGCCCAGTCGATGTTGACGCACGAGCCCGCCGTCTCCTGGCACTTGCCGCTCACGCACGCCGCGCCATTGGCGCACTGCGCGCTCGAGGTGCAGGCGCGGTCCTTCCACCCCAGACAGCCCAGCTCGCCACCCACGGCGTTGTTGAGGATGAGATACATCGGCTGACGGAACTCGGTCGCGCCGTCACCCGTGCTGAAGGTGCCCACGGGCTGCCCGCCGTTCTGCGGCATGTTGTCGATGTAGATCTTGAAACCGCTTTCATCCCAGAGAAAGCCCCACGTGTGCCACTGGTGATAGTCGATCGTCTTGCCGCCCCAGGTGGCCCGCGCGCCGCCCACGTCCCCGTCACACTTCGCGTCACCGTTGTTGGGCCAGGAGCTGCACGCGTTGGGCTCCCATCCACCGGAGTTGGCCGCCAGCTCGCCCGCCTCGGGGAACTCGCGCCACAGCACGTTGTAGCCCATGGCCTCGTTGGCCGGGTACAGGGCCCTGTTCTCCTTGATCTGCGTGTACTCCATGATGTCGATCTCGCCATTCATGGGCCAGCCCGCGCTGTCATCACGGCCACCGTTGGTGATGGCTCCGTTGGCGCCGAGCATCCAGATGGCGGGCCACATGCCGCTGGGCGGCGTGGCCCCGGCGGGCAGATCCGCGAAGGGCATGCGCGCGCGGAACTCGATGTAGCCGTAACGGTACTCGACCTTCTCGTCGCTCTTGATGCGGCCCGAGGAGTACTTCGTCCCGTTCACCGGCGCGTTGGCCGTGCCATTGAACGGCGCGCACTCCTCGTGATCGTAGACACCGTTGCGGTTCTGGTCGTACACGCAGTAGCCGGTGGCCGCGCACGTGCCGTTGGTGCCACATTGGCTGGAGGCGGTACATTGTTGCCAGACCACACAGTCCAACGGCTCCTGCCGCGCCAGCAGCGTCAGCTTGCCGTTCTCGACACAGTAGTTCCAGTTGTTGGGATTGTTGGGACACTCCCGGTTCGTATAGGCCTGCTGCTCGAAGTTGACGCCCAGGTTCTCCTTCGTCCAGTACTGGGTGTTGAGATAGGACTTGGGCTGGCCCTTGTTCAGGTCGCCGCCAAAGTCATCCTCCCACGTCAATCCAAACGTCTGGCCGCCGATGGTGAGCGTCCTGGAGCCGGTGGACTCCAGCGACGCCTCGTACCCAGACTCCACTGAGTCCATGGTCTCGTCGTTGGTCGCCACCGCGCATCCCACTCCCGCGACGACGCCCGCGACCAGGAAAGCGCTTTCAATCATGCGCTGCTTCCAGGACGAACTTCCGCTTCGTTTCATGTCCTTGCTCCTTTCCACATCCCTGGTAGAGACGAGAAGAAAAAGTAAATCCCGCAAAAATTGTCTTATACCAATATCCGACTTCGGGAAACGCGAAAAAGCTTGACGCAACGCGGCAGTCGCGCTCGTCGAGCAAAAAAGACGCATGGAGAGAGGAATACGGAGTCGTCCAGTGCACAGAGGAGGGGAAGCACGAGCACCGGGGACTCCCCGGAGCGGCCCGGGTCCATCCAGACCCTCGGCACCGGGATGTCAGATCCGTCTCCCACGATGCGTGCCCGGCGGAGCGCCCCCCATGCCGGGGGACTTCGTCGAGGACGTCACCCGTCGTCACTCGAGGACACTGGATGAAGTCACCGCGTTACTCCTCCCCTCTCACGGGCGCGCTGGTGGGCCTGGCCCTGTGGACCACGGCTCCCGCCGCCGACGCCGCTCCCCAGCAGCAGTTGCAGCCTCGCGCCGCCGCCGAGAAGCGCACCCAGAAGGAGCTGCCCGCGGGCACGCCCGTGGAGCGCCTGGTCGTGAAGTTCCACGAGGGCAGCCGCGTGCGCCTGCGCGACCGTGCCCTGCGGTCGATGGCCTCCGAGCGCTCCCTGGCCGAGCGCGCGCTGCTGTCCGGCCGCGGCCTGTCCGAGGCCCGCGTGGCCGACGACGTGAAGGCCGTACAAGCCTTGTTGGAGCGCGCCCCGCGCACCGCCGCCCCACGCCGCCTCTTCTCCGAGGACGAGTCCACCCTGGAGGCGCGCAAGGCCTCCGGTGAGGCACGGAGCGGCCACCAACTGGCGGACCTCAACCTCTACGTCGAGGTGCCCCTGCTGCCCGGCACCACCGCCGAGCGCGTGCGGGAGCTGGTCGACGCGCTCAACGCGCTGGACAGCGTGGAGGTGGCCTACGCCCAGCCTCCCGCCGAGCCGGCCATGGTGAACTTCGGCCTGGACGAGGCCGTGCGCGGAGTGCTGGCCGCCGCGGACATCTCGCCCACCACGCCTCTCTACGAGAGCCAGCAGGGCTACCTCAACGCCGCCCCCGCCGGCATCGACGCGCGCTTCGCCTGGACGATGGCTGGCGGCAAGGGCGCGGGCGTGCGCATCGTGGACATCGAGGGCGGCTGGCGCACCACCCATGAGGATCTGCCGCCCCTCTTCCACACGGGTGGCACGCAGATCAACGACGTGAGCTGGCGCAACCACGGCACCGCGGTGCTGGGGGAGATGGTGGCCGCGGCCAACGGCTACGGTGTGACGGGCATCTCGCACGAAGCGGTGGCGGGTATCGAGTCGCACAGCGGCGTGGGCGTGGCCACGGCCGTCAACCGCGCGGCGGCGGCGGTGGGCCGCGGCGGCATCGTGCTGATCGAAGCGCACAGCCCGGGCCCGGCGGATGCCACGCCGTGCACGTGCAACACCAGCCAGTGCAACTACATCGCCATGGAGTACTGGCAGGGCGAGTACGACGCCATCGCCACGGCCACCGCGAACGGTGTGGTGGTGGTGGAGGCGGCCGGCAACGGCAGCGCCAACCTGGATGACGCCGCCTATGGCGGGCGCTTCAACCGGGCGGTGCGCGACTCGGGCGCCATCATCGTGGGTGCCAGCCAGGGCAGCTCCCGCGCCCCCACGTGTTGGACGAACTTCGGCGGCCGCGTGGACGTCCACGGCTGGGGCCAGTCGGTGACGACACTGGGTTACGGCGACCTCTTCGGCTCCGCGTACGGCGAGGACCAGTACTACACGTCTGGCTTCAGCGGCACCTCCAGCGCTTCACCCATCGTCACGGGTGCGGCCGCCAGCATCCAGGGCGTGGCGATGGCCTCCGGCCGTGGCGCGCTGGACTCGCGCACCGTCCGCACGCTGCTGACCTCCACGGGTACGCCGCAGAGCTCCGACTCGCGCAACATCGGGCCCCTGCCCGACCTGCGCCGGGCCCTCGTGTCCGTCGCTCCGCCTGACCAGTACCTGGTGGGCGACTGGAACGGCGATGGGCGCTCGAACCTGGCCACACGGCGCGCCAGCAGTGTCCTCATGGACTTCAACTTCGACGGGACCGTGGATCTCAACCAGGGGTACGGAGATGGCGCGGGCGAGGACCAATACCTGGCGGGTGATTGGAACGGCGATGGGCGCTCGAACGTGGCCGTGAGGCGCGGCCACTGCGTCCACATGGACACCAACTTCGATGGGACCCCGGAGCTCACCCAGTGCTACGGCAATGGCGCGGGCGAGGACCAGTACCTCGTCGGTGACTGGGACGGCGACGGCCGGTCGAACCTCGCGGTGCGGCGCGGCAGCTGCGTCCACATGGACACCAACTTCGACGGAACCTCGGAACTCACCCAGTGCTACGGCAACGGGGCGGGCGAGGACCAGTACCTCGTCGGTGACTGGGATGGCGATGGCCGGTCGAACCTCGCGGTGCGGCGCGGCAGCTGCGTCTACATGGACACCAACTTCGATGGGACCTTGGACATCACCCAGTGCTACGGCAACGGCGGCGGTGAGAACGAGTACCTCGTCGGTGATTGGAATGGGGACCGGCGGTCGAACCTCGCGGTGCGGCGCGGCGGCTGCGTCCACATGGATTACAACTTCGACGGGACCTCGGAGCTCACCCAGTGCTTCAATCCCTGAGTGTTCCGGGCAGATAGCCATCCACGGCTATCCGCCCCGCCGCACGTCCACCCGGGCGTGCGGCACTCCCGGGTCTACGCTCCTCCGGTATGGAGCGCTTCGTAGGCCGAGCGCCAGAAGTCCACGAAAACCGGAGGAGCGGCCGGAGAATCCATCAGCCGCTGCGTCAGCAGGATGCCGATCAGCCCGGTCCGGGGATCCCAATAGCAGGACGTTCCGTACCCGCCATCCCAGCCGAAACCACGAGGCTCCCCGGGCTCATGCCGGTGGACGATGGAGAGCGCATAACCCCAGCCGCGCTTGTCCCAGAAGCCGGGGCTGAAAGGCGATACGGCCTTCTGTCCTGGAGTGATGTGGTCGGTGGTCATGAGCTCGACCGAGCGCTCGGAGAGGAGGCGTCTGCCCCCGTGCGCCCCCTTGTTCAGCATCATCCGGGCGAAGGCGAGGTAGTCGTCGGCCGTCGAGACCAGGCCGCCAGACGCGGACGGGAAGCCCGGCGGATGGCTGAACCGGCTGTCTCCACCGGCGGCGTCGAAGACCCCGAGCATTCCTGTCGCGGGATCGCGCACGTAGCAGGTGGGCAGCCGGTCGAGCTTCGCGGCCGGCACGCTGAAACCACTGTCCTTCATTCCCAGCGGCTCGAAGATGCGTTCCCTGAAGAAGTCCTCGAGCGGCTGACCAGAGGCTCGCGCGATCAGCACGCCGAGAACGGTGAGGCCGGTGTCGTACATCCAGGCCTCGCCCGGCTGCCGCATCAGCGGCAAGGAGCCCAGGGCACGGATCCAAGCATCCGGACTCGGCGCCTTCGGCAGCCAGGGGCCGACCGCGACGCCCCGTTCGGTCATGGCCTGGACGATCGGATACTCGCCCCGCGCCATGATCGCGCCCATGCCCATGCGCAGCGTCAGGAGATCGCTGACGAGAATCGGGCGGTTGGCGGGCACGGTGTCGTCTACCGGCCCGTCGAGGCGTGCGAGGACCCTGCGGTTGGAGAGCTCGGGCAGCAGACGGTCCACCGGCTCGTCGAGGCTGAGCTTTCCGTCTTCCACCAGGAGCATCGCCGCGACCCCCGCGACCGGCTTGGTCAGGGAGGCGATCCGGAACAGGGTGTCGCGCCGCATCGGTGACGCACCGCCAAAGGACTGCATTCCGATCACGTCCGCGTGTACCTCGCCCCCTCGGCTGAGCAGCGTCACGACACCCGGCAGGTCGCCGCGTTCGACATGGGCGGCCATGACCGCATGCATGCTGTCGAGCCCCTCCTTGGAAAACCCCGCGTTGGCCACCTCTTTCCTCACATCCGCCTGGTGGCAACCCCACGTAGCCGCCCCAATCGCCGCGGCACCCACGAGCACGCTCCGGCGGTCGACCTCCTCGTGAGCCGCGCCGTCCCCTCGACGTTGCATCGTCCGCTCCTCTCCTGCATGACTGGTTGCGAAGTACAACCAGTTGTACGGTAGAAGCACTGGTGCGAGAATGCAACCGGTTTTTCTTGGAGCAGAAGCATGAGCGCCGCACACCGGTCGGGTTGCCCGATCAACCTCTCACTCGAGATCTTCGGGGACCGTTGGAGCCTGATCATCCTGCGGGACATGATCTTCGGCGGCCGGCGGCACTTCCGAGAGCTGCTGACCCAGTCCGAGGAAGGCATCTCCTCCAACATCCTGGCCGATCGCCTGAAGATGCTGCTGGACGAGGGAATGATCACGAAGGCCGACGATCCCAGCCACAAGCAGAAGGCGGTCTACAGCCTGACGGAGAAATCCATCGCGCTCGTTCCCATCTTCGCGCATCTGGGCGCCTGGGGGCGCAGGTACCTGCCGGTGAGCGAGGAGCTCAGCATCCGCGCGCAGCTCCTGGAGGAAGGCGGCCCGGCCCTGTGGGAGCAGTTCATGGCCGAGCTGCGCGAGGAACATCTCGGGAAGCCAGCGAAACGAGCGGGCCCTTCCGTCGCCGAGCGGTTGCAGGCCGCCTACGAAGAAGTCCGCGCCCGGCAAGCAAAGAAGGCCCCCCGGTGAGGCTCAGTACAGGGCCAACGCCACCCAGCGGTCCGCCTGTGTCGGGTCATGTTGAAACGAGACCTCGAAGGACGTGGAGCCCGCGTTCCTGGCGAGGATCCGATCTCGCGTGGCCTCGTCCTTGAACCGGAGCGCCTGGTCGTTCACGACGAAGTAGCCCGTCGAGGAATCCCCGCGCAGGTCACCGGGCTCGAGCCGCAGGAGGAATTCCTGGTCAGCGTCCACCGGCTCGGTGCTCAGCAGCTCCGCGAGCACCCACCGCTCGCTCGAGCCGTCCTGAGGAGGATCCTGGACCGGCAGCTTCCGCACGCGAATCCGCTGACGGATACCGTCGCGGAAGGTGAAGCCCTCGATTCCCCCGAAGTGGCGCGCCGGGGGAATCTCCAGCTCACCCTGCACGAGCAGGCACAGGGTGCGCCCGACGCCCGTGCACGGTGCGCGGTAGTGCTCGATGACGACGACCTCGTCTCCGGAACAGGCGGCGAGGACTCCCAGGACGAGTGGAGCGGCGAAGCGAGCCAACGAGCATTTGAATACAGACATCATGAGGTCTCCTGAAGGATGAGCCCCGTGGCATCTGCATGAGCCGTGCCGCTACATCCCCTCCTGACGCGCGAACGTGTCGCCCCCCTCGGAAAACCAGGGAGAGACGGAGGCGACTCGCGAAAATCTGAAGGCGTTCCGCGGGCGCTCAACGGCTCGCGGCGTGGGCCTCCACCTGCTGCCACACGCGGAAGACGTTGCCCGAGGCGATCTTCTCGATGTCCGCCTCGCCATAGCCGCGCTCGAGGAGGACGCGGAAGAGGTTGGGATACTGGGACACGTCCTTGAGCCCGATGGGGAGCGTGGGGCCCACGCCATCGAAGTCGGAGCCGAGCCCCACGTGGTCGATGCCCACCAGCTTCACCACGTGATCGATGTGGTCGGCCACGTCCTCCACCCTGGCGAGGGGGAGCGGATGCTCGCGCAGATAGGACTCGGCGAACGCCTTCAGCTCGGGGCTGTCCTGCTTCAAGCCTCGCTCCGTGGCGAAGTCCATCATGGCCTTGCGGATCTGTCCCTCGTAGGCGTTGGCGGCCTGGGAGAGGAACCCGGAGCCGAAGTTGATCATCACCACCCCACCCTTCCCCGCCACGGCGCGAATGAGCTCATCGCTGATGTTGCGCTCGAAGCCGGGCGTGAAGTGACGACACGAGGAGTGCGAGGCGATGACGGGCACCTGACTCGACTCCACCGCCTGACGGATGGCGTCATCCGAGAGGTGCGAGACATCCACCATGATGCCCACCCGGTTCATCTCGGCGACCACCTGCTTGCCGAAGGGGCTGAGACCGTTCCAGGTGCGCTTGCCCCTGTTGAAGGAGGCATCGCTGAGCTGGTTGTCCTTGGAGTGCGTGAGGGTGATGTAGCGCACGCCGCGCCGCTGGAAGTGCGCCACGTTCTCCAGCTTGTCCTCGATGGCGGCACCGTTCTCGATGCCCAGCGCGAAGGAGACCTTGCCCTCCTGGGAGTTGCGCCGGGCCTCCTCGACCGAGCGGGCCATGGCGAACTTCTCGGGAGACCCGCGGGCGAGCTTCTCCACCAGGTCGATCAGCGAATCCGCGAGGGACTTGGCGCCACCCTTCTCCTGGTACTCGGCGGGGATGTAGATGGACATGAAGGCCACGTCGAGGCCCCCCTCCACGGCGCGGGGGTAGTCGAAGTCGCCCTCGGCGGTGCGCTGCGCGACATCCTCGGTGGGCGCCCCATCGGGCCCCAGCTTCTCCCTGAGGCGGTAGGGCACGTCGATATGACCATCGGCGATGATGAAGCGTCTGGCGAGCTCGCGGCCGCGCTCGGCGGGGTCCGTGGGCGAGGGGCTCACCGGGGTCTCCTGGCGGTTCGTGCCGTGGGTGCAGGCCGAGCTCGCGAGCAGGACGAGGCTGAGAAACGCAGTGGAGGGTCTCATGGCCACTCGCTTACTCAGTAACCCGCTTCCTTGTCGACGAGGTTCATCAACGGCTCGCCCTTCTCGAACCGGTCGAGGTTGCGCAGGAAGAGCGCCACGGCTTCCTCCCTCCACCCAGGCGTTTGATCGGCACAATGCGGTGAGAGCAGGACGTTCTCCAGCCGCCAGAAGGCATGGCCCGCCGGCAGCGGCTCGGTCTCGAAGACGTCCAGCGCGGCACCTCGCAGCCGCCCCTCTTCCAGGGCCTTCACCAGCGCCTGTTCGTCCACGGTGCTGCCGCGACCGATGTTGATCAGCACGGACTCGGGCTTCATGGCCCGCAGCTCCGCGTCACCCATCAGCCGGTGTGTTCCGGACGTATGGGGCATGGCCAGGAGCAGGTAGTCCGAGGCGGCGATCATCTCCAGCCTCCGCTCGAGGGGAAACAGCTCGTCCACCAACGGATCCCCCTCGCTGAGCGACGGCCGGCGCCGACAGGCCAGGATGCGCATTCCAAAGGGCCTGGCGCGTTCCGCGACCGCGCGGCCGATGTCTCCGTACCCGAGGATGCCCAGGGTCCGTCCACGGAGCTCCACGGGCATGAACTGTTCCCAACGTGCCTCGGACTGCTGGCGCACCAGGCGGCGCAGCTCCTTGGCGAAGAACAACATCGCGGCCAGGGCGAACTCTCCGAGCGAGCCGCTGAAGACCCCCTTCGCGTTGGTGAGGGGAAGTGGACCGCGGATGAGCTCCTCGAAGAGGAGATTCTCCACCCCCGCGGAGAGGGCGTGAATCCAGCGAAGGGCCCTGGCCCGTGGCAGCAGCTTGCGCAGCAGCTCCTTCTTCTGGGCACCCATCAAGAGCACCTGGGCTCGTTCGATGGCCGGGCCCAACTGCTCCTCGGAGAGGCCAACGGTGAGGTGGATTCTCGGAGCCAGCCGCTCGAGGTGTTTCAGGTATGGCGACGCGGGATCCGCCAGGACCAGCAGGTGCTCGACGTTCATGCGGCCGCCGAGCATACCAATCCCGGACGAGCGGATTGTGAAGGGCGGAGGAGTCGAGGCCGGGCGCTACTCCGCGCGACAGCGCTCGAGCAGTGCGCCCGCCCAGGTGAGGCCACTGCCCACCACCGCGAGCGCCACCGCGTTCCCCAACTGGGGGTTGTCCCAGTGCTCCGAGAGCACGGTGGGGGCACCCGAGGCGCCACAGTTGCCGCGCCGGTCCACGTTGTAGAAGTGGCGCGCGTCGGAGACCTCGGTACGCCGCTGCACCGCCTCCAGCATGCGCAGGTTGGCCTGATGGCCGATGAGGCTCAGGCCCTCCGGAGTGCGCTCCGGGGAAGCCGCGAGGTAGTGCGCGCGCAGCGCGAGGTAGGTCTCGCTGGCGCGCTTGATGGCGAAGGTCTGCACCGCGGAGCCCTGCTGGGTGAAGTGCCCGGCACGCGGCACCCTCACCTTGTCCGCGCCCGAGGGACTCCCACCCAGCAGCGTCTGGGTGATGCGCCAGGGGCCGGGGACGCGCGGGCTGAGCAGCGCGGCGCTGGTACCATCGCCCCACAGCACGCAGCTGGAGCGGTCCGAGTAGTCGACCACGCGGGTGGAGTTCTCCGGGTTCACCACGAGGATGAAGTCCGGAAGCATCTCCGGCCGCATCCCGGCGAGGAAGTGCAGCTGGGCGCAAAAGGAGGAGCAGGCCGCGTTGAGGTCCAGCGACGGAGCCTCGATGCCCAGCGCCTCCGCGATGCGGCAGGCCTCCGCCGGGATGCACTCGTCGGGAGAGCAGCCGCCGGCCACCACCATCCCCACGTCCTTCACGTCCCGCCCCGCGCGCTGGAGCGCCATCAGCGCCGCGCGTCTACCCGTTTCCGCGTTGGAGTACTGCGCTGCCTCCAATGCCGCGCGCACGTCACGATTGTGTGTCGAGCGGATGTAGTCGAGCGGAAGCACCGTGTGCCGGGTGCGGATGCCCACCCGTTCGAGGATCCACGTGTCGTTCGTCTCCAGGCCAATCTCCTGGAGGAACGCATTGGTGATGAGGGTCTCCGGATGGAAGTGGCCGAGCGCATGGAGGAACATGGGAGCATTCTACCTTCTCCATGTCATCACTCTGACACGGCCACGTGGATTTCCCGGGATTGACTTCCTATGCGCTGGCTTGAGCCGCCTGTTTCCCGGGGACGGTGGGCAGCTCCAACATGAACGTGGCCCCCTGCCCCGGTCCCTCGCTGTAAGCGCGCAGTGTGCCCCCCAGCTCCTGGGCCGCCAGGGCACTGGAGTGCAGGCCGAAGCCATTCCCCTCCTCGCGGGTGGTGAAGCCATGTTGGAAGATGCGCGTGAGCATCTCCGGCGCGATGCCCACGCCGTTGTCCCGCACCTCGATGCGGACGTGTTTGGCGTCGAGCTGCTCCAGCCTCACGCCCAGACGCCGCTGCCCCTCGGGCACCACATCCATGGCGTACTTGGCGTTGCTGATGAGGTTGACGAGGATCATCAGCACCTTGTGCCTCTCGGTGGTGATGACGGGCACGTCCGCCAGGTTCCGCTCCACGGTGACATGGTGGCGCCCGAGCGCGGCCTGGTTGATGCGCAGCGCGTCCTCCACCAGCTCCGCCAGCTGGACCGGCTCGTACATCTGCTGGGGCGTCCGGGCGTAGCGCTGCTGCAGCTTGACGATGGCGCCAATGTGCTCGGTGTGCTTGCCGACGTCGTCGAGCAACTGCTGGAGCGTCTGGCGCTCCTCCACCAGGTGCCTGCCCAGCTGGCACAGGTAGGGCACCGCATTGCGCCCGCGCTCGTCCTGGGTCAGGAAGGTCGCGAGCTCGTCCCGGTGCGCCTCGAACAAGGTCCCCAGCCGTTCCACGCCCTCGAGCTTCAACCCGGCCAGCCGCTCCCTGGCCAGCAGCGCCGAGGTGTGGACGCTGTTGAGCACGTTGCCGACGTTGTGCAGGACGTTGGTGGCGACCTCGGCCCTGCCCACCTGCCGCGCGGTCTCCACCAGCTGCCGGTGCACATCCTGGAGCTCCCGGGTGCGCTCCGCCACCCGCTTCTCCAGGCCTTCGTTGGCCTGCCGCAGGGCCTCCTCCCGATGCTGGACCTCCTGGGCCATCAGCTGGAAGGCGTTGGCCAGCCGCCCCAGCTCGTCATCCCGCGAGGACGCCAGCGTCACCTTGAAATCACCGGCCGCCACCTGATCCGTGGCCTGGGTGAAGGCCAGCAGCGGCTGCGTGATCTGCTGCTTCAGCACCCAGTACATGATGCCGAGCTCCATCAGCAGCGACACCAGGCCGAACATCAGGACATAGCGCGCCACGGCGAAGGCCTGCGCGGACACTACATGCTCGGGCCGGACCGTGACGAGGTTCCACCCCGGGCCCTTCAGCCGCACCACGGCGATGTACTCGCCGTACTCCGAGAGCTCCAACACGTTCTGGCCGCTCGGGCGGGCCCGCACCCGCTCGAAGATGCCGCGCAGGTGGGCCAGCTGCTCGACCGTGCCTCCCTGCTCGAAGACCTCCTCCGGCTTCCGGGCGTCGTTCTGGATGTTGTACGGCTCCACCCCGCTCTTCACCCTCAGGTCGGGATGGGCGATGAGCTGACCGTCATCGCGGAAGAGGATGTTGTAGGTCCCGGGAGGGTGATCGCCAATGGTCCGGCGCATCAGCTCATCCAGGAGCATGTCATGGGAGATCGTCGCGACGTGGCGGCCGTCCACGTCCAGCGGGGTCGAGACCGTGACCATCCAGGTCTTGCTGGGCGTGTCCTCGAAGATGCCCGTCCAGACCGACTCCCGCCGGGGATTCTTCTCGGGCAGGCCGAGGGTGAAGTACTCGAGCTCCAGGAGCGAGAAGTCGGCCGCGACATCCTGGAACCAGGTGGCCCCCTCCGGCCAGTACCCCACCAGCACGCCCTCCGGCAGCATGACGCCGGTGTTGGTGAAGCGGACGTGGTAGGCGGGCCCATACTGCGCGACCACCTCGTACGCGGCCAGGAGCCGGCGGCGGAAGTCGGTATCGGCCGTCACGCCCCTGGGAACGAAGACCCCCGGCATCTTCGTGCCATCGAAGATCCGGGGGTCGTTGCGGATCGTCCCATCCGGCAGCCGCGCGAACAGGCTGTCGAAGAGGGGAGCCGGGTCCTGTTGACTCCAGGCCCGCAGCCGCTCCGTCAGGGCCTTCTTGATGATGGTGTGATTGTCCTGCGCCAGGATGAAACGGACCTGCTCCCTCTGGCTGCGCTCCGAGAGATACCCCTCCATCTGCGCGAGAGCCTCGGTGCGGAAGGAGCGGAAGATGTGGAGATAGCTGAAAACGGTGGCCAGGGTGATGATCACCGCGATGCGCACGCCCATCTTGATGAGCGTGGAGCGAGCCAGCGAGCCCTGGGCCTTTGGGAAGGGAGCGTGCCGCATGACCATGGAAGCGCGTGCTCAGGGGGTGCTGTGGGGATCCGCGGGACTGCTCCCCGCCACGCGTTCGTCCCCATCCAGGAACCCGTCGAGGTCGCGATCGATTCCGATGCGCCGGCCCGAGCCCGGGGGAGTGCAGGTATAGGTCAGCGCGCCTCCGCCCGAGACGACCGACGCACGGAGCGCCACGTCGGTGGTGGAGGGGTGCGCCTGCCGGTCGCTCGCGAACTGCCCATTGCCCAGGTAGAGGAAGCCCACCTCCTTCCCGGCGATCCGGCCCTTGGCCACCAGATCGCACTCGCCAGCGTTCGCGCGAGAGAGCAGGAGGTTGATGCGCGGACCCACCACGGTCGAACTGGTGGCCGTGAGTGTCACCTGCTGGCCGACGATGGGCGCCAGGTTGCTGTCGAAGGCCAGCATGAAGAGCTCCATGTTGCGCTTGGCCGCGGTGCCCTCGGGCGTGACCGGGATGCCGGGCGTGTTGAAGATGGGGTGGAAGTCGAAGCCGCTGTTGAAGAGGAACAGCGTGGGGATGGCTCCGTCACTGTTGAAGCCGATGCCGCGGACCTGATCCCCAAGGAAGGGATCCGCCTCGACCGAGCCGAAGCCGAAGCCCGCGCCGAACATGCCGACCTTCTGGTACATGTTGCGCAGGTGGGGAACCTTGGGGAACAGCGGCTCCGCGTCGAAGGACGAGCGGCCATCCGTCCCGAAGAAGCCGGCGAAGAGGCCCTTCTCGGGGTTGGCATGGGGATCCAACCGATGGCAGGACTCGCACGGGCCCTGGAAGAAGCTCGTGGTGTTCACGAAGAAGTCCTTGCCCGCCTGCTGCGCCGGAGTGAGTGAGTTGTCGAGGTTCCGGATCGGGTTCGGCGGGTACATCACCTGGAGGATGAAGTCCGAGAACTTCTGCATCTCCCCGGGGGTGAGCTGCGCGTTGCGCCCGAGCAGATCCATGAAGGCCGGGTTGAACTGCTTGAAGGCCGCGACCTCGTCGTACGCCCCACTGTCCGGCTGCGCGGTCGGCGCCTCGTTGGCGGCCGTCCGGTCTCCACGCCAGTGCATCGGGCCGTGGTTCGCCATGCCGCGCAGGCTCTGGGTCGACAGCGGACCCTTCAACGGGTGGAAGCGCGTGTCCTGACCGAAGGTGGGATCCGTGCCGAACTCGGGCAGCACCGGGACGACGGGGTTCAGGTTCGCCTTGACCGCGGCGTCCGGGTTGCCCAGGTCCCACGTCAGGCTGTCGAAGTCACCGAAGATGTGGCAGCTCGCGCAGGACGAGTCGCCGTGGCTCGAGCTCTTCCGCGCGTCGTAGAGGAACGGGCGCCCCGCCACCACGCTGGCCGGCTCGGGGTTGTACATCGGCAGGTGTCCGATCTCCTGGCGCGTGGTGGTGTCGACGACGGAGATCGCGTTGTCGAAGCGCGTCAGCACGTACATGCGCCCGCACGACTCGTCCAGCACCATCCCCGTCGGGCCACCGCCGCTCAGGAGGATCTGGTTCGCCGTGCTCGGCACGAAGGTATCGGCCTCGAGCGCGGCGGTCGGGTAGACGCCGATCTTCGAGGAGCCGAACGCGGCCACGTACAGGGTGGAACCGTTGGAGCTCACCGCCATGCCCATCGGCTGCGCGAGGCTCTTCTCGTTCTCCGGGTTGGGGATCGGCGCGCAGCAGACGTTGTAGTTGATGTGCTTGTTGAGGTGCCGAGGGGCGACACCCGCGGAGCTCAGCACGCTGATGCGGCTCTCGTGCAGGTGCCCGCGCAGGGAGCTGCCGGCGAAGAGGCCCGGCCCCTCGAAGCGCAGGTCGTTCCGGGCCTCGGTGTTGCTGACGTACACCTTCCCGCTGACCGGGTTGACGGCCATGTTGAACAGGATGGTGCCGACGCCCGAGTAGAAGCCGG
Source organism: Archangium violaceum (assembly GCF_016887565.1). Classification (NCBI taxonomy): domain Bacteria; kingdom Pseudomonadati; phylum Myxococcota; class Myxococcia; order Myxococcales; family Archangiaceae; genus Archangium; species Archangium violaceum. The sequence continues at coordinate 8,914,251 of NZ_CP069396.1, forward strand.
CCGGGCCCGAGAGCTGCGCCGGCGGGTTGGCGGTGGCATCGATGACGAACACGTCCTTGTCCGGCAGGGAGAAGCGCACCTTGTCCGTCCACGGGCGGTTGAGCACGTCCACCCAGTCCTGGCCGTTGAACTTGACGATGACGGAGACCTCGGTGCCCGGCACGCCCTCGAAGTTGGTGTTCGGTCCGGGGACGCCGCCCACCGCCTCGCCCCCATTGGGCACGAGGGACTCGTGGATGACGGTGGTGCGATTGCCCGAGTGGAACGCGGCCGCGTAGACGCGCGAGCCGTCGGGCGTCACCGCGAGCGCGCGGGGGGTATCACTGAAGAGGCTGACGATCGTCAGGGGGGCGCCACCGAGCGAGGTGCCCAGGACGTTGGCATCGAAGACCCAGACGTCGGCCCGGCCGATGCCCGGCGTGGTGAGCTGCGGATCGAAGGGAGCGTTCTGTCCACGGTGGGCGGCGGTGATGAAGGCGCGGCTCTTCCCGGGCCCGGCGAAGACGATGTCACGCGGCTCGTCGCCCACGAGCAGGGTCCGCACCACGGCGCCTCCCGTCCCCAGGGCGTTGAGTCGCACGACGCTCACGCTGTCGGACAGGTGATTGACGACCCAGACCTCCTCGTCGCTCCGCGCCGCGACCGCGACGGGCTCGAGCCCCACGGGCACCGAGGCGCGGTGGGTGAGGTTTCCGGCTTGGATCTGGAAGATCTCCAGGCGGTTGTCCGGGGTGTTGACGGCGTAGAGGAACCTGCCACTGGGCGAGAGCGCGAGAGGACGGACCTGCCCGCTCTCGAAGAGGGTGAACGCCTCCGCGGACGCCTCGCGGCCCGCCGCCAGGCCCGCGAGCAGCACCGCGGTGAGGACGGCTCTCCAACTGTTCCGGCCAGACGCCGGGCTCCTGGTTCTCATGAGCTCTCCACGCGAGATCGAACGTCGTGCTCGCGGCTTCCAAGAAAACAACTATACGAGAATCTTGTATCTACACGGTACGCGATGTAAATACTGGGGACTTCTCAACGAAGGAAGCCCATCCCCGAGGAGACGGCCCGGAGTCAAGGTCCGGCACGTCTCCGCGGGGATGGGCTCACCGAGGGTCCATCAGGATGTCCAGGTACGCCGCCTCGTTGACGACGGCGTCCCGCGCGTTCGACCGGAGGCTACCCGTTCTGCGGCGGTCCGCTCATCGCGGCCGCGGCGCGGCGCGCCATCTCCTTCGGAGTGATGTCCTCCTTGTGGGTCGCGAGCTGCCACTGATGGCCGAAGGGATCGATGACGGTCCCGTAACGGTCGCCCCAGAACATGTCGGAGACGGGCATCGAGACCTTCGCACCCGCGGCCACCGCCTGGTTGAACAGCGCATCCACGTCCCGCGTGTAGATCATCAGGCTCGACGAGGTGCCGCCCACGGACTCGGGCGACTTGGCCCCCATGTTGGGGAACTCGTCTCCGAGCATCACGATGGAATCGCCGATCTTGATCTCCGCGTGCAGGACCTTGCCGTCCGGTCCATTCATCCGGCTCAGATCCTTCGCGCCGAACGCCTTCTTGTAGAACTCGATCGCCTGCGCCGCGCCGCGCACCACGAGGCTCGGCGTGATCACATGGTAGCCCTTGGGAATCGGCTGCACCTTCGCGCGGCGCTTCACCGGCGCCTTGCTGGCCACCTTCTTCGCCACCTTCTTGGCCACCGTCCGAATCCGCTCCGCTGCCTTGCTGGTCTTCTTCGTCGCCATGGTTCACCCCTCGAGGAGTTCGGGCCACAGCATGAGACCAATCCGGTCTCCCTTCAACATGAACCGCTCGGGTCCTGCGAGGGGGAACAGCCCCCTCCCCCGGAGACAGCCGGTCCGGGGGAGGAGGAATCACGCGGGACGGCGATGGCTCAGGCCGGGACGCCGTCCTTGTCGGCGCGCTCCCAGTGCCGGTGCTTCGCGATGGCCGCGACGAACGTGGAGATGAAGGCGCCACCGTCCGCGCCCGCCTCGGTCGCGACGACGCCGGGAGCATTCACGGCGATCCCCGCGGCCCGGAGCAGCTCGAGCCCCTCCTTCGTCGCCCCGAGCGCCTTGCAGTGCCGGTAGGCCTCCTGGACGAAGTGCAGCGCATCCCCATCCTTCTTCAGTGCCGCCACGCTCGCGGCGCCACCGGGGATGAAGACGGCGTCGTACTCGATGGACGCCGTCGTCGGGGCGCTCTTGTCGACCTCCACGGGCTGTCCCCCCGCCCCCTTCACCGTGCCGAGGCGCTTCGCGATGACCTTGACCTTCGCGCCCATCTTCTCGATCGCCGCCCGCACGCTCGCGAGCTCGGCGGCATCGACCCCGTCCGCGACGAGCGCCGCGATGCGCCGCGTCTGGATGGACTCCTTCTTCAGGTTCTCGATGCTGAGGGCCGGAGACTTCTCCAGCTTCCCCTTCGGGGTGACGGACGCCCTGGGCACCGGCAGGCCGAGCCCCTCGGCCACCCGCGTCACCAGCTCCCCGTCGATGTTCGCGAGGATCCGCTCGACGACGCGCTGGCGGATCTCCTTCCTCTCCACCTTGCCGAGCTCGAAGAGGAGGGCCTCGATGAGGTGCTCCTGCTCGGGCTTGGAGAGGCTGCGGAAGAACAGCGTGGCCTGGCTGAAGTGATCGCCGAAGGACTCGCTCCGCACGCGCGCCTTCTGTCCGCCGAGCTTCTCCGGGTGGTGCACGAACCCGCTCTTGTTGCCCACGGAGAGCATCGGGCAGCCCCCTCCGAGCGAGTTCGGGTGGTAGTTGGCGCGGCCGGCGTTGATCGTCTGCCGGTGGAAGCCGTCCTGCTGGTGGTTGTGCACCGGCGCGAGCGGACGGTTGATGGGGATCTCCGCGAAGTTCGGCCCGCCGAGGCGCGTGAGCTGCGTGTCCAGGTACGAGAAGAGCCGCGCCTGCATGAGCGGGTCATCGGTGAAGTCGATGCCCGGCACGATGTTGGCGACGCAGAAGGCGACCTGCTCCGTCTCCGCGAAGAAGTTCGTCGGGTTGCGGTTGAGCGTGAGCTTGCCGATGCGGCGCACCGGCACCAGCTCCTCCGGGACGATCTTCGTCGGATCCAACAGCTCGATCCCGAGCTTGTCCACGTCCGACTCCTCGATGATCTGCACCCCGAGCTCGTACTCGGGGAAGTCGCCCTGCTCGATGGCCTCCCAGAGGTCGCGCCGGTGGTAGTCGGGGTCCTTTCCGGCGAGCTTCTGGGACTCGTCCCAGACGAGCGAGGCCACACCCAGCAGCGGCTTCCAGTGGAACTTGACGAAGCGCGACACGCCCTGGGCGTTCACCAGCCGGAAGGTGTGGACGCCGAAGCCCTCCATCATGCGGAAGCTGCGAGGCAGCGCACGATCGGACATGGCCCACATGACCATGTGCGCCGTCTCGGGCACGAGCGAGACGAAGTCCCAGAAGGAGTCGTGCGCGGAGGCGGCCTGGGGCATCTCGTGGTGCGGCTCGGGCTTCACCGCGTGGATCACATCCGGGAACTTGATGCCGTCCTGGATGAAGAAGACCGGGATGTTGTTGCCCACCAGGTCGAAGTTGCCCTCCTCCGTGTAGAACTTCACGGCGAAGCCACGTACGTCACGCACCGTGTCCGCCGACCCGCGCGAGCCGGCCACCGTGGAGAAGCGCACGAAGACGGGCGTCTTCACCGAGGGGTCCTGGAGGAAGCGCGCCTTCGAGTACTCGGCCATCGACTCGTAGACCTGGAAGTAGCCGTGCGCGGCCGAGCCTCGCGCATGGACGACCCGCTCGGGAATGCGCTCATGATCGAAGCGCATCATCTTCTCGCGGAAGTGGAAGTCCTCGAGCAACGTGGGGCCCCGTGCCCCCACCCGCAGGGAGTCATCGGTGTTCTCGATGCCGATGCCCTGGTCCGTCGTCATCTGGCGGCCCGTCGGGTCCGCTCGATTCCTCTCGAGTGCTTCCACCTTGCTGTTCTCATTGATGCTCACCGACTCCTGATCGTTCTTGGCCAACGCACCACCTCCCGTGAGCCGCTCCACATATTCACGGCGGGTGTGTTGGCGAGGGATCGACTGGACCGGGATCGACCCTTCGTGAGCAATGGAGAACGGAGCGGCCCGCGATGAGCCGCCCACCCATTCCTTTTGGTCCACTAGGAGAAACAGACGCCACCCGGCAACGCCGGGCTCGTCAGGAGATGTGAGAACCGGAGGCCGCGAGGTGCTCTCTCTCCAACTCCAGAGCGAGCCGGGCGGTGAGCACGAAGAAGCGATCCACCCGGGTGGGGCCGTACAGCTCCTTGCCGATCCAGTACATCTCGGCCTCCGGCGGCGTACCCGCCTGGGCCGCCATCCACAGCGCCGCGTTGCGCAGCGAGCCGCGCACCGCCTCGCCCATGGGACCCTCGGCCCGCCGCAGCCCCTGCAGCGCATGAACGGCGTAGGCCGTCTCCGACGACGTCGAGGCCACGCCCGCGCCCCAGCCCCCGTCCTCGCGCTGCAGGGCGATCAGCGACTGCGCGCTGGAACGGAACGCCTCCTGCGCACCCGCGCGCTCCAGGGCGATCATCACCTGCGACGTGGCGTACAGCCAGGAGCTGTGCCACTTGTCACCCTCCCACACGCCGTTGGCGCCCCGCTTCTCCAGCAGGAAGCGGACGGACTGCGTCGCGTCCCTGCCGAGCACCGCGAGCGCCAGGGCGCCATGGGCGGTCGTCGTCAGCGAGGGCTGCAGCTCGTGCGCGTAGGTGATGAACAGCCCATCGCGCTGGAAGCGCTCCAGGGTGCGGCCATCCACCTCCCGGCCCGAGCCCGCCAGCAGGGCGATGGTGGTCGACGTGATGTCGCCATCGAAGATGAAGGCATCGCTCATGCCCAGGCCTTCCGGCCGCATCGCCTGCCGCAGGTCATCCAGATGAGGGCGGACGGCGTCCTCGAGCGCGGGGTGGGACAGCAGCCCCGTGGTGGACAGGGCGAGCAGGGCCCAGGGCTGCTCGAAGCGGTAGATGGGCCAGACCGTCGGGAGGACCCCCGGGATGCCCGTCCCGGTCGCCTCCGCGGCCGCGCGCAGGTACTCCTCCGCGCCCCGGGTCTCCTCCGAACCACCCGGAAAGGCCGCCAGACGCTTGCGCAACCAGAGTGCGGTCGCCGCCGGGCTGTTGCCGACGCTCTTCGCGGCGTCGAGCACGTCCAGATCCGGCTGGACACCCCAGGACTCCCAGGCATGGACGGGCGCGGTGCCCGCGCGGGGCTTCATCCGGGCGATCAGCCCACGCCGCCGCTCGCCCAGCGCCCTCAGGGCCCGGAAGGGCTGCTGCGGCAGCTCGAGCCCGAGCGCCGCGGCCTCGTCCAGAAGCTGGGGCAGGATGAGCTCGACGGCGACGGGGATGTCATCCGGCAGGGAGCCCTCGAAGGCCCACTCCCGCGCGCTCTCGCGGAAGAACTGGAGACCCCGATCCACCGCGACGCGGCTCTCCGGCGAATCACTGGCGCCCAGCAGCGCCAGCACGGCGGCGAGCGTCGGGACATGCCGGGCCACGGGCCTCAGCTCGGGCCCCCAACCCCCATCCTCGTGCTGCTGTCCCAGGAGCCACTCGACGACGGGGCGACTGTCCTCGGGAGGGGAGGAAAGCAACACACGCGCCGTGTCGTAGACCGCGGGTGTGAGGATTCCACCCTGCTGACCCAGAGCGGCGATTTCCGCTCGCAGCGCTTCGATGAGCCTTTCGGCACGCAATGACATGTGGGGGGGCCTCGGGGGAGGGTTGTGCTCGGATTTTAACACAACCCCAGAAGTCGTCGGAGGGGCGGGGTCCCGAGGCCGTCCGCCCGCCCAGCGGGGCCCGCCCATGTGGGACGAGCCCCGCCCTCAGGAGGCGAGCTTGTTCCCGGAGCGCGACTGGGACTCCGACCAGCCGTAGCTTCCCAGGAAGCTGGCCACCTGCTCCGACACATTGCGGACGAGGTCCACCGAGCCCATGGAGGTGTTCAGCTGGGACATCGTCTGGTCCATCATCGTCGACAGGTCGTTCACGGCCTGGAAGATCTGGGTGATGCCCGTGCTCTGCTGACCCACCGCCGTGGTGATCTGCCGGACGGCCTGCGCGTTGTCCCGGACGATGCTCGTGAGCTGCTGGAGCGTCTCGCCGAACTCGCGGATCTGCCCGAGGCTGGACTCCACCTTCTCCGAGCCCGCCTCCGTCATGGCCGCGGTGCTGCTGATGGCCTCGCTGATGTCCTCCAGGATGTCGCGCACGTTGGTGGTGGCCTTGATGGACTGATCCGCCAGCGAGCGGATCTCCCGCGCCACCACGCCGAACCCCTTGCCGTGCTCGCCCGAGCGGACGGACTCGATGGCGGCGTTGATCGCGAGCATGTTCGAGCGGTCCGCCAGCTGCTTCACGCTCTCGGTGATCTTCCCGATCTGCCTGGCGCGCTCGTCGAGCGCCCGGATGCGCGAGGCCATCTCGCGCACCTGCGCCTGGATCTCCTTGAGACCCTCCAGGGAGCGCGCGACGGCGGCCTCACCCTCCTGGCTGATCTCATTGGCGCGATCGGTCTGCTTGAGCACGATCTCGGCCTTCTGGGTGGCCATGGCCGAGGTCTCCTTGATCTCCTGGGCGGTGACCTGCGTCTCCTGGAGCGCGGAGGCCTGGAGGGTGAGCACCTCGGTCTGCTTGGTGGTGGAGAGCCCGAGCTGATCGGCGCTGCGCTTGAGCGAGCCGGCGGAGTCACGCAGCGAGAAGGAGAAGTCGCGCAGCTTGCTGAACGCCCGGGCGGTGGCGGAGGCCAGCTCGCCGAGCTCGTCGGTGGAGCACCACTCCGGCAGCCTGGGAGCACCGGCGGCCAGGGCCTCCATGGAGACCTGGACGCTGCGCGTGCCTTCCGACAGTTGCCTGGCGAGGCTGACGGCCGAGATGGCGGCCGCCACGAGCAGGTAGCCGTTGAGCAGCACGAGCGGGATGATGGAGCCCTTGAACAGCTCGGCCACGGCGGCCCGGAGGATCTGCGACACCTGGCCCTGGGGCGCGGCGTCCACCTGGAGCAGGGCCTGCGTGTACAGACCGTAGGCCTCGCGGCCCACCACGGTGAAGCTCATCAACAGCGCGCAGACGATGAACAGCCCCAGCGCGAAGGGCAGGTACCACTGGTAGCGGGGCCACAGGAACCCCGAGCCGTTGAGGACGGCCACCGGGTTGCGCTGGAACTCCTGGATGGCCAGCGGGCGCAGGAGCCGCTCGAACGACACCCGCGTGTGGATGCCACTGAGGGCGCCCAGCAGCACCACGGTGACGATGGCCCAGGGGATGAGCAACGGGTTCTTGCCGTAATGGATCACCGGGGCGATGGTGTAGATGGCCACGCCCAGGGTGGTCAGCCCGATGAGGCCGAGCTCGCAGCTCTGCGGCAGCTCGAGGATGCGCTTCAGGCGCGCCCCGTCCAGCTCGCCCGGTTGCCGCGTCAGCGCCTGGAACACCATGCGCCGCATGAGCAGGAACGGGCCCACCACGCTGACCAGGATCAGCAGGGGCAACACCAGGGGCAACGTCCCGAGGATCTCCTCGCTCGAGAAGCCGGTGATCACCATGATCAGGTACACGGTCGGCGCGGTGTGCGCCGTCGCGGTACGCTGGAACGCCTTGTTGAGCTGAACGAAAACCTGCTGCGGTGACACGTCTGGAGGCTGCATCAGCCAGCTCCCCCTATTTGTCCTGATGGTCCTGACCGTCCCTGTCTAGCAGGCGTTTCATGATGCCGCGCGTCGAAAGCGTGCGCCCGGGGCGGTTTCATGTGGAATGTAGGCGGTCTGTCGACCCGTTCACGGAACCCCGCGTACCCAGGGGCTCAGGTCTTTTCGCGCTCCGAGTGAGGCGGTGGCGGGATGGAGGCGGGGTACCAGAAGTCCTCGCCCAGGCGCATCCCGAGCCCGAGGGTGGGACCCCGCATCCAGGCGTCCTTGTAGGCGATGGCGTTCTCCGCCCGGCCGGACTTGTCCGCGCGCCAGGTGGGCCGCAGGTGGGCATAGTCGTGGAGGATGCCGCGAAACCCGGCCTCGTCCAGGGTGTAACCGGGGCGTACCGTCCAGTAGCACTGCACCTGTCCCGCCAGCAGGGGCGGCAGGTGCGCGGGGCTGACCTCCGGCTTGGCGAAGCCCAGGTAGAGCGAGATGAGGGGGACGTCCTCGCCGTAGACGGCGCGGATCAGCTGCTCGCGGGTGCGAGCCCCCGTGCGGTGGGCGGCCTCCAGCAGCAGCTCCCAGATGGACTCATAGGAGGGGATGGCCCAGAACCAGAGGGTGTGCGAGCCGCTGCGCGCCGTGCGCTCCTCCAGCTTCGCCGCCGCCTCCTCGAGCTCCGGGATGGCCTGCCATCCCGCCAGACGCACCCGCCAGCCGTGCCGGTTGTACGCCGCGAGGCTCTCCTCTCCCATCAGGGACTCGACCACCCACCCCACCAGCTTGTGGCGGTAGCTGCCCACCTCGCTCCACTGGTTGGGAGTGATGGCGCCCGTGAAGAGGTGCTGGACGCCATGGCGGAACATCATCTCGAACTGCGAGATCATGCAGTCGAACGACCACCGCACGTACGTGTCGCTGTTCGTGTCGATGCCGGCCATCGCGGCGGCCCGGCGGGTGCCGCCCGGGGCGACCACCATCGACTTCGGAGCGACCGCGGCGATCTGCTCGGCGGGAGCGGCGAGGAACTCGGCCAGGGTGGGCGGAGAGACGTTGGACACGAGGGCGATCATCCATCGACAAGGCGGGTGAGGACAACTGCTCCCCGTGTGAATCCCATGCCCGCCCGCTTGCGTACAGCCCCCACGTAATCCGACACTTCCGACACGGGCCAAGGGCACCCGAGCACGAAGGAGGACCCCTGAAGATCTACGTCGCGTCGTCCTGGCGGAACGAGCTCCAGCCGATGGTGGTGGCCGCGTTGAGGGCGGCGGGCCACGAGGTGCACGACTACAAGGACACGGGTGGCGGGAGCCAGGGAGCGAGCGCTCCGAACATGGACGACTTCGCCCGGATGCGCTTCGAGCCGGCCCAGTTCCGGGCGTTGCTGGAGCAGCATCCACTCGCCCGGACGCTGTTCGACAAGGACATGAACGCGCTCCGGGACTGTGACGTGTGCGTGATGGTCCTGCCGTGCGGGCGGAGCGCCCACCTGGAGCTGGGGTACGCGGTGGGCGCCGGCAAGCGCACGATTGCCCTCCTGCAGGGCGAGTGCGAACCGGACCTCATGTACAAGATGGTGGAGCGCCTCTGTATCTCCATCGAAGAGGTGCTCCAGGCGGTGCGGGAGTGGGAGCACCGGTAGACCCGGCAGCAGGCAGGCGCTCCGCCGCTCCAGGTCCGCCGGAAACAGTGGAGCGCGAGAACAGTTAGGCTGGCTCCCCGCATGCGCCGCGCACGCTCCTGCCTCCCGTTCCTGCTCGCCCTCCTGCTGCCCCTGGGCGCGAGCGCCTTCTCCGTCCCCGCCCATGAGGCCATGACCCGGGCCTCCATCGACGCCGCGCTCGAAGCGGGCGCTCCGTCCCAGCTCGCGGCCCACCGCGAGGCCGTGGTGGAGGGCAGCCGGGCCGAGGACCTGAACCTCTTCGTCAAGTGGACGGGCTATCACCACTTCTTCCACCCGGGCGTGTCGCTGGACTCCGCCATCCGCAAGGACTCCGGCGTCCGCGTGCGCGTCCTGTGGCGGGAGGCCGAGGAGGCCGCGAGCAACGGTGACCTGGCGCGAGCCTTCGATCGCGTCGGCCACCTGGTGCACCACATCCAGGACATGGGCGTCCCGATGCACGTGGTGCCGGTGATGCACGGGCTCACGGATCGCTTCGAGCAGCACGAGCCGAAGGTCGGGACGGCCTCTCCTGGAAGGGAGATCGCTCCGCTCTCCGGCGAGGAGGCCCAGCTGGCGTTGGCCCAGGAGACGCTGGAGGTGGTGCGCACGGGCACGCTGCCCGTGGAGGGGGGAGCCATCCCCTGGAGCGCGTTCTGGGCAGAGCCCACGCCCCACAAGCCGGGAGCATTCGGCGGCTACGGCGTGGTGGGCAACGCCTTCGACTCGACGGAGGTGCGCTGGCAGGGGCGGACGTGGAAGGTGGACCCCGCGGTGTACGAGGACTTCGTGAACGCGCGAGTCGGGTCCGCCGAGGCCTACTCCCGCGCCTTCCTCCTCTGGGCCACGGCGCGGCTCACCGCGCTGGCGGAGACCCGGAACCAGCAGGCCATGAAGCCGGACTGGAAGCCCTCCCCTGCCCTCGCCCTGGAGCTGCTGGGAGGAGCCATCACCTCACTGCGCGTCGCGACGCCGGTGGCGGGCGCCCGAGCCCTGTTCCCCCTCCCCTGGTCGATGGGGCTCGCGGCCAGCTACGCGCGGGCCCTGGGCAATCCGCTCCTGGGTGGGGCCGGGAACGTCTGGTCGCTGGCGTTGCTCTCCCCGCCCCTGCTGACGGCGCGGCTCGGCCACGCGGGTGGGCTCGACCTGCGCGCCACCGCGGGCGCGGGCCTGTTCTCCCAGAAGGGGACGCTCCACCCGGAGCTACCGGTCGGCCTGCGTCTCCACACGCAGCTCAATCGGAAGATCTCCCTGAGCGCGGAGGCGCAGTACCGGGCCTTCGCGCCCGCCCTGTCGCCCTGGGCCCGGGGCGTCACCTTCACGGTGGGAACCGGCTTCACCTGGGGCGACAACTAGGGGTCAGAGCTCGGCGTACACCGGGCTGCCCGGGTTCGAGGCGTAGCGGAAGTAGAGCAGGCTCCAGCTCCCGTTGCTGTCCATCAGGACCTTGGTCGGGTCCACCGTATCCTCGCGGAACAGGGCCCCCGCTCCCTGGTTGATGAAGCCCGGATCCAAGCCGGTGATGGGCGTCGTGCCGTTGGGATCGCGCTCGGGATCGTTGGCGTCGACCAGGCGCACGTCGTCATGGCCATTGAAGTACGCCCCGGTCTTCACCCACCACACGGCCATCCCCGACTCCGGGATGCCCGGATCGAACACGCCGTTGGGCGGCGTGAACAGCATGCAGCCGTTGCAGCCGGAGCTGGGGCGGTTGCGGTTCTCGATGATCCAGTACTCATCCTGTGGCGAGGTGCTCAACGGCGAGACCAGGATGAGCGCGGCCCTCGTCGACTCCGAGGCGGGGAAGGCCACGCAGCGGCCCAGGTGGGACTGGAGGACCTTCGGCCGGATCCAACCAATCTTGAGCTTGTCGTGGATGTTCATGTGCCGCCACGACTCGCTGTAGCTCATGATGTCGTAGGACCCCACGCCTCCGGGACCGTTGCTCAAATACCGATCGACGAGATTGAAGAAGGCATGCCCGAGCTCGTGGGCAATGGCCGGCTCATAGCGGAAGGGATTGGTGTTGTAGGTCGGATCCGCGGCGGTCTTGGTTCCGAAGTAGACGACCTTGGGCTTGAACGAGTAGGTGCCACCCGGCGTGAGCACATTGGAGAGCATCGACAGGTTGGCCGCGGGATTGACGCCGTAGTCCTTGAAGCCCCGGGTGGCCGCCGAGTACCCGTTGGAGACCAGGAAGACGAGCTGGGCCTCGGCCGGGGTGATGATGTGGTCGCCATTGGTGTCGAGCGAGGCCCAGTTGATGTTGGCGTACCGGAGGACGTCCCGGGGAAGCGCGGCGTCGCCCTCGAAGCCGGTGTAGGCCGAGATGTTCTTGCTCAGCGACACCCAGTCGGAGATGCCACCACTGGTGACGAGGAAGCTCCCCCAGGAGTTCTCGAGGAAGTACTGGGCGACGGTGATGCCCGTCAGCTGTCCGGTCGCGAAGAAGGTATCGTAGATGCGGGTCTTGGTGACCGCCGGATTGCGGGGCAGATCGGGCGTCTCGAAGGGAATCACCACCACCTTGCCCGAGGGGTAGTTGGGATTCAGCGTCCCGTCCGTGCGGTACCTGCTGATGATGGGACCGGGGCTGCCGTAATAGATGTTGTTCTTGAGCGCGGCGGGGACGGCGCTGTCATCCAGGTAGCGCACGTCATCGCCCTGGGTGCAGGTCGAGGACTCCGCCTGCGCCGTCTGGCCGATGCCCGCGCCCTCCTGGCGGGGAGCGGACTCCTGCTCGGGTCCGCCGCATCCGACGCCGCCCCAGGCCAGCACCGCCGCCAGCCCGGAAGCGACGATGCGAACGGAGCACCTCGGCCCCCTCGTGGTGCGCCGGGCGCCCACCTCGCTCATCTCCAGGGACCACTCCACCGTGTTCGACATGACCGTTCTCCATGGGCTGCAAGGGTTGCTCCGCCAGTGGCCTGAGCACTCCCCGTGCCAATGAGTGACGTGTCTTCGAACCGGAGCGATTCCCCTCGAGGCGGCCCCGTTCCCCCCTCCGAGCCTCGGCAAGGCTTGCCAGCGGCAGGCAAGACTTGCTCGCGGCCCTTGCCCGCTCAGCGCAGCCCGGCCCAGTTGTAGGTGGCGTTGCTGCCTCCGGTCAGCACCCGCCAGTAGCTGGAGTAGTACCCGTACGTGTCCTTGATGGCCTTGTAGTTGCTCGACACGTTCCAGTCGTTCGGGCTGGTGCTGCCGAGGTTGTAGATGAGCGAGTCCCCCCACACCGACCAGAGCACCCAGGGACGGGCATCGATCTCGGAGACGGTGCCATAGCGACTGTCGCCCCAGCGCACGGGGAGCTTGTCGGTCTCCGCGAGCATGCGCGGTTTGTTGTAGCCCTTCAGCCCGTCATAGAAGCTGGCGGGGTGGTAGGGGTTGCCGTGGTAGATGTCCACCGCCACGACGTCCACGCGATCAGCACCCGGGTAGTAGTTCCACGGGTCTCCTCCGTAGGTGCCGTCCCACTCATAGGGAGACCAGACGAAGATCAGGTTCTTCAACCCCCGCGTCTTGACCAGGTAGTCGTGCATGATGTTCCAGAGCTGCCGGTACTGGGAGGGATCGTGATTCGCCCACCAGAACGGCGAGGCGCTGCCCTTCTTGTTCATCTCGTGCAACGGACGGAACAGGACGGGGACCCCCTGCTGCTGCAGAGACGCCAGCTTGTCGGCCGCGAACGACAGATCCCTCAGGAACGCCTGGTACTCGGTGGTGTTCGCCTGCCAGTTGATGACCCGGCCCATCCAGTTGTAGTCCATCCAGTTCTGCCGGAAGTTGTTCTCCCAGCTCTTCGCGGATGCGCCTGGATAGGACATGTGGAAGCTGAAGCCGACAATGCCCTCTCCGTAGATGAACCGGTCACGAGCAAAGCCGACGGCGTAGTCCACGTACGGAGCGTTGTAGGACGAGGTGTAGTTCCCGGGCCCGAAATCGAACTCCACGAAGCCGGGACGCCTGCCCGAGATGTCGCCAACCTTGACCCAGTACTCCCCGGCGTAGCTCTCTTTATGGGCCTCGCAGTGCTGCCCCATGATGGTCTGCTTCGCGACGCCGTTGCGGCTGTTGTTCTCCAGATCGACGAGCAGGTTGTAGACCTTCTGAGCCTGGGCGCTCGGCCCCGGGGTGCTCAACGTCTTGGAGACCTGGGCCGAGGCGGGACGGGCCCCCAGGGTCAGCATGAGCGCGGCGATCAGCGTGCCGACGCGCGAGAACCAGCGGGTAGATGTCTTTGCCGCGGGATGGCCTTGCATGTCTCGTTTTCCTCCGGAAGGGATGGACAGGCGCCGGAGGATAACGATGGATTTAGCGGATTTACATGAATTTCTGCGAGAGCAGACCTAGGTGAGCGCGACCGGGAACTCCGTCGAGACTGTCGCGGAGATAGTTCCTGGGCAACCGGCCCGCTTCAATTCGTTTTCCTGAGTTGGAGCGAACTGCTTGGATGCCGCGCCCAACCTACTCCAAGGGAGAGAGCACATGACGAAGCAGAAGATCCTGCGCGCCGCGGTGTCCGGAGCCGCGCTGTGGCTGGCGGGATGGGGTGGAGCCGCCGGGGCCGCCGAGGTGCCGGCCAGCCCCCATCGGCCGCGGACGCTCGATGACGCGTTGCTCGAGGTGAACACCACGGTGCCCGACTTCGGTGGCATGTATTACGACGAGAAGGGCCAACTGGTGGTGCGACTGGTGCACGCCTCCGCGGCCCCCGCCGCCAGGCTCGCCATCGCGAAGGTGTTCGGCCAGGAGAAGATTCCCGCGGAGGGGCTGGTGACGGAGCCGGCCACTCGCACCTTCGCCCAGCTCAAGGCGCTGCACGAGCTCCTCACCCCCGGCGTGCTGTCCGTGGCCGGCGCGGTCGCCACGGACGTCGATGAGAAGTCGAACCGTGTCGCCATCGGCATCGAGAGCGCCGAGGCGCGCTCGCGCGTCGAGAAGGTCCTCGAGCGCCTGGAGGTGGACCGTGACGCCATCGACATCGTCGTGGTGGGCCGCATCCTCCCCACCAACGTCCAGGGCGGATGGCTGCCCATCACCGGTGGAATCCAGATCGAAACGCCGGGCAAGTACTGCACCCTCGGCTTCGCCGCGCTCCAGGGCAGCACGCTGGGCTTCGTGAGCAACTCGCATTGCACGCAGACGCAGGGCGGCGTCGAGGCCACGCCCGCCTACCAGGCCGTCTACCCCAACCTGGCCGGCACGGAGCTCACCGACCCCGGCTACACCAGTGGCGGAAGCTGCCCCGCGGGCCGCATCTGCCGCTACAGCGACAGCGCCTTCTTCCGCGCCAGCGTCAGCGTCAACCCGCTGGTGGCGTACACGCCGGGCCCCTTCAACCTGTCCATCTCCTCCTGGCTGGATGTGCCGGGCAAGATGCTCTACCCCTCGCAGGGACAGACCGTCTACAAGACGGGCCGCACCTCGGGCACCACCAGCGGCACCATCCAGTGGGCGTGCGCCACCGTCAACTCGGGTGGCGGCCCGCACACCTATTTCTGCAACTACATCGCCACCAACACCACGCAGAACGGTGCCGGCGGTGACAGCGGCTCGCCGGTCTACTTCCTGTCCGGCAACACCGCGACGTTGACGGGCCTCATGTGGGGCGCGGGCTCGGACCCGTGGAACTTCGCCTTCGCCCCGTTGGGCTCCGTGCAGAACGAGCTGGGCGTCGTCCCCTACTGCCAGGGCTTCGTGGGCTGCTGACCTTTCCGCCCATCCCCGACCGAGCGGCAGGTCGTTCTGGGCCAGGGCGAAGTCTCCCGCCTGTCTTCCATTGATTCGCACCGTCACAGCACAGGTACGGCCCCACGGCCGGGACCGTACCTGAATCTTCAATCAGCAGATGCAAAGGTTCCGCGGGTTGCAGAAGGCGAGCTCAGACCCGCAGTACTCGAAACAATCATCGTCGATCTGGCACGACTTCGCGGGCGCCGGCTGCGAGCCCACCTGCGCCTCGCTCGACTTCGCCGCGGCCTGCTGCGCACCAAAGCCAAAAGCCACGCCCATACCAAGAGCGAACACCTGCAATGCAATACGCATCTGGCGGCTCATGAACGACTCCTCGTGCAATGAGCGCCCTCATGGCGCTCATGGATTCATATTCACGCCAACGAATGAACGAAACGTGTCGACCGACCCGAGCGTGCCCCTCGCGCGGCTCGTTCCGCCCCTCCCGTCCGTCCTGGCGCGTATAGTCCACGCCCATGCAACAGGGTCCGAGCCTCGATGCCTTCGTCCTCCTCAAGCGCCTGGCCATGGGCGCCATGTCCGAGGTGTTCCTCGCGGAGGTGAAGGGCGTGGTGGGACCCGACCGGCTGGTGGCGCTCAAGCGGATGCGCCCGGAGGTCGCGGGTGACGAGGCCTGGGTGCGGCAGTTCCTGGATGAGGCCCACCTCTCCACCCTGCTCAATCATCCGTTCCTGGCGCGTCTGCGCACCTATGGCCAGCAGGACGGCCTGCTGTTCCTCGTGTTCGAGTACGTGCACGGCCTCACCCTGGCGCAGCTCCTGGAGGCGCGCCGCGCCGCGGGGCTGGGGCCGCTGCCCTGGGCGCACGCGGTGCGCATCGCCACGTACGTGTCCGAATGTCTTGGCTACCTGCACGCCCTGCGGGGCCGGGAGGGTCAGCCGCTGGGACTCGTCCACCGCGACATCCATCCCGGCAACATCATGATCGCCGACACCGGAGCGGTGAAGCTGCTCGACTTCGGCATCGCGCGCAGGACCGGACGGCTGACGGAGACGCAGCCCGGCCGGGTCAAGGCCCGCCTGGAGTACGCCGCGCCGGAGCAGCTTCGCGAGGCGCCACTGGATGAGCGGACGGATGTCCATGGACTGGCGCTGACGCTCCATGAGCTGCTCTCGGGAGTGCAGCCCCTGCGGCGGGACAACCCGGTGCGAACGATGGAGGCGGTGATGAAGGAGGTGCCCCGCGGACTCGGCGCGGTGCGTCCCGCCGTGCCCGAGGCGGTTCAGCGGAGCGTGACGGCGGCCCTCGCCAAGCAGCCCGCGCAGCGCCCTTCGTTGATGGAGCTCCGGACCTCGCTCGACCAGGCCCTACGCGCTGGTGCCCCCCTGGTGGGCCTGCCCGAGCTGGCCGAGCTGGTGGCTCCCTGGCTCCCCGGCTCCGGGCGCCTGCCCTGGAGCCAGGACCGCGCACGGGAGATCCCCACCGTCACCCACACCGCCGACCTGTCCCATCCGCCCCGGAACACGAAGGGCTGACGCTCAATCTCCCGCCTTCAACCCGTAGCGGTTGAGCAGTCCATGGACGTGGCTGCGCGCCAGCCCCGCCGTCCGCGCCACTTCCGAGATGTTGTTGCCGCACCGCGCGAGCAGCGCCGTCAGGTACTCGCGGGTGAAGGCCTCCACCATGCGCTCCTTGGCCTCCTTGAAGGTCAGGGCGCTCAGGTCCTCGGCGGGAGTGACAGCGGCGCTCACCGGCCGCGCCGCGTCCGGCAGCTCCACGTCCCCCGCCGCGAGGACACGGTGCACGAAGTTGCGCAGCTCCCGCACGTTGCCCGGCCAGTCGTAGCCGACCAGCCGCTGCACCAGCGCCTCCGTGAACGGGAAGTCCGGCTGGCCGGCCTGCTCGAAGAGGTGGCGCGCCAGCAGGGGGATGTCCTCCGAGCGCTCGCGCAACGCGGGGACCCGCACCGGCACCACCGCCAGCCGGTAGTAGAGATCCGCCCGGAAGCGCCCCGCGGCCACCTCCGCCTTCAGATCGCGGTGCGTGGCCGCCACCACGCGCACGTCCACGTCCCGCGCGGCGTTGTCACCCACCCGGCGCACCGTGCCCGACTCCAGCACCCGAAGCAGCTTCGGCTGGAGCTCCAGGGGAAGCTCGCCCACCTCGTCCAGGAAGACCGTGCCGCCATGTGCCTGCACCAGGTGCCCCTGGCGATCGGCATGCGCCCCCGTGAAGGCGCCCTTCGCGTGCCCGAACAGCTCGCTCTCGATGAGCGAGGGCACCACCGCCCCACAGTCCACGATGACGAAGGGCTTGTCGCTCCGGGGAGAGGCCTGGTGGAGCGCCTCGGCCAGCAGCTCCTTGCCGGTGCCCGTCTCTCCCAGCAACAGCACGGAGAAGGAGGAGCGCGCGGCCCGCTCCAGCACGCCGAAGAGACGCTGCATCGCGGCGCTCCGCCCCAGCGCGCGTCCGAAGGCGGTGCGCGGCGCGGGCTCGGCGCCCTCCTCGGACGGCTCGGGCACGACGAGCAGCGTCGTCTTGCCGAGCGTGAAGCGCGCCTCGCTGGCCACGGTGACCTCATGGATGCGCACCCCCAGGGACCAGGTGCCATTGCGCGAGCCCACATCCCGAACTCGCACGCCCTCCGGCCGGGCTTGCAGCTCCAGGTGGACCCGCGACACCGTCGGATCGCTCAGCCGCAGGCCGCCCTCCACCTGGGTGCCCACGAGCAACGTCCCTTCGAGGGGGAGCTCCTGCCGCGCGTCCGGCCCCATCTCCACCACCACGCGGAAACGGGGGCCACGCGACTCTGGCCGCCCCTCCGTCAGGGCTCCGGGGGACAACGGTTCGGTGGAGGAAACACCCATGAGGTATGCCAAAATACGGCCGCCCATGGCTCCCCACAAGCACCCCTCCTCGTGCGCCACTTGCGGGCTGCCTCTCCCTTTCCCCGGCGCCTCCTGCACGGAGTGCACCGCCATCACCCAGCACGCCGGTGAGGCGGGGGGGCGCCCCCCGCGCATCCCAGCGCGGCGTCCCCTGACTCCGGGTGACGTGCTGGAGGGCAAGTGGCGGCTGGAGGAGCTGCTGGGTGCCGGAGGCATGGGCCAGGTGTACCGGGCCCGGGACCTCGCGCTCGAGCGCACCGTGGCCGTCAAGCTGCTTCACGAAGCCCTGTGCGAGGACCCGAAGAGCGTGGCGCGCTTCGAACGGGAGGCGCGGGCGATGGCGCGGCTGGAGCACCCGCACATCACCCCCATCTACGCGGTCGGCCAGCAGGAAGGGCGTCCGTTCATCGTGATGAAGCACCTGGAGGGGATGTCCCTGGCGCGCTACCTGCGCTCGGTGCCCGGTCCCCTGCCCGTCTCGGAAGTGCTCGCCCTGGCGCGACAGTTGTGCACAGGGCTGGACTTCATCCACCAGCGCGGCTGCGTCCACCGTGACATCAAGCCGGGGAACATCTTCCTGTCGCCCGGCGGACACGCCACGCTGCTCGACTTCGGCATCCTCTGGGAGCACCGCGGCGAGGAAGCCACCCGGAGTGGCGCTCGGCTCGGCACGCCCAGCTACATGGCGCCGGAGCAGGCCCGAGGCGAGCCCGTCGACGCCCGCGCCGACCAGTTTTCCCTGGGGCTGGTGCTGCTGGAGATGTTGACGGGCCTGCCCCCGGCGAGCACCTGCCGGCTCCTGGGTGAAGGGCCACGGGATGCGGCACGAGCGATCCGTGAGCAGGCGCCGTGGCTGTCGCTGCCACTGGCGGAGGTGCTCGTACGGGCCACCGCGCCCAACCCGGAGCAGCGCCATGCGGGCGCACTCGCGCTGCTCGCGGCCCTGGAGGCGGCGGAGCTCGCGCCCCCCGCGGCGGAACCATCCCCGACCCCTCCCCCGGCACCGGTTCCGGTCGGGAGCGGGAGACGCATGCGGCGCATGTCCATGGCGCTGCTGGGCGTCGCGAGCGTGGGAGCGCTCCTCGCCGCGATGCTCGCTTCCCGGAGCACGGGGCAGCTCCCGGTCGCGCCAGCGTCGTCGGCTCCGGGCTCCGTGTCGGCAGCCGCCACCGCGCCAGCCTCCGCCACTCCGAGCCCACCGCGGGAAACCACCCCCGACCGGGACGCCGCCGCCCCTGCCGTGGCACCCGCCTCCGAGGAGCCGCCTCCCGCGAAGACGACTCCCCACCGGACCGGAGCGCAGGCGTCGCTCGCGTCATCCGCCGTGGGGAGCAACGCCCGGCAGCGGGGCGCCAGGAAGGGCCAGGGGGAGTTGCGCGTGGTGACCGTGCACGAGGGCAAGACGGTCTGGGCCAACGTCAGCGTGGACGGCCAGCACCACGGCGCCACCCCGGTGTCCCTCGAGCTGCCCCAGGGGCGGCACTCCGTGCGCGTGGAACGCGGTGGCTTCGCCACGGAGGAACGCCAAGTCGAGGTTTCCCCGGGAAGGAAAGCAGTGGTACGCATCGAACTCCACGAATGAGCGCTCCACTGTTGGTGATGTCGCTGCTCCTCTCGTCCAGCGCACCCGTCGAAGGGCACCGCGCGCTGGATGCGGCGCTCCAGGCCCTGTCCGAAGGGGACTTCGAGTCCGCGCTCTCCCGTGTGGAGGCGGAGCTGAAGCGGACCCGTGACGAGGCCCTCGTCGCGCGGCTGCACCTGGTCCGAGGCGAGGTGTACGCGGCGCTCCGCCAGTACGCCCGGATGGAGGCCGCCTTCGCCCAGGCGCTCGAGTCGGACCCGGACGCGCGCCTGGACCCGGAGCGCGTGCAGCCCACCGTGGTGACGCTCTTCGAGAGTCTGCGCGAGCGGCTCCGGGGTGAGTTGGCCGTCGAGGTCGAGCCTTCCGGAGCGGAGCTGCGTCTCGATGGACGGCCGCTCGGACAGGCGCCCTGGCGGGGCCCGGTCCCCATCGGAACGCACACCCTGGACGTGGGCCCGGGGATGACCACGCTCCAGGTCAAGGTGCGCCCCGGCCGGACGGAACAGGTGCGCGTCGTCCTTCCACCGGTGGCCTCGGAGGGGACGCCCCTGTCCGGACTCGAGCTCAGCGCCCAGCTCCGGGCCGCGCTGGGCCTGTCCCCTCTGTCGGGCGTGGGAATGGAGGCGGGCGCGAGGCTGGCGGGTACGTATGTCTATGGCGAGCTCAACGCCACCGCGGGACGCCGGTTCGGCGCGTCCGCGCGCCTGGGAGCCCAGGCGCCGGAGCTCGTGGGTCCGCTGACGTTCTTCCTCTCACTGGATGCGTATGCCCTGGGAGGACCGGTCCTCTTCGGCGGCGGGCTGTCCGCCGGAGCGAGCCTCCCCCTCTCCACGAAGTTCGACCTCTTCGCGGAGCTGAGCGGACGCTGGCTCCCCGCGAGCTCCTCGTACGGGACCACGCACCTGCTGGGCCTCGCCGGACTGCGCTTCACTCCAGGCAGGTAGCAAAGGCGGAGGCCCCGGCCCCACCCCACCTCCATGCCTCGCGCATCCGCCGCGGTCCAGCCTCAGAACCAGGCCAGGAGCGGAAGACGAAGGCTGAAGAGGCCCCCTCCCGACGCGGAGAGCGAGAACCCGAAGCTCGGCCCACGCATCAGCAGCCCGAGGATCGCCATCCCGATGCTCGCGGCGACCACCTTGCGGCCCGTGACGAGCGAGTGCAGGAAGGAGGTCTCGTAGTTGATGCCCACGTAGCGGATGGCGAAGAGCAGCCCGATGGGCAGCACGGGGAAGCCATCGACGGTGAACCAGACGGTGGAGAAGGCCATCAGCTTGTAGAAGGTCGCACGGCTCAGGTGGAAGCGGTCGTCGTGAACGGTGTCCATGAGGCTCCTCTGGAAAAGAGTTGCCCTGGGCACCGAGCACATCCCAGGCCAACACCCGTGGACGTCATTCCGGTCACCTGGCGGGAAGACCCGTCCACCCATGAGACACCCAGTCCCGTTCATGAGCCGAGGGGCGGGCGGACGGGAGCGCGCTCCGGCGCTGGCGCTCAGGCACCGATGGGGGGATGCTCCGGCTCCGTGCGACCCCTCGCGAGAACGGCGCCCTCGTGACTCCGGGCGATGTGCTCGAGCGCGTCGTCATATGAAGGCACCAGGCAGGCCGACGCAGTGTCTCGAGGGAATCCCCCCTGCTCGAGCATCCGGGCCACCTCTCCCCTCGCGACGACGACGACCGTCCCCGCGCGCATGACGAGGCAGTCACGGAGGTCCAACACGGATTGAAGTCCGGTCGCGTCCATGTAGGGCACCGCGGACAGATCGAGCACGAGGTACTTCGGGAAGGGATGACTGGTGAGCGCCGCGTTGAAGGCGCCAGGAGAGAGGAGATCGAGCGGCCCGCGGACGCGGATGCGCTGGAGCGGCGGTCGCTCGTCCTGCGCGGCGGTGGCCGCGCCCAGGGTTCGGAAGAACGGGCGTCCATCCAGCCGCAGGATGCGCGACTGGATCTCCGTCCGAGGCCGTGCCATCAGGAGCCGCCCGACGCACAGAGCCACGCCCGCGCCCAGCCCGAGCAGGAGATCCACCGAGGCGATGACGGACGCGGTCACCGCGACCGCCGCCACATGGAAGCGATCCTGCTGCCACAGCACGCGCAGTCCCTTCAGATCCAGCAATCGCACGCCGATGACCACGAGGATGCCCGCGAGGGCGGCGATGGGCACGCGAGCGACGAGCTGTCCGGCCACCAGGCACACGACGAGCAACAGGAGCGCATGGATCACCGACGCCGCGCGGGTGCGGGCTCCCGCCTGGATCGAGACCGAGGAGCGGACGATGGCGCCCATCACCGGCATGCCGCCGAAGAGAGAAGAGGCGAGGTTGGCCATGCCCTGGGCCATCAGCTCCTGATCATGATCGGTCTGGTGATTCCCGACGCCTGGGAGCTGATCGATGGCGCTGGCCGACATCATCGAGCCCAGTGACGCGAAGAGGGTGAGAGAGAGGGCATCGGGCAGGAGCGCGCTCCAGTCCACCCCCGCCAGCGAGGGGAATTGGGGCGGAGGCAGTCCCGGGGGCAGGCTTCCCACGCGGGCCAGCTCCGGACCCAACAGTCCGCCGATCACCGTGGCGGCCACGAGCCCGACCAACACCGCCGGCATCCGCCGGCGCAGCCGTGGCAGGCCCACCATGCAGGCGATGACCAGCACGCCGAGGGCGATGCCACCCCACTGCATGGACGAGGCGCCGCCCCCGGTGAGCAGCGAGGAAAGCGAGCCGACCGACTTCGGAAGCCCCAGCAATCTGGGCAGTTGGTTGTTGAGGAGGATCAGCCCGATGCCCGCCATGAACCCGCGGACCACGGGTGCTGGCAGCAGCTTCGCCAGCCGGCCCACGCGCAGCACCCCGAGGAGCATCTGGAGGAGCCCGCAGAGCAGGGTGGCCACGACCATGCCCTGGATTCCATGGCGCTGAACCAGGAGGAGCACGATGGGCACCAGCGCCGCCTCCGGCCCTGTCACCTGCAGGCGCGCGCCTCCCAACAACCCGGCCACGACACCGGCGATCGCGCCGCTGATGAGGCCCACGCTGGCAGGCAGTCCCGAGGCCACCGCGAGTGCGAGATTGAGAGGAAGCGCCACGCACGCCACCGTGATGGCTCCGGAGACATCCTGTCCGAGTGTCCTGGGAGACACCATCTGCTGCCAATCCCGCCACAGCAGGCGCAGGCGATCCGTGGATCCAAACGTGTGATGTTCGAGCATGATGCCCACGCGTCTCTTCACACCGCGTGCCGCACCGCGCGCTCCTCTGGAGAGTCGTGGGGACTCGCCACGCTGTCGGCGGGAGCCGACACCTCTGCTGGTGGGCCGGACCGACACCTGTCCGTTCCAGCCGACGCCGCGGTTGGAGAGTGGACGAGCGGGTTCACTCTTGCGTGAATGCGGGGCGGAAGCGCGTTAGGACTCGCACCTCGGAGCCAGCCCAAGACATGCGACTCGTCCAACGACTGCTCATCTCCCACGCGCTGCTCACCGCCGTGCTTCTCGGTGCCGCCGCGTTCGCCGTGGTGGCCCTGGTCCGCATGACGAGCCTCCTCACGGAGATCCGGGAGGAGCATCTGGGAAAGGTGCAGGAGGAGGAAGCCGTCCACCAGGCCACCTGGGGCATCGAGGTCGCCGCCCGGCATGCCATCCTGAGGTGTGAGCGCGACCCGGCCGTCGGACCGGCGATCGCGGACTCCATGAAGGCGCCACTGCACCAGTTGGAAACGCTGCTGGCCAGGCACGGGGAAGCCATCCAGCCGAGCATCCGGAACACGGCGGAGCACTACCGCGACTATGCACGGTATGTGATCGAGGAGAACACCTGCGCGCGCCTGTTCGATCCCGCGATGCGTGAGAAGCGGCTCTCCTGGGACGAGAACCTCACGGATGCATGGATCGCCATCGTGCACTCCCTGCACAAGGTGGTGCTTCAGCGGGAGGCCGAGGCCTATGGCATCGGTGCCACCGCGATCAGCGTGGGGTTGGTGTTCGGAGTCCTGGCGGTGTTCGCCGCGTGGGGCGTGGCACGCTGGATGGCGAGAGGGGTGACCCAGCCATTGGAGTTGCTCTCCAGGCAGGCCCAGCAGGTGGGACAGGGGAACTCCAAATCCATCGCGCAGGTAGGGGGACCGATCGAGGTGCAGGAGCTGGCCGCCGAGCTGCAGCGGACACACGCACGCCTGGCGGAGATCGATCAGCTCAAGGACGCCTTCGTGGCCTCCGTATCGCACGATCTCCGCACTCCGCTCACACGGCTCCGGGCCGCGCTCGGGCTGCTGGCGGACGGCACCATCGGTCCACTCAACGAGCAGCAGCGGCGGGTGGTGGAGCTGGCCCGCAGTGCCTGCGAACGGGAGATCCGCGTGGTGTCCGCGCTGCTCGACATGTCCCGCGTGAAGTCCGGAAAGGTCTTGAGGCGCGAGGCGGGCTGCCTGCTGGATGACGTGCTCCTGCGAGCAATGGAGGACATGCGGAGCGAGGCCGAAGCGGCCGGAGTCCGGTTGGAGTTGGAGAAGGAGGGAGCGCTGTCCCCCGCCTCGCTCGACGCCGCCCTCATCGAGCGCGCGGTGGCCAACCTCCTGGGCAACGCCATCCGCGTCTCCTCACGGGGAAAGCGGGTGCGGATCGTGCGCACCATCACCCAGGAGGGGCCCCCGGGTCACGCCGCGTCCGGCACCTGCTGGGCCCGGGTGGTGGTGCGCGACGAGGGCCCGGGAGTCCGGCCCGAGGTTCGCAACCGTCTCTTCGAACACTTCTTCACCTCTCCGGTGGGCAACAGCACTTCTCCGGGGATAGGCCTCGGCCTGCCGCTGGCGCGCGAGATGATGCGTGCGCATGGAGGCGAGGTGGTGCTCCTCGACGAGCCGGGCCCGGGAGCGGCCTTCGCCGTCTGGATACCGCTCGATCGTCCCACTTCACCCCGCTACTCTTCCGAGGCCATTCCCGCTGCGCCGCCCCCCGACCGGAGCCTTGCATGAGCCCCACTCCCCAGCCTCCGTCCTCCCCCGCCAATCGCGTGCTGGTGGTGGATGACGACCTCGAACTGTGTGAGCTCATCGCCCTGCGCCTGGAGGCCCATGGGATGCGGGTGGCGAGCGTCCCCACGGGACAGGAGGCACTCGCGCGGGTGGAGCGCGACGAGGTCGACGCGATGGTGCTCGACCTCCAGCTGGGAGACGCGGATGGCCTGGAGGTGCTCGCCCAGGCACGGGAGCGCCACCCGGGGCTGCCGGTGGTCATCCTCACCGCGCATGGCACCATCGAGACCGCGGTGGAGGCCATGAGCCGGGGCGCCTATGGCTTCCTCACCAAGCCGTTCCAGGACCACGAGCTGTTGCAGAAGCTGGTGCACGCGCTCGAGCGCACGACCCTGCAACGCGAGGTGGACGACCTGCGCCGCATCGTGGCCGGCGTTCCACGCGAGCGGCTGCTCGGTAACAGTCCGGCCATCACCCAGGTGCGTGCGCACATCGCCCGGGTGGCCCCCTCGGATGCCACGGTGCTGGTGCTCGGCGAGTCGGGCACGGGCAAGGAGCTCGCCGCGCGGTTGCTGCACGGGCTCTCCCGCCGTGCACACGGGCCCTTCGTCGCGGTGAACTGCGGGGCATTGCCTCCAGAGCTGTTGGAGAGCGAGCTGTTCGGCCATGTGAAGGGGGCCTTCACCGGCGCCACCCAGTCGCGCGAGGGGCTCTTCGGGGCCGCGCGTGGCGGGACGCTCTTCCTCGACGAGGTGGGCGAGGCACCTCCCAGCGTGCAGGTGAAGCTGCTGAGGGTGTTGCAGGAGCGGCGCTACACCCGGGTGGGTTCGAGCACCGAGGAGGAGGCGGACGTGCGGGTGGTGGCGGCCACCAACCGGGATCTCCGCGAGGAGGTGGAGGTGCGCCGCTTCCGTGAGGATCTCTACTACCGGCTGTGCGTGGTGCCGCTCACCATGCCGCCGTTGCGCGAGCGCCCGGAGGACATTCCGCTGCTGGCCCAGCTCTTCCTCGAGCGGGCCGCGGCGCACAACGGGATGAGGGTGCCACACCTGAGCGCGGATGCCCTCCAGCTGCTGCGGAGCTACACGTGGCCGGGCAACGTGCGCGAGTTGCTCAACGTGATGGAGGCCGCGGTGCTGCTGGCGGCCTCCGAGGAGCTGCGGGCGGAGCATCTGGCCCACCTCGTGCAGTCGCCCCCTCGCTCCGAGCCCCCTTCGATGGAGGAGAGCGCACCGGGCGCCCAGCTCCCCAGACCGCCAGGGGCCGACGCCCCGCTGCCGACCCTCCGCGAGGCGCGTGACGCCTTCGAGCGCGGCTATCTGGTCGAGGCCCTGCGCCGCAGCGGAGGGAACGTGAGCGCCGCGGCACGCATGGCCGGGCGCAACCGCACCGACTTCTACGAGTTGCTGCGCCGGCACGGTCTGTCGGTCGCGGACTTCAAGGACACGAGCACCGGGCGCTGAGCCACGGCGCTCGCTGTCCGGATGGACGAGGACCACTCGGGCCGGGCGGGAATGGCAAACTCCGCCCCCTGGGTATCCGCGGTGGTGTACCCGGCGGCGGTGGCCACCGACGCCAATGGCAGCCTCATCGTCACCGGCTCCTTCTCGGGCCGCCGGGTTTCACCTGGGGTCTTCCGGGCCGTGAGCGTGTAGCTTCCGCTCCGTGGAGACCACGGGTATCAGGTGGCTGGGATGCATCACGGGCATCGGCTTGCTGCTGTGCTGCGCGTTCGGCGGTGCACACGCGGCGGAGCCGGCCCGCTTCATCAAGGATTTCCATCATACCTCGTGGACGCTCAAGGACGGCGCGCCCGCGGGTATCTGGGCCATGGCGCAGACCGAGGACGGTTGGCTCTGGCTGGGTACGTCCGCGGGGCTCTGGCGCTTCGACGGAGTCGTTTTCGAGCGATACGACCTGCTGCCGGAGGGAAGCACGGCGTCGCACTCGGTCAGCGCGCTGTTCGCCTCACGGTCGGGTGGGTTGTGGGTGAGCTACAGCTACGGCGGCGCCAGCGTCCTCGAGGACGGCGTGGTGACCCACCATGGCTCCGAGAACGGCCTTCCCCAGGGCTTGCCGATCGAGGGCTTCGAGGAGGATGGCGACGGGCGTATCTGGGCGATGACGAGCAAAGGTCCCTACGTCCTCGAGCAGGGCGTCTGGCAGCTGGCCGACGCGCGGTGGGGTTTCGCGAGACCTGGCGACGCCGTGCTCGCTCGAGACCGGACGGACACCCTGTGGGCCTCCACCGACGACGGCGTCTATGTGCTTCGCACCGGTGCGCGGCGCTTCGAACGCGTCGAAACCGACGCGCAGCCGGGCTCCTACTTGTATCTCACGAACGACGGGACTCTTTGGAAGTACGACGAGAAGGGACTCAGCCCGCTTCAGGGTCCCGACGTGCCGTCGCGGTCGGCCACAGTCTCCACCACGTCACAGCACTCGACCTCGCTGCTCTTCGACCGCGAGGGAGCCTTATGGACGGTCGCTTGTTCCGTCGCCCTCTGTCGTACCGAGACCCCCTACGCCCTCGACCTGCCCTTCCACCGTCAGGCTCTCTCCAGGGACATGTTCTCGGCGCTGGACGGTCTGTCGTCCGATTTCTCGATGACCCTGCTGGAGGATCAAGAAGGCGACATCTGGGTGGGGACGAAACTCGGGCTCGACCGTTTCCGGCGCAACGACGTCACGACCGTCCGCTTTCCCGAGCTGCTGGTGTACTTCGCGCTGCTGCCCGGTGAAGCCGGTGCGATGTGGGTCGGGACCGCGGCCGATGGTAGCCCCACCGATCGCCTGTGGCGGCTGGATCCGCATCCCAGCCCCGTGCCCGGCTTCTCCGCCGAAGTGACGGCGGCCTACCACGATACCGACGGCAGCCTGCTTCTGGGCGGCCGGCAAGGCGCGTGGCGCTTCGCCGACGGGAAATTCACACCCCTGCCCATTCCGAAGAAGGAAGAGGGCAACAAGGTGCAGGCCATCACGCGCGACGGTGCCGGGCGGCTGTGGATGTCCTTTCGTGCGTCGACTGTCTACAGGCTGGACGACGATACGTGGACACCCCGTGGTGGAATCGCCAACCTGCCGGAGCTGCATCCCACCCGCGCCGTGACGGACGAGCAGGGGCGCGTGTGGTTGGGGTACGGCCAGAACAGGCTGGCCATCGTGGATGGCCCCAGGGCGCAGGTGTTCTCCGAGGCCGACGGATTGAGGACAGGGACCGTCAGCGAAATCCTCCCGGGCCCGGACACGCTCGTGGGCGGTGAGCTGGGAATGGCCGCCTTCGATGGTCGACGTTTCCGTCCGCTCGCCGCCACGCGACCGGACGTGCTCACCGGTGTCACGGGCCTGCTGCGGACGCGAGATGGGACGCTCTGGGTGAACGGCAACGCGGGCGCCGTGCGTATCTCGGCGAACGACCTGCGCCGGGCGCTCGCCGAGCCGGACTTCCGGATGCCCTTCGAGCTCTTCGACATGCTGGACGGCATGCCGGGAGCCGCGCAGCAGGTCCGGCCCCTGCCGACGCTGGTCGAGGGCACGGACGGGAAACTCTGGTTCGCCGCGACGAACGGACTCGCGTGGATCGATCCGGAACGCATCCACCGCAATCCCCGGCCACCGTCCGTCGTGATTCGTTCCATCATCGCTGGCGACCAGCGCCATGCGCCACGGGCTGACCTCCGGCTGCCGCCGGGCACGCGCGGCCTGAAGATCGACTACAGCGCGCTCAGCCTCGCCGTGCCCGAGCGTGTCGCCTTCCGTTACCGCCTCGAGGGCGTGGACGACGGCTGGCAGGACCCGGGAACACGGCGCGAGGCCATCTATACGAACCTCGGGCCGGGCCACTACCGCTTCCAGGTCATCGCCGCCAACGACGATGGCGTGTGGAACGAGCAGGGCGCATCACTCGCGTTCGAGATCGAGCCGACGTTCTTCGAGACCCGCTGGTTCCTGGCGCTCTGTGCGCTCGCCGCCTCGGGCCTGTTGTGGCTGCTGTACGTCCTCCGCTTGCGGCAGATGACGAGGCGCGTGCGCCAGCGCCTGGAGGAACGCCATGCCGAGCGCGAGCGGATCGCCCGCGAGCTTCACGACACGCTGTTGCAGGGCTTCCAGGGATTGATGCTGCACTTCCAGTCCGTCGCCGCGCGCCTGCCACAGGGCGAGCTCCGAGACGGTGTGGATCGGGCACTCGACCGCGCGGAAGACGTGCTCATCGAGGGGCGCGATCGGGTGCGGGAGCTGCGCGCGTCGAGCGGCGACATGCCGGACCTCGCCGACGCGTTCACGGCGATCGCGAGCGAGCTCGGCGGAAACCACGCTCCGGCCTTTCGCGTCCTCGTCGAGGGAACGTCACGCGCGTTGGATCCGCTCGTCGCCGACGAGCTCTACCGCATCGGCCGAGAGGCGCTCTTCAATGCCTTCCAGCACGCGGAAGCGAGCGAGATCGAAGCAGGGCTTTCGTACGGCGTGGACGAGCTGCGCCTGCGCTTCCGCGACAATGGGAGAGGGATCGATTCGTCGCTCCTCCGCGCTGGTGGCCGAGCCGGTCACTGGGGACTTCGCGGCATGCGCGAGCGGGCGGAGAAGATCGGGGCACGCCTGGACATCCTGAGCGGCGTCGGAAGGGGTACCGAAGTGGTCCTCTCCCTCTCCGCCAGCCGGGCCTACATCCCGCGTGCCGGGGACAGATGGCGGCGCTGGATACGTCGAGCGTTCAAGACTCCATGAGAGACGTCCAGGAGCGAACGCCCGGTCCGTTCTGGAGAAGGCAGCCCTTCTTTCAGCCAACGGGAGCCGCTGCTTGCCCGGGGCCGGAAGTGGCCGAGCACATTACCTTGTCAGCCATGACCCTGCTGACTGTTGACAATCCATACACCGGAGACGTCGCCTGCTCCGTCAAGCTCGCGGATGAGGCGGCCATCGATACCGTCCTCGAGCAGGCCCGGTCCGCCGCCAGGGCCGCGCGCGCCACCCCGCTCTCCGAGCGCAAGGCCTGGTGCGAGCGCATGGTCGCCGCCATGGAGGCCCGCGCGGACGCCATCGCCACCGACATTTCCCGGATGATGGGCAAGCCCCTGAGCCAGGCCAGGGGGGAGATCCGTGGCATGGCCGAGCGCGCCCGTTACATGATCTCCATCGCCGACGCCTCGCTGGCGGACATCGTGCTGCCGCCCAAGCAGGGGTTCGAGCGCCGGATCGTCAAGGAGCCGCTGGGCGTGGTGTTGGATCTCCCGGCGTGGAACTACCCGCTGCTCACCGCGGTGAACGTGGTGGTACCGGCGGTGCTGGCGGGCAACGCGGTGGTGGTGAAGCACTCGCCCCGCTCGCCGCTGTGCGGAGAGCACTTCGCCCGCGCCTTCTCCGAGGCCGGAGCGCCCCCCCACCTCGTCCAGGCGCTGCACTGCGACCACCCCACGAGCGAGCGCCTGGTGGGAGACCGCCGGGTGGACCACGTGGTGTTCACCGGCTCGGTGTATGGCGGCCAGCGGCTCGTGCAGGCGGCGGCCACGCGCTTCCTCCACATGGGCCTGGAGCTGGGGGGCAATGACCCGGCCTACGTGGCGGCGGACTGTGACTTCGACAAGACCGTGGAGAACGTCGTGGACGGCGCCATGTACAACGCGGGCCAGAGCTGCTGCGCGGTGGAGCGCGTCTACGTGCACCGCTCGCTCTACAAGCGCTTCACCGAGGCCTGCGAGGCGCTGGTGCGCGGGTACGTGCTCGGCGATCCGATGAATGACAAGACGAGCCTGGGCCCCATCGCCCAGCCCAACCACCCGGCCGAGCTGGAGCGGCTGGTGGACGACGCCCGGGGCAAGGGAGCCCGCGTGGTGGTGGGCGGCAAGCGGACCCAGGTGGACGGCCGGGGCCGCTTCTTCGAGGCCACGCTCGTGGCCGACCTGAACCCCTCCATGCGGCTGATGCAGCAGGAGTCCTTCGGGCCCATCCTGCCCCTGTCCCCGGTGGACTCGGACGAGGAGGCGCTGGAGTTGATGAACCGCTCCGAGCTGGGCCTGACGGCGAGCGTGTGGACGAAGGACCGCGAGCGCGCGGCCCGCTTCGCTACCCGGCTCGAGTGCGGCACCGTGTACATGAACCGCTGCGACTCGGTGGATCCGGCGCTGCCGTGGATTGGCGTGAAGAACTCGGGCCGTGGACACAGCCTGAGCGCGCTGGGCTTCGACCAGCTCACCCGGCCGAAATCCATCCACTTCCGGCTGTCGTTCTAACCCCGGTCTCCCGGTGTCCGCGGAAGCACGAGAGCTTCCGCGGGGGGCTCGGCCCGCGCGCCTTCGATGACCACCTTCAGACCATGGGGTTCGTTGGCGCTGAACGTGAGCCCGAACCCCACGCGCCGGCACAGCTCGCGGACGATGGCCACTCCGAGCCCGCTCCCGCGCGGATCCCTCCGCCGCGCGTCCGCCGAGCGGAACGAGCGCTCCCCGAGGTGCTCCAGCTCGGCCGGCGACAGCCCCGGGCCATCGTCGAGCACGGTCAGCCGGAAGCGCTCGGCCCCCTCGGGCTCGAGCACGATGACCACGTGGCCCTCCTTGTTCCCATGCGTGAGGGCGTTGTGCACCAGGTTGACGATGGCCTGCTCCATCATCGTCGGGTTGCAGCGCACCCAGACGTCCTCGTCCGGCCGCGCGGCCTCCAGGGACAGCTCCCTGCGCCGCGCCAGCAAGCCGAGCCTCCGCACGACGCGCTCGAGCGTCTGTCCGAGCTCGACCCGCGGCTCCCCCGCCAGCGGATCCACTCCCTCGCCCAGCTGGCACGCCAGGCGGAGGTTCTCCACGAGCGCCGTCAGGTAGACGGTGTCCTCGAGGCCCTGTACCAGCAGCTCGGGGACCGCCTCGGAGGGAGCCGCCGACGCGAGCTCGAGCGCCAGCTGCAGCGAGGCGATGGGCGTCTTCAGGTCATGCGCCACGTCCGCCAGATGCCGCTCCAGCGCGTGCTTCTGGGCCTCGATGCGGGCCGCGTCCGCCAGCACACGGCCATGGGTGGCGTCGAGCACCCGGGACAGCTCGCCCAGCTCGTCGGGAGCCTCGTCCCCCGCCGACGCATAGGCCGTGCCGCCGATGCCGCCCGCCGCCTGGTGCAGCCGGCGGAACCGCCGCAGCAGCGGGGCGATGACGACCAAGGTACACAGCGCCGCCATGAGGGACGAGCTGAGCACGGCGGCCAGGAACATCCACCGGCCCTCCCTGTAACGCTCGTTGAAGAGAGGCCACCGGCACTCGATGAGGCTACAGGGTCCGCCCTCCCCCACCCGGAACAGCGTGGCCCCACCCCACACGGCGCTCCTGTCGAAGAGCGGGAAGTAGAAGGTGACGGGCTGCTCCTCTCCCTCGCGCATGCGTTCGAGGAGCTCGGGCGATGGGCGCCTGCCCGAAGTGCCCGCGACGTCGAAGGCCTCCAGCACCACGCCATCGGGCATCCGGAAGGACCAGCCCTCCGGTGAGGAGCGGCAGGCCTCGCCGTGTTCCCTCAGAATGGCCTCGCTGAAGGTCCGCGAGCTGATGCGGATGGCGAGCGTTCCGCCCGCTAGGAAAGCCTGGTACGAGGCGCCGAGCGTCCCGAGCAACCCCATCACGGCCGCGGCGACGAGGATGCGCGGGCCCAGGCCCCTCCAGAGCCTCACGGTGTGCGCTCCGACAACTCGAAGCGGTAGCCGATACCCCAGGCCGTCTTGAGACGCCCTCCCGCCGGTCCGAGCTTCTTGCGGATCCTCGCGATGTGGGAGTCCACCGTCCGCTCGTCCCGCTCCTCGTTGGCGGGCAGCGCCTGGGTGCCGATCTGCTCCCGGGTGAGGGAGCGGCCCGGGCGCTCGGCGAGGTAGAGGAGCACATCGAGCTCGTGGCGCGTGAACGAGAGGGGGCCCACGCCCTCGCGGCTCACCACCCGGGCATCGAGGTCCAGGGTGATGTCGTCCCAGCGCAGCACGCGCCGCGGGCCCTCGTCCACGAGCCGCAGGCGCGTCCGGATGCGAGCGACCAGCTCCTCCATCCAGAAGGGCTTGGCGAGATAGTCCGCGGCCCCCAGGCCAAAGGAGCGCAACCGGGCCTCGAGTTCCTGGCGCGCGGAGAGGACGATGATGGGAACGCGCAGCCGCGTCCGCCAGGCCTCGAGCAGCTCGAAGCCATCCCGCTCCGGGAGGTTGAGGTCGAGCACCACCAGGACGGGCCGCTCCCGCTCCGCCGCTTCGAGCGCGAGCTGTCCGTCCGTCGCGAGCGTCACCTGGAAACCCGCCAGCTTCAGCCCTCGCACGAGGCCAGCGGCGATGGGGGGATCATCCTCCACGACCAGGATGGGACCGGTGTTGCTGCTCATCGAGAGGACTCCTCCCCACGGCGAGTGGTGCGCCAGTATCGCATCATCCGGCATCGAGCCAGGTCAGGGAGACCCCCTGGGCTCCTGGCTCGAGGTAGACGATGGCGCCGTCCGGATCGACGGCCAGGTCGGCGATGGGCGTGTAGGCGCCGCGCGTGGCATCGGGAAGGTTCACCACCTGCCCCCGCCGGCGCAGGGTGCGCTTCACCTCGAGATGGCTCCCTCCCGCATCGCTGGTGGCGATCACCAGCTCGATCCACGTCCCGACCCGCCGGGCCGAGACGCGGGCCTTTTCCGGAAGGGTGAGGCTCTCCCCGCCCACCTCCGCGATCCGCCCTCCCCCGGCGCGCTCCTTCCAACGCAGCACCTGCTGCTGGGAGAGGTCCACGTTCTTGCGCGGCCGCTGCGGCTTTCCGTTGACCAGCTCGGCGATGACCTTCTGCTCGCCCTCCGGTGAAGTGGCGAGGAGGACGCCGTCATCGAGGGTGAGCGCTCCCAGGAGGCCCTCGCGCGGGATGTCGACGGTGCGGAGCAGTTCCCCACTGGAGCGGTGGAGACGGAGCTGGTGCCGGGTGCCATCCATGACGATGAGCTCGCCCTGGCGGGTGAAGCCCAGACCATCGGCGAGCCCGGCATCGAAGGACCCGCGCATGCCTTCCCGTCCGAGGACCAGGACCCGGCGGCGCACCCGATCATAGAGGGCGACGGTCCCCTTCGGACCCGCCGTCAGGTAGTCGGGGCCCATGGACTGTGCGTCCTCCGAAGCGGGCGTGAAGCCCACGTCGGCCCCGTAGCGAAGCGAGAGCCGGGTGGTGACCGGCCCACCAGCCGGGGTGGTGGCCGAGGCCAGAACCACCTGGGGCGCGGTGGCGGCCGGGGGCGGAGGCGGAGCGCTGGCGTCCGAAGCAGGAGCCACGGGCGCCGGAGCAGGAGGCACGGAGGCCACCACGGGCTTGTCCTCGATGCCCGGGTACCGGATGGGCACATAGCCGGCGAGATAGGACCAGCTCGGAGTCGCCATCCGCACGCGCGAGGCGCTTCCGGATGCCTCGTAGATGATTGGCTTGCCATCGGCACGGGTCCCGGCGAAGAGCACGACGTGCTTGCCCGCCTTGTTGAGGGCATCGCCGGGGAGCAACTCCTCGAGCGTGATGGGGCGGGTCACGGTGCCGAGGGTGGAAGTGGACTCGCGTTTCGCGAGCCGCCAGACCCGCGAGACGAAGCCCGAGCAGTCGACTCCCGCGACACACGTCAGGATGCCGTCGCCGCTGTGGCTGCCAGCGGCCTGCCCCGCGCCGATGCGCCGATCGAACTCGGCCAGCTCCATCGAACCGCCCCAGGCATAGGGGACACCGATCTGTTTCCCGAGGGCATGGTCACTGCGGTACTCCCCCGGGCAGGTCCCCTTCTGGTTGGCGGCGCGCATCTCCCAGGGGTGCTGTGCGAACCGGGCGGCCTCCGCCATCACCTCCTCCCGACCCAGGGCCCGAGCGGACACGGGCACGAGCTGGAGCGAGGCGATGAGCAACGGCAAGGCGCGCGGCATGCCGCGACGCGTGGTTGCGATTCGTGGATGCAAGGCGTTTCTCCCGCGTCGCGAGGTCAGTGATACACCCAGGTATAGCCAGCGCTGACCGAGGCACTGAACTCGCCTCCACCCCCCATGGACACGACGAGGCCAGCGAGCTTGAGCTTGAGCTTTCCTCCCTTGGCGAAATCCAGCCAATCACTCTCCGAGGTGGGCAGGGAGAAGACGACCTGGATGCCACCGCCGCCCTTGACATAGAGCTCCACGGCCACCGCCAGATAGGGGCCGTCGAGATTGGACGGCATGCTCCCCCACGCGCCAATCTGGAGGGCCATCGACGTGCCGATCGAAAAGCCGGACACGCCGCCCACGCCGAAGTACCCGCGCAGCTGCTTCTTGTTCGGATAGTCGTAGGCGAAGCCGATGCTGCCCTCGGCGCCGGCCATGAAGGCCGCGCCGCCGCCGGCGCCGACGGAGAGGGTGATGAGGTCCTTGCCCCGAGCCTCGGCTCCCAGGCGGTTCATCGACTTGTGCTTCGACAGCGAGTCCGTCGTCTTCTCGGTGTTCTCATCCCTCCGCTTGTGGGCGGCGGCGTCGAGGAGCCGCTCCACGTCCTTGCGGCTGGTGGGATCCTTCAGCAGCTCATGCCCCGTCTCGACCATGCACTCGATGAGCTTGCGGTGGTCGCGGCAGACCTCCTCCGCCAGCTCCTCCGCGAGCTCGGCGAGCGCGTCCGTCAGGAAGCGCTCCGTGAACTCGACGGTCGCGTTCCAGGCGGCCTCCCCGGCCTCCAATGCCTCGGTATAGGCCTTCTCGGCGAACCGGGCGGTATCCCGAGTCAGATGATCCACGTCGCGCGCCAGCTCCTGGGCTTCACGGCCCACCTCGTTCGACACCGTGTGGGCAGCGCCCGTGACGGCGTTGGCCGTCTTGTCGGCGGCGTCCTTCGCCACGTTGGCCGTCTTGTTGGCGGCGTCCTTGGTGGCGTCGGCGACCGTGTTGGCCGCCTTCTTGGTGGTCTTCTTGACCTTCTTGAATGCCTTCTTGAACGACTTGCCAATGCTCGACATGGGTTCCCCCTCGGTTGAACTGACAGGGAAGACCTTGCCCGGGAGTTATTGAGGAAGTGTGGAGCGAAATCCGTGACCCGAAAGATGCCCCGGGTGCCTCCAGGACCGAGGCCACGGCCATCGGTGAAGAGGATGAATCGAATTCTGGGAAGCGGAAGAGGAGCTCCAGTGGCAACAACGATGAAGAGCAGGTGGAAGACCTGGGGCAGCCGGATTCTCGTGTGGTCGTGGTTGAGCGCTGGCGCGGGATGCGGAGCCCCGGAGGATCTGGCCGTCGAGGAGGAAGGGTTCTCGGTGCGGCAGGCCGCCGGGTCGACCTATGAAGCGGAGGCCGCGGCGCTATCGGGCGGTGCCGTCATCGCGACGGATCATCCCGGCTATTCCGGCACCGGCTTCGTGGGAGGCACGACACCGGAGACGACACCCAGGCGATTCGCAACGCCATCAGCAACGCGAAGTCCACCGGCAAGGCGGGAGTCTGGATTCCCTCGGGCGTCTTCCGCATCAATGGTCTGGTGGGTCTGGAAAACATCCACCTGCGCGGCGCGGGCCCCTGGCACACGCGGATCCAGGCCACCAATATCGGCGACCACTTCAGGGGCGCTGGGAGCAACGTCAAGGTGTTCGACCTGGCGTATTTCGGGGAGATCGTCGAGCGCCAGGACGGACCGGACAGGGCGGCGTTCGAGGGGAACTTCGGCACGGGCTCGCTCATCCAGAACGTCTGGATCGAGCACGCGAAGGTCGCCTACTGGATCAAACCCGGAACGGACGGTCTGTACATCGTCAATGGCCGGGTGCGGAACGTCTACGCGGACGGGATCAACCTCCACGCGGGCATCAAGAACTCGATGGTCAGCCACGTCCACGCCCGCAACACGGGCGATAACTCCTTCGCCATGTGGTCCGATGGCTCCATCAACGAGAACTGCACGTTCCGCCATGACACCGCGCAGATGCCCAATCTCGCCAACACCTTCGCCATCTACAATGGCAGGGACAACAAGATCCTGGACAGCGTGGGATTGGACACCCACTACGCTTCCTCGGGCGTCCTGATCACCGACTGGTTCGCGGACCTGCCCTTCCTCGGAACCACGGAGATCAAGCGTGTGACCCTGACCCGGACCGGTGGAGAGCAGAAGGTGAACTTCGCCATGAACGCCGGGGCGTTGTGGCTCCACGCGACGAGAAGGGAAATCTCGGGGCACATCCTCGTGGACGGGGTGGAGATCAACGACAGCACCTTCTCGGCCATCAAGATCAGCTTCGGCAGGACGCCCCCCGAGGCCAATCCCCCCGTGTACAACTACCCCATCTCTCCCGTGACCCTGAGCAACGTCACCATCAAGGGCGCGGGCGCCTATGGCGTGGAGACCTTCAATGTGCCTGGGACGGCCACCTGCACCAACGTCACGGTGACGGGCGCGGCCCTGGGTGGGCTCCTGAATCCCAACAACCGGTACACCTTCAACAAGGTCTCGGGGAACAGCGGCTGGTAACGACGTCTTGCCCGGGAAGGCCGATGGGCGCGCAGCTCACGGCCTTCCCGCGGCACGGGGGACGACGCTCCAACGGGGCTCGCACTCACGCCTCGTCGCCATGGACTCCCACGGGGAGCTTGTCCTTCACTGCACTGATGATCGACTGGGGGCACTTCTCCCCGGCCTCCTTCATGAGCTCCTTGGGCGAGGCATGGAGCTTGATGCTTCCGCGGGAGTACTCCACGAACGGCACCGCGATCTTGCAGGTCACCTTCAGGAAGAAGCGCAGATCGAGTGCTCCACGGATGGCCTCGACGGCGTCCGCGATCGCGATCTCGCTCGTCCGGGCCTGGTCCGCGTTCTGATAGGTGGTGATCTCCTGCTGGCTCAAGAGCTCCACGTACACGCCGAGGATGTGCTCGGGCAGGTAGTGCAGCTGAGCCTCGCCATACGGAATGGAGGCCGCGTTCAGGTAGGGGGCCTTCACGGTTCCGCTCGGGAAGGATTCATCTTCCAGGTGGATCATGCGCTCCACGCCACGCGGCTTCCCCTTCGAGCTGACGTCGGGCTTCTCCCCCTTCACGCGAGCCCGGATCTCCTGCAGCTTCGCGCTGACGAGTGGCCACGTCCTCAGCGTCTTTCCATTGGCTTGCGGCGCCGCGTTGGGCGGGAAGTTCTCGGGGTACCTCGCCTCGGCAACGTTCTTGGTGGGCAGCCCCAGGTCGGTCTTTCCCCATCCGGCGAGCTCCGCCTGATTGCTGATGACCACTCCCGGACACTTGAAGGAGTCATACTCCTGG
Source organism: Archangium violaceum (assembly GCF_016887565.1). Classification (NCBI taxonomy): domain Bacteria; kingdom Pseudomonadati; phylum Myxococcota; class Myxococcia; order Myxococcales; family Archangiaceae; genus Archangium; species Archangium violaceum. Next base: position 8,951,905 of record NZ_CP069396.1, read on the forward strand.
ATGGGCAGACCTTGCAGCACGGTGAACGCCGCGTGCCAGTAGTTGGCATCCACCGCGGGCTCCACCGGGGAGACTCCCAGATTGTAGTACTTGTACCTCGGATGGATGTTGTACTTGATTTCGTCTTCCACCCGCCGCGTCTTGCGGATGCAGAGCACATCCGAGAACTCCTCGAGCAACCGCGCGGAGACAGCCTCCACGTTCTTCCTGCTCTCCTCCTGCGAGAGGTGGGAGAACCGCTTCAGCCGGGTACCTTTTGGGATCTTGGGCATGATCCAAATTTTATCCGATGGGGGACTGGACGGACAGCGACCGGGGCGGAGCGGACCTGGATCAGATCTCCAGGTTGCAGTTCTGCGCGAGCGAGGGGCACCCGAGGGAAAAGAGGCAGCACTGGTTACGCTCGGTCAGCAACAGCTTCACCCCCTCCCCTCCGGTGACGTCATCCAGGTCGGAGTCATCGAGCTCCGTGAGCGGTCTCCCGGAGGGATTCTCCGGGAGCGCGGCTCGCTGTTCGTGCAGCAGGCTCGCGCGGTACTCCGGGCTCTTCCACGCCTTGACGATCATCTCGCTGTTCATGGTGCTCTCCTGAGGGCTCGGGAGGGAACGACGTCACGCCCAGAAGGAGTCACTCGGAGGGAGATGTGACACGCATCGCCGCGCGAGGCGGCTCCCCCCTGGAGTCCGGCGGAGGGAGCCTCGGGGCCCGGGGACGTCCGGCTCAGGCCGCGCTGGAGGCCGAGGCCTGCTGGAGGCACTCGCGCATCGCTTCCTCGGCCATGTCGATGGTGTAGTCGATCTGCTCGACGGTGTGCGCCGCGCAGATGAAGTTGAGGTCGCGGCGCAACAGGATGCCACGGCGCGCCATGCCCGCCTGGAAGGGCTGGGTGAGCTTCGCGTTCTCCACGGGGTTCTTGGAGAAGCGGAACAGGGGGATGGCGTCATAGCCCAGGATGCGCAGCGGCGAGCCCACGCGCTCGGCCCGGGCGTTGATGCCCGTGGCGAGCCGCCGGCCCAGGTTCGCCAGGTGCTCGGTGAAGCCCGGCTCGCGGCTCACCTTGAGCACGGCCTCGCACACCGCCAGCGACAGCAGCTCGCCGCCGAACGTGGTGGACACCTGCAGATCCGCCAGCTTGCTCAGGAGCTTCTCCGGCCCCGCCACCGCCGACAGCGGCATGCCCGCGGCGATCGCCTTGGACAGACAGACGAAGTCGGCCTTCACGTCGAAGAACTGCTGGGCACCGCCCGGCGCCAGCCGGAAGCCGGTGATGACCTCGTCCTGGATGAGCAACACGCCGTGCGCCGTGCACGTGGCGCGCAGCTTGTGCATGAACTCGCGGGTGAGGCAGCGGTTGAACGGCACCGACAGCAGCACCGCCGCGAGCTGGTGCCCCGTCTGCTCGATGCAGGCCAGCAGCGCCGCCTCGTCCGGCTCCTCGAAGAGCGGCATGCGCCGCGTGTACTGCGACAACACCGCGGGCACGCCCGGCGTGTCATACATGAAGTGGTCGTGCCAGCCGTTGTAGCCCACCGTGATGATGTGCTCCTTGCTCGTGACGTAGCGCGCCAGGCGCACCGCCGCCGAGGTGGCATCCGCTCCCGTCTTGAAGAAGCGCGCCATCTCCGCGCCGGGGATCATCTCCACCAACGTCCGCGCGGCGCTGACCTCCCAGGCCGTGGGCAGCGAGTGCAGCAGCCCCTCCTCCAGGTGCCGGCGGATGGTGTCCACGACGGCCGGGTGGTTGTGGCCGAGCGAGCTCGCGCCCAGCCCGCAGATGAAGTCGATGTACTGCTGGCCATCCACGTCCTCCACCAACGCGCCCTGTCCACGCGCGAGGTAGACGGGGAAGGAGCCCGGAGCGAACATCTCCGGCTTCTTCATCATCGTCTGGGTCAGACCGGGCACCAGCCGCTTCGCCTCGGCCAGCAGGCGGTTGGAGTTCGTGAGATCCATCTTGCCCACGATGGGTCGGGGCAACGACGGGTGTCTGTTCGCGTGTACGTCCATGGGTTTCCTCGTGTGAAAGGGAACTGCGTTGGAAGAACTCAGGCCGGCACCGCGCTCGAAGTGGCGGCGCGCCGGTCGAACAGCCAGAGCACGCCGAGCGCGCAGCCCGACACCCCGGCGGCGATCCAGCCCACCCGGCCAAACCCCACCAGCGCGCCATCCGGCGCCACCGTCAGCAACAGGCCCCCCACCCACGCGCCGAACCCGGAGGCGCCATCGCTCGCCGCCATGTTGATCGCCATGTAGCGACCGCGCAGCGCGGGAGGCACCCGTGAGGCGACCAGCGCCAGGGTGGGAATGGCCCGCCCGGAGGTCAGCACCATGAACAGCACGAACACCCCCGCCACGCCCGGCAGCGGCGCCGCGGACAGGTGCGTGAACAGCAGGTGCGGCCCCAGGGTGCCCACCAGCAGCGAGGCCAGGACGCGGGCCGGCCCGAACCGATCGGCCATCCGTCCCATCCACCGCGAGCTCAACAACGTGGCGGCGCCGCCCGCCAGATACACCCAGGACAGGTCGGACAGCCTCAACCCGAGGTTGCCCACCATGAAGGGGCTCAGATAGGGAATCAGCAGGAAGCCGGAGAACACCACGCAGAAGGTCAACACCCACCCGAGCGCCAGGGCAGGCGTCCACCCCCGCCCGAGCGCGGACCCGCCCCGCACGTCAGGGCGCCCGGACGGGTGCGGAGGGACCGGCGGCAAGGCGAACAGCAGCGCGAGCCACAACACGCTCCCGAGCGCGCCGATGACGAAGAAGGGCGAGCGCCACCCCCACTGACTCGCCAACCACAGCCCCAGGGGCACGCCCGCCACCGCGCACAGTCCATACGACGCCATCACCGTGCCAATCGCCCTGCCCCGGCGCTCCGCGGGGATGACATCCCCGATGATGGCCTGAACCCCCGCGCTCATCAGCCCCGCGCAGGCCCCCGCCACGCAACGCGCCATCAACAACCCGAGGTAGCTGTCCGAGACGCCACACAGCAGCGTGGCCACGACGAACCCCGCGTAGAGCCCGAGCAGCGTGCGCTTGCGATCGAAGCGATCCAGCCACAGCCCCCCCAACAACCCCATGCCCGCCGAGGCCAGTGTGTACGCCGACACCAACGCCCCGAACTGCGCGGCCGAGATGCCCAGGCGCCTCATCAACTCCGGCCCCAGCGGCATGACGATCATGAAGTCCAGCAGGTGGGTGAACTGCACGGCCGCCAGCAACCAGAGCACCCGCTGCTCGGACCTCGGCGAGGAGGAAACACTCACGACACGCTCCAGGGACACGGCGTCATCCGATTTTCATTTCCTGATAATGATAATGAGACTCAAAATCATTACGAACGCATAGATAGACGACGTGGGGGGCGTTGGGCAAGTCCCTTCTTCAGGGCAGGTAGCGCCCGGGGGCGAGGATGCCGTGGGGATCCAACGCGGCCTTGAGCGTCCTCAACACCCTCGGCGAGTCATCCTCCGGCACGAAGGGAAGCACGGGCGACTGGATGCCCAAGCGCGCCGGGTAGTAGCCCGCGTCACCCAGGGCCTGTTGCAACGCCTGGTGGCACGCCAGCGCGCGAGCGTCCTCCCCCTCCACCTCCCGGTCATAGACGATCGCCACCACCAGGTAGGCACAGCGCGCCGAGACGCCCAGCACGCACAGGTTGGGCTCGAAACCGAACCGGAGCGGCAAGGGCTCGGCGAGCGCCAGCGCCGTCTCCAGGTGGGGGCCCGTCATCGGCACGGCGCACGACAGCCAGATGAAGCCGCACCCGTCACGCTCCGGCTCCGGCACCTCGGGCGGGGGCAAGCGCTTGCGCCAGTACATCATCCGAAGGTTGCGCGCCGAGGGCACCTGCCGGAGCGCCCCCGGCCCCACCTCCTCCTCCCGCATACAGGAGAGGGTGGGCACGACTCCCTCCAGCACGTGCTCCACCCGCTCCTGCGCCGCCCGTGCCTGCGCCTCGCTCGGGGCCTCGAGCACGAAGCTCAGGTGCCAGGGTGAGATGCCCAGCTCGGCGCGCAGCCTCGCGCGGCGCGACTCCGGCAGCGGCGTGAGCCCCCGGGTCGCCTCCCACGGGTACTGGCCGAGCACGGACATCACCTTGTAGTCGTTCCACAGCGAGAAGGCCTCGCGCAGGGTGCCCTCCATCCGCAGCAGCCGCAGCCGCTCCACCACCGGGCCCAGCTGGGAGGGATCCTCGAGCACGCCCGTCACCAGCCGCGGGCAGGCCGCTCGCGGCGCCAGCCAGAAGGTCATCCGCGTCACGACCCCCAGGTTCGACTGGCTGAAGAGCCCATCCAGGCCGGGGCCCGCGCCCCAGCGCAGCACGGACGCTGCCCGGGCATGGGGATAGCGCCCGGGCCCGGTGTGAAGGCATTCGCCCGTGGGCAGCACCACCTCCAGGCCACACACGTACTGGAAGATGTCCCCGTGAGGCCCCGTCCCGTCCCCCCGCTCGAGCGCATTGCCGATGAGGCTCGACTGGGGCGGCCCGCCGATGGTGGCCAGCTGCAGCCGCGAGCCCCGCGCCTCCAGGAAGGCATGCGCCTGCTCGAACGAGACGCCCGGCTCCACCGTGAGGTACGCCAGCTCCTCGTCGAACTCGAGCACGCGATTCATCCGGCCCAGGTCCAGCAGCACGCCGCTGCGCGCCGGCACTCGCGAGCCATAGCCCTGGTTGCGCCCGGCGCTCACCGGGGTGACGGGGATGCGCAGCTCCTGGGCGATGCGCAAGCAGGCGCGCACCTCCTCGGTGCTTCCGGGACGCAGCACCGCACCGACATCCTGGGTGGTCGCGAAGGTCGCCGTGCGCGCCCGGACGAGCGTCGCCTCGTCGGCGAGCACGTTGTCCTCGCCCAGTTCCCGACGCCACGCCTCGAGCGCCTCCCGCAGCCGATCCATGTCTCCTCCTTCTTCCGCGGTGCAGGAGCGCGACCGCCTCGCCCCGCCGAGTCTACCGGCCCGGCTCCCCACCGGAAGCTCCACCCGCGACCCGGGGGGTGATGACAACTGTCACCACCACCGAACGGCAGTCACCAGGTGGAAGAGGGGGCTCGAGCCTCCTCCATCGTGGGACTCCCGAGGGAAACCGGGTGCCCCGTCTCCTCGGAAAGGGCTGGCACGAGACCTGCTCTGGCTCGTGTCCGACTCCTTCGCTCCCAATCCTTCTCTCCGAGACGCCCATGACCGCCCCCATCTCCTCCGGCTCCGCCCGCTACGTGCTCCCCCAGTCCCAGAAGACGATGCCTTCGGACACCGTCGGCAAGACGCCCGTCGAGGGGACGCTGGCGCCCGTCCAGAAGCAGCGGCTGCCGACCGCGCTGGATACCTCGGTGTTCGAGCAGGAGGTCGCGCGCCGCGGCATGCCCGCCCTGCCTGGAAACGGCGGCGACAACACCCTCCAGAAGAGCCTGGGCAAGCAGGCCCTCATCGGCAACAAGCTCGAGGTGGCCGGTAACGCCCTGGCCACCGCCCAGGCGGGTCTCGAGCTCGCCGCGAGCCTCGCCTCGCGTCCGCAGTTCGCCGGACTGAGGAACGAGGCCGCGAGCGCCCTCTCGGGCGTCACGGCCCGGATGCCCTTGGACATCGCCAACAGGGTCGCTGGCGCCATCAATGGCGGCACGGATCTGCACCAGCTCGATGTCCTCCAGGGACTCGCCCATACCCAGGGTCCCCTGGCCGCTGGCAACCTCGAAGCGGGCCCGTACAGCGCCGAGCAGTTGGGGCAGTACGGCGACCCCACCGCCCTGGCGGGTCAGGTCCTCGGTGGTGTGAGCGACCTGGCCAGCGGCGTGAGCGACCTGGGGGGACTGGGAGACATGTTCCGGAAGCCGGCCTCCAAGCCTTCCGCTCCGGAGCTCAAGCCCTCCGCCCCGGAGTCCAGGCCCACGGCGAAGCCCTCCACCTCGGACATCAAGCCCTCCGCTCCGGACATCAAGCCCTCTTCCGTGGCTGGCAAGGCCGATGACATCGCCAAGGGCCTGCTCAAGACGGGAGGCAAGGCCGCTGGCAGGTTCGTCCCGGGCCTCAACGTCGCCATGGCCGGCCTCGACATCGCCAATGCCGTCACGACCATCAAGGATCCCAAGGCGAGCCTCGGCGACAAGGTCACCTCGGGCATCGTCGCCGGAGGCTCGGTGCTCGCCGCGACCAACATCCCCATCGTCTCCCAGATCGGTGGGGCCATCTCGACGGGCGCCTCCATCGCGGGTGAGGTCGTCAAGAACTTCGGGGGCGACATCAAGAAGGGCGCCGAGAAGATCGGCAAGGGCATCAAGGACACCGCCGAGAAGGTCGGCGACGGAATCAAGGACACCGCCAAGAAGGTCGGCGAGGGCATCAAGGACTTCTTCAAGGGCTGGTAGTCCCACCTCCGTGTTCCCAAGGGTCACCCCATGAGCTCCATCGTGATTCCGCAGTTGGCCGCGTCGTACGAGCTGGACGATCTCTCGGTGTCGATGTCCCTGCCCCAGGTGGAGGCGCCCTCGCTCGAGGGACTCTCCGTCACGCTCTCCCCCCCGGAGGCGTTCACCCCGGAGCAGGTCCAGCAGCGGTTCCTGGAGCTGGCGCGCCCCCTGGCCACCGAGCGCTACCGCTACCCCAGCGAGAAGCTGGCATGGGGGGACGAGATCCTGTTCGACATCGTGGGATACAGCCACGGCGAGCTCATCCCCTTCAGCCTGCGCACCGACGTGTGGATGACCCTGGCGCCCGAGCCCCTGCTGCCCGGGCTCTACGAGTCGCTCGTGGGCCGCTCGCCCCGGGAGAATCTCACCGTGGAGCTCACCCTGCCCGGCGACTACCCCGTCGAGTCCCTGCGGGGGGCGCCCGCGCGCTTCTCGCTGCAACTCAAGGGGGCGCGCGAGGTGACCTATCCCGAGCTGAGCAGCCCCGCCTTCCTCCGGGCCTTCGGCTACGGCGACACGCTCGCGCAGGCCACGCGGGCCGTCCTCCATCAGATGGAGGCGGAGGCCACGCAGTTGCTGCTGAGCCAGGTCCAGCGGCAGGTGCTAGCCACGGTGGCCGCGCGCACCCGGGTGAAGGTCCCCGCCGGGCTCGTCGATGAGGAGATCCGCCGCCGTTGGAGCACCAGCGAGGGACGCGCGCTGAGCGCGCTGGGCTTCGATGAGGCTCGCCGGGAGGAGTCGCTCCGCGCGTGGCTGCGGGACGAGTCGACGCGGGCCGAGGTGGAGCTGCGGCTGCGCATCGCCCTGGCCCTGGGCGCCATCTGCAAGCGGGACGGGCTGACCCCGAGCCGGGCGAAGGTGGAGAAGATCATCCAGGACGAGGCCAATGCCGCTGGAGTGCCGGTGGGAGAGGTGGTCGCCGCCCTGCGCTCCGAGCCCCAGAACCTGGCCCGGATCGATCAGGTGGCCTGGCACCTCACGGCCGTGGACCACGTCATGAGCCGGGCCAAGGTCCACATGGCGGCGGCCTGAAGGGCTCCAGGAGCGGGATGATGCGCGGCCTCCTCATGACGGCGAAAGCATCATGAGGAGCTCGGGGATTGCACACGGAGCATGACTGGTCGGCGCCCATGGGTTCTGGACGGGCTGCACCTTGGAATGGTGGATTCCCCCACATGCTCATCCTTCATCAGGGCCCCGCCGCGTTCGGCATCAGCAACGTCAGCCCTTTCTGCCTGAAGCTGGAGAGTTATCTCCGGATGGCTGGAATCCCCTACACGGCGAAGGCGGCCGCCTTCGGGAAGGCCCCCAAGGGGAAGATCCCCTTCATCGAGGAGGACGGCTCGTTCCTGGGTGACTCCCAGCTCATCATCGAGCACCTCAAGCGCAAGCACGGAGATCCGCTCGACGCGAAGCTCGGCGCGGAGGACGTCGCCAAGGGCCACCTGGTGCGACGCGTGCTGGAGGACAGCCTCTACTGGAACATCATCCACGAGCGCTGGGTCTCACAGGAGGGATGGCGGATCTACAAGCCCATCTTCGAGGCCCTCTTCCCGCCCGGCATCGGCAAGCTCATCGTGCCCATGATTCGCCGGGGGGTCACCAAGGCGACGCACACCCAGGGCCTGGGCCGCCACCGGCCGGAGGAGATCCTGGAGATGGGCAAGGCGGACGTCTCCGCGGTGGCGGTGGCGCTCGGCGACAAGCCTTTCCTCCTGGGAGAGAACCCCACCTCGTTCGACGCGGCGCTCTACGCGTTCATCGTGAGCATCATCGCGTTTCCCGTGGACTCGCCGCTCCGGAAGTACACGCTGGGGCAGCAGAACCTGGTGCGCTATTGCGAGCGTTTCCAGCAGCGCTTCTTCACGGACGGACAGAAGTAGCCGGAGTCAGTCCGCCAAGAGCTGGCGCAGGCTGACGTCGAGCTGGCTGCGCACGAGGCGCAGCAAGCTGTCCAGCTCGTCGGGCGTCAGCCCCAGCCGCGCCGTCAGCTCCTCGCGGGTGAGCGCCAGCAGCCGCTCGCGGGCGCGGGCAATCCAGCGCGCCACGGTGGAGCGGGGCGCCTGGTACGTGGCGCTCACCGCGTCCATGGACAGGCCGTGCACGTGGTGCAGCCGCAGCAGGTTGCGCTCCCGGGCCTCCAGCCGGCCCAGCGCCGCGCGGAAGGCCACGCGGAAATCCTCCTGGTGCCGCTCGCGGATGAAGGCCAGCTCGGGGTCCGCGCCCAGCCGATCCGCCAGCGCCACCGGGGCCGCCTCCAGTGGCAGCTCACACGGCGCGGCGCGCTGCCGGTCGATGTGCAGCCGCAGCGCCACCGCCCTCACCCACTGTCCCAGAGGACCCCGCCCGGAATAGGAGGCCAGCTTCGGCGGTGCCCCGTCCACCGACACCAGCAGCCGCTGGCGCAACAACTGCCGCAGCTCGTCCACGAGGGCGGGCGCCTCGCGCGGCAGCCACGTCCCCACCTGGGACAGCACGTGCGCGTCGAGCGCCTCGAGCGCCCGCGCATCCCCCCGCACGCAGGCGAAGGCCAGGAAGAACTCCTCCGCGCGAAGGCTCGCGAGCACCTCGCGGGCCTCGCCCGTGGAGGGCAGCCGCTCCGCCACGTGCGCCAGGAAGGCCCCCGCGTCCATACCCACCTCCGGCCACGCCTCGCGCGCCTCCCGCACCAGCCCCGCGAGCGCGTCCTCCAGGCCGGGAAGCGCCCGCAGCGCCGGGGCGAGCGCGTGCGGCGCCCGCGACAGGAAGGACTCGGTCTGCTCGGACGCCACGGACCACCTCCACCGACAAGTCCGCCCCCTCGGGCGGGAATGAGACACGGTGCCCCGGCTCAGGAGGGGCCATGGGCGGACAGCCAGGACCGCACCTCGCGTGCTCGGGGCGCGTAGGCGGGCGCGCTCCGTGCGTAGGCCTCCTGGGCCTCCCGCGCCAGGGAGAGCGCCCGGGACCGCTCCCCCTGCGACTGCCAGAGGACGCGGGCGAGCGCGAAGCGCGCCCGGGCCAGGTCGTGCGGGGCCAGCTCCACCCGCGTGGAGAGCGCCACCGCCCGCTCCAGCGGCTCGCGGGCCTCGCGCAGCTGGCCTCCCTCCACCAGCGCCTCACCCAGCAACGCGAGCGTCTGCGCCACCCGGGGGTGCTCCGCCCCGAGCGACTTCTCGCGCACCTCCAGCGCCCGCCGCAGGTGGAGGAGCGCCGTAGGTACCCTGCGCAGGCGCAGCTCCACGTGTCCCAGGTTGTACAGCGCGCTGGCCACCTTCGGGTGTCCGGGGCCGAGCGTGGCCTCCCACAGCTCGCGCGCCGCCTCGAAGTGGGCGCGTGCGTCGAGCAGGCGGCCCGCGTCCATCGCCACCCAGCCCAGGTTGTTGCGCGACAGGGCCACGTCCGGGTGCCGGGGGCCGAGCTGCGCCTCCTGAAGCGCCAGCGCCTCGCGGTAGTCCGCCTCCGCCCGCGCGAGCTGTCCCAGGTCCGCCCGTGCACTGCCCAGGCTCAGCAACACGTTGGCCAGCCGCAGCTGCTCGCCGTCCCCTCCCTTGCGCAGACTGGCCAGGGCGCGCTCGTAGTGCGGCAGCGCCTCCGCCAGCTGGCCCTGCCGCGAGAGCGCGTCGCCCAGGTTCACCCGGATCACGCTGGTGCTGGAGTGCTCCGCCCCGAGGAGGCGCTCGGCCAGCGCGAGCGCCTCGCCGTAGCGTGCCACCGCCTCGGCCACCTTCCCCTGGAGCCGCAGCGCGGTGGCCACGTTGCTGAGGTGCGCCGCGCATAGCGGATGCTCGTGGCCGTACACCGCCTCCACCAGCGCCAGGGCACGCGCATAGTGCCGCTCCGCCTCCGCGTAACGCCCCAGCGCGTTGAGGGCCTGGCCCATGCCGGCCAGGACATCGGCGAGCGCCACGTCCTGGGGCCCGCGCGCCCGCTCCAGCAGGGACAGGGCCTCGGTGGCTTCCGTGAGAGCGCGCGCGTACTCGCCCTGCCGGTAGCTGAGGCTGCTGCGGACGCGGTGCAGCTCCGCGGCCACCTCCAGGGAAGCCTCGGGCCCCAGTCGCTCCAGGGCCGCCTGCGCCATGCGCGCGGTGCGCTGGGCCTCCTTCTCCAGGCCCATGCCCTGGACTTCCGTATAAAGGAGGCGGTTCCACGCGCGCGCGGCCGTCTCGTCGTCGTGCCCGGCCTCCGCCACGCGCACCGCCTCCTCCAGCACCTCGCGCGCCGCGGCGAAGCTCCCGGCGGTGCCCCGCAGCTCGCCCAACAACAACAGGGCCCAAGCCAGCGTGGGTCGGTGTCCCAGCCCCCGCAGTGCCACCACCACCTCTTCCAGCCGGGGCAGCGCACGCTCATGGAACCCGGCCGAGCCCTGCACGCGCAGCCCGTCCAGCTCCCGGCGCAGCGCCGCCAGCTCCCGCCGGGCCTCCGGGGCATCCGGCAGCGGGTCCACGCGGGCGAGCGCGTCCCGGTCCGCGCACGCTGCCAGGGAGGGGAGCTGCCGCGCGGCCTCGGACGCCCTCGTGAGCGTCTCCCGCTCGCCCCCCTCCAGCATCTCCACCAGGACGAGCAACGCCTGGCGCCGGCCATCCAGGCACGCGGCGCGCAGGTCCATCAGCCGCTCGGACTGCGCCTGCCGCACGCGCGTGTCCTCGCAGGACTGCCGCTCCTGGGCCACCAGCGCCTGGGCGTAGGCGTCCAGCGCCCGCGTGGTGGACTCGAAGGCGTCCCCGGGCACCGGAGGCGCCCCCTGACGGAAGCGCTGCTCCAGCCGGGCCCGGCGCGCCGCGTCCCAGGTGCCCTCCAACCGGGCCTCGAAGCCGGTGCACACCCGCGCGGCGTCACCCCCTGCCAGGCCGAAGCCCGCGGCGACGCTGGCCGCCACCCCCGTGGCCAGCGCCGCCGCCGCCCAGCGCCAGCGGTGCGCGCGCGCGCCGGACTCGAGCCGGGAGAGGAGCGCGTCCAGGGAAGGGTGGCGCGAGGCCGGCTCGGCGGCCAGGCCCCGCAGCACGGCGTCGCGCACGGCACCAGACACGCGCGAGCCACGGGGAGGCGGCGTCACCCTCCCCTCGCTTGAGGCCTGGACTCGCTCCCCCGCCGTGTCACCCGCGAAGGGCCGCTGGCCGAAGAGGGCCTCGTACAGCGCGACACAGAAGCTGAACTGGTCGCTGCGCGCGTCCGCGCGCTGGCCGCGCCACTGCTCCGGGGACATGTACGCGGGTGTGCCCAGCCGGACGCCGGAGAGGGTGTCGTCTCCCCGCGCCGGTGCCCGCCGGGTGGGGCCCTCCCCTGCCCCCGCCTCCGGTGGAGTCAGGGGTGCGGGCACCGCGCGAGCGAGACCGAAGTCGGTGACGCGCACCTGGCCGTCGTCCCCCAGCAGCACGTTGTCCGGCTTGAAGTCGCGGTGCACCAGTCCCACCGCGTGCGCGGCGGCCAGCCCCTGGCCCGCCAGGAGGAAGCGCGAGAGCACCTCGCGCCACGGCCGCGGCGCCTCCTCCAGCCAGTGGCGCAGCGTCCGCCCCCGCACCAGCTCCATGGCGAGGAAGACGGTGTCGTCGTCCTGGCCCACGTCATGCACGATGACGACGTTCGGGTGGGACAGCCGGGCCAGCGCCTGGGCCTCGCGCACCAGCCGCCCGCGCGCCTCCGCGTCCGCCACCGCCCCGGGCTTGAGCAGCTTGAGCGCCACCTCCCGGTCCAGGTCCGGGTCATACGCGGCGAAGACGACCCCCATGCCCCCCTCGCCCACGCGGCGCAGCAGCACGTAGCGCCCCACGCGAGCCCCGGGCCCCGGAGTACCGCCCGACCCGAGCGGCGCCAGGGGCTCCAGGCCCTCCGCGGACAAGGCCCCTTCCTCCCTGAGTCCCGCCACCACCGCGCAGCAGGCCTCGCACCCATCCAGGTGGGCCTCCAGCCGGGCCACGGCATCCGCGGACAGGCGCCCCTGCTCCCACTCCAGCAGCTCGTTCTCGTCAAGACACGGAGTCATGAGAAGGGCCGTGAGGCCGTCCAATCCGGTAAAGATACTTCACCGGAAGACCCGGCTGAAAGGAGGCCACGAAGGGCGGCTCCCGGAGCCAGCAAATCGAAATCACACCCGCGGCGCGGGGTCCCACGGGCACCACGCGCGCTCAGGAACGCATCGCGGCGGAGATCGGGTCCACATACGGCGCGACGGCGAGCTGCGCCCAGGTGTCGTGGAGCCCGTCGAGGTACGTGACCTGGATGCCGGAGAGGTCGGCGCCATCCAGGCAGTTCGCGTTCACGCCGTAGTAATCCCCACCCATCTCCGGGATGTGCCCGTGCCCGAACGCGCGGATTCCGCACACCTTGCAGAACCGGGCATGGGAGGCCTCGGACCTCGAGTAGTCGCCCAGGACCTCCCGGCCAGAGAGGAGACGGAAGGCCGCCGGCTTCACGTTGATGCCCCACCACGCGGTCTTGGTGCAGACGGTGCAATTGCACCGGGTCGTCCCCTGGCTCGGGTCGAAGTCCACTTCGAAGCGCACGGCGCCGCACTGGCAGCTGCCCTTGTACGTCCGGAGGCCAGGGGAGATCGGGGTCTTCGAGGAGGAGGAGTGGCTCATGGCGGGATGCTCCAGGGTGCTGGGCGGGCCTGCGGGGCTCGCCCGTGTGATGAATAGAAGGTAGGAAGGGTCGCGGACAGATTCGGTCCGCGATGAGAGGAGGCGTACCGTGCTCCAGACGTCCGCTCGGCTGCTGAAGGTCCTGTCCCTGTTGCAGTCCCGCCGCTTCTGGGGAGGCGGCGACCTGGCGCGCGAGCTCGGGGTGACCGAGCGCAGCGTCCGCCGGGACGTGGACCGGCTCCGGAGCCTCGGGTACCCGGTGCATGCGGCCGCTGGCGTTGGCGGCGGATATCAGCTGGGCGCCGGGAAGGAGCTGCCCCCGCTTCCGTTGGAAGACGAGGAGGCGGTGGCCGTCGCCGTGGGGTTGCGCGTGGCGGCGACCGGGCCGGTGAAGGGGTTGGAGGATGCGGCGGTGCGGGCGCTCGGAAAGCTGGAGCAGGTGCTACCGAAGAGGCTCCGGCGCAGGGTGAACGCCCTGCAGGCCGTGAGCGTGCGGCTCGGCGACGCGGGGCCCACGGTCGACGCGGAGGCGCTGGCGGTGATCGCCAATGCGTGCCGCGACTCCGAGCTCCTGCGGTTCGACTACAGCAGCCGCGAGGGCTCGGGGAGCACGCGTTCCGTCGAGCCCTACCGCCTCGTGCACACCAGCTACCGTTGGTACCTCCTCGCCTATGATCTCGACCGGGAAGGGTGGCGGACCTTCCGCGTCGACCGCATCGGTCCGAAGCCGAGAACCGGGCGTTCCTTCAAGGCCCGCCCGTTGCCCTCCGAGGACGTGGCCGCCTACGTCTCGCAGGCGGTCTCGACGGATGCGTACCGGTTCCGCGCGCGTGTGACGGTGCATGCCCCCGCTCGCGTCGTCTCCGAGCGGTTGTCCGGCGTGGCTGGACGCATCGAGGAGCTGGATGCGGAGCGCTGTCGGGTCCACGCTGGCGCCGACAGCCTCGAGGCGCTCGCGTTCCATCTCGGGTGGCTGGGGCTCGAGTTCGAGGTGCATGAACCCAAGGAGCTCATCGAGCACCTTCGCCGCCTGTCCGAGCGGCTCGCCCGGGCCGCCCAGCGGACGGAGAGTGGGGCGTAGACCTTCAGCATGCGCGCCTCCGTGCGCCCGTCAGGGCTCGATGCCCCACTGGAGACCGCCGGAGATGTATCCCGGTGCTCTCATCCAGTCCGAGTACGTCGTGCCGGTTGGAGCAAAGGAGTAATCGCCCACCTGCGTATAGTTGCTCCAGTCGGACTTCGCGAATCTCACCTGGAGGTCGATGCCCTGCCCGGCCGCGAGACTGCCCGCCCCGCTCGTGAAACCAATCTCGAGATAATGATCGGCATCGGGCGCTGGCGTCGGCATCTTGACGAAGGTTCCGGTGACATTCGAGCCTCCAACCTGAGACCAATCACAGAAGAAGCTCTGGGCCCTCTCTCCATCGATGGTGTAATAATACCGGATCTTGACCTGGGAGAGCGCCACGGGACTGGTTCCCGTGTTGACCAGCTTGAATCTCGGGTTGATGGTATTGAGCGACGCCGCGGTGGACCCATTGAACATCTGCACCTTGAGGGACCCCGAGCCCGTGGAGGTGGTATCGATCACCGTGATGGCCAGGACGGGGGCTGTCCCCGCGCTGAAGTTGAACGTCAGGTTCGTGGTCCCGACAGGCTGGTTGGCCAGATAGCGCTTCGAGAGAGTGACGGTCGAGCCAGAGAGGGTGTAATCCGTACCGGCCACGAGGATCGCCGTACCATTCTTGATACTGCTCAGCGTGTTCCCATTGAGCGTCATCACCACCGGAATGTCGGCCTGCTTGTCCGTCTTCTTGTCGAAGGAAGCGCTCGTCGGGTTGATGGTCGACTGATTGACCGGCCCGCTACCAACGGGCTCGCCATAGACGATGCCGCGGCCGTTCGTTCCCACATACACGCGGCCGTACACCCGCGGATCTCCGGTGATGGTCGTGACCCTCGCATACTGATGCTGGTCGTCGTTGATCCTGATCCAGGAAGCGCCCGCGTCGTCCGAGCGGAAGAAGCCGCGCACACCGTCGATCCTCGCGATGACGTACAGCGCCATGTAGCTCTGTCCCGGGGCCGCCTTCCCGAAGCCAATGCCGTCGGCCTCCTGCACGTTCGCCAGCTTCGTGAAGGTGGCTCCGGAATCAGTTGAATGCCACAGGCCGTAGGGGCCGGGATTCTCATTGCCGCCAGCGAACCAGACATCTCCCTCGCGGCCAGGTACGGCCTTCAGGGAAGCGGCCCCACTGCTCGGAAGACCCGCCGCGGCCGTCTGGGTGAACGTGGCACCCCCGTTGGTGCTGACATAGAACCTGCCGGCCGAGTAGGCGTAGAACCTGCTCGGGTTCACGCGGTCGGACGCGAGCTTCGCCCCCGCCGGGATGCCAGCACTGGCCGTCCACCCATTGCCGCCCGACTTCGAGTAATACACGCCCACGTCCGACGTGCTCCACACGATGGAGTTGCCATCGGCCGAAACCGCCACCGTCCCTCCGCCCTTCGTTCCGGTCGGTTCGGAGCTGGCCTTGTACCAGTTCGCGCCTCCGTCATGGGAGAGGCCCACCGACCTGGCATTGGCATCCGACGCGTAGTCCGCCATCCCCACACGGACCATGAAGCCCGGGTTGAGCTCCGCGTAGTCGATGCCATACGTCGTGCTCCACTGCGGGACGGACATCGTCTTGGAAGGCGGTGTCGTCAGGTCGTCATGGCGGAAGCCGGAGATATCGCCCAGCGCGCTGATGAGCGGCGCGCCAGACGGAGGGCTGATCAACTCCATGACGGCCGTTTCCTCGATTCCCCTGGCCATGACGGAGATCTTCACCAGGCCGCCCACATCCCAGGCGGTCAGGTTGTTCGTGCCGTACAGGGTCGCGCCCGTGCCATACATCATCCGGTCGGAGTTGAACGGGTCGATCTCGAGATCCCCCATCATCCAACCCAGCTTGGGGGAGGGAGTCGGCGGAATGGGTTCAATGCCCATCGTCAACCACGGAGCGCCCGAAATATCATGCGTGTACCGGAGCTTCCGGCTCGGGTAACCATCCCAGTCCCAGATCCGGGTCCAGCTCGCACCGCCGTCCCTGCTCCGGAAGATGATGGCGTCAGGCCACCAGGAGTTCAGCGTGGCGACCATGATCGTGTTCGGGTTGCGCGCATCGACGGCCAGACCGCCGTAACCGAAATAGTTGTCGGAGCTGCTGCTCGGAATGGGGCTGATGTTCGTCCAGAGGCCTGTCGCCGTATCGAGCCTCCACACGTCTCCCTTGGCGCCGTCGTATGGGCCGACACCGTCGCTATAGGAGATGTAGAGGCTGCCATTGGAGGACAGCTCTCCATGGTGCGGCAGATAGCCGACGGGCTGTCCGGGAACCGCCTCCCAGGTCGCACCGCCGTCCGTGCTGCGGAACACGTTGTTTTCCTTGTCCGCTACGCCGACGTAGAGGGTCTGCGTCGCGCTGCCGGCCGCACCCGTACGTGGATCGAACGTGATCCAGGCCAACCCGACGATGTCGTTCCCGTAGGAGTTGGTGGGGTCTTGGACATAGGTACCGGGGTTGGGGAAGCTGGTGACCTTGCTCCAGGTCGCTCCGTAGTCCGTGCTCTTCCAGAGCCCGTTGCCGCTCCGCGCGCCGAAGAAGAGGATGTTGTTCTTGTTCGGATCGATCACCAGCCGCTCACCCATGGAGCGCCCGGGCATGTTGCCGCCGACTTTGAATGGGAGGGGCGTCACCTGCCACGTATCGCCCTTGTTGGTCGACCGCATGATCTGGCCGTTCGTATCCCAGTCATTCGTATAGGTGCCGGTCGCCATGTAGACGCGGTTCGGCTCGACCGGGTCGGTCGCCAGGGCATCCACACCGTTCTTGTTCCAATCCACCCAGCCCGTCGAGTCGGAGAGAGGAATCCAACTGGAGGTCGCGGCATCCCACCGGTACGCGCCGCCAATATCGGTGCGGGCGTAGATCAGATCCTTCTCTTTGGTATTGAAGACGATTCCCGGGATGAACCCACCACCACCACCCGTGACGACGCTACGCCAGGTGTATGCGGCCCCTGGCGCCGCCTGCGCCTTGGACGCCATCCCCAGCAGGATCGCGCTGACCACGACGGTCCACAGACGAGCAGCAACGCTTCGATTGAGATGTCTCACGAACACAGCCGCGACCCCCATGGCAGATGGACGTGCAATCCTTATCGGACTTTCCAGCCCTCACAGGATGACCCCGATGATCCGCGAAGTCCAGGAGAAATCGAAACGTTACGATTTTTATCGTGGCATGACGCGCTGAATCACCGTGGCGCACCGCTCCGAGCGCAACGCGGTTGAATTTTCGCAGCCAGAACCAAGAGATGCGCTTGCAGCCGTGACACCTCCGGGAACGTTACGATGAAGTCGATGGTTGAAAGCTTTCTTGGAGTTCGGGAAAGCCCGTTCTCATTGGATTCCAGCTTTAACTCGTTATAAAGGGAGCAGCTTCGAATCGCCGAACAGACAAGGAGATGAGAAACATGCCCACCTATAAGACCCTGCGTACCCCTGCCCTGCTGCTCGCCATGGGTGTCTTCGGAACCGGGTGCCTCCTGGACGGAGGGATGACGGAAGAAGAGCTCCTGGGCGAGGAGACCGGCGCGCTGGAGACCATCTCGACCACGATCCCGACGCCGAGCAATGGCTCCGGTGAGATCAGGACCAGCACGACGCGGTTGAAGAACGCCGCCAACGGCGGCTCGGACGTCTACGATTTCGCCAACAAGAAGATCGGCGTGAACAACACCGTTGCATGTGACAAGGAGGGTCAGAAGACGGTGTTCGAGGTCGAGGACGGCGTCACCGTCAAGAACCTCATCATCGCGGGCGGCCTCTCCGCCGGCAATGG
This sequence comes from Archangium violaceum, assembly GCF_016887565.1. Classification (NCBI taxonomy): domain Bacteria; kingdom Pseudomonadati; phylum Myxococcota; class Myxococcia; order Myxococcales; family Archangiaceae; genus Archangium; species Archangium violaceum. The sequence continues at coordinate 8,969,762 of NZ_CP069396.1, forward strand.
CATCGTCTGCCTGGGCAACTGCACGCTCGACCACGTCTACTGGGAGGACATCTGCGAGGACGCGGCGACGAATACCAAGGACGGAGCGACGATGACGCTCGACCACGTGATCGCCCTGCACGCCAGTGACAAGGTGTTCCAGCACAACGCCAAGGGCAACTCCAAGACCATCATCAAGAATTCCTACATCAGCGATTTCGGGAAGCTCTGGCGCTCCTGCGGCGACTGCACGAACAACGGCGGCCCCCGCAACCTCGTCGTGGACAACGTCAAGGTGGAGGGCATCAAGTCGGCCCTCGCGGGCGCGAACCAGAACTACGGGGACACGGTCACGATCACCAACCTGTTCGTCAAGGGCGGCTACAACGCCTCGAAGGACAAGCCGAAGATCTGCACGGAGTTCATCGGCGTCACCAATCACCAAGGCGAGTCGCAGAAGGTCAACGGCGGCGCGAGCCAGTGGAGCACCGCGACCTGCCGCGTGCGCGTGACCGACGTGCAGAGCTGGTGAAGCTCCGCTGTCACTGCCCTACCCGGAGGCCCGCGCAGAGGCCTCTGGCTATCGCGATGGGGAGGGCTTGAGAGGCCGGCGTCCACTCTGGACGATGTGGATGCCGAGCTCGACGAAGGGCCGGAGCAGCTCCTCGGGGACGCCCGGCTCGGTCGCCAGATGCGTCAGTCCGGTGGCCGGTCCAACGGAGAAGGGCGCCACGGTGCCGAGCTTCTCGCGAGAGGCGAGGCCGACGATGCGATCCGCGCAGTCGAGCAGCACGCGGCGGACCTCCACTTCCTCGTAGTAGGGACCGCTGATGCCACTGGTGGCGTTGAGACTCCAGATGCCCAGGAAGCACACGTCGGCGGTGATGCGCCGGTAGGTGTCGATGACGTTGGCTCCGACCGCCACCATGGCCCGCCGATCCAACGTGCCTCCCACCAGGACGACCTCGATGCCCGGGTGACGGGCCAGCGCCGAGGCCACCGCCGGGCAATGGGTGATGAACGTCCCGGTGTGATCCGGCGGAATGGCGTCCACCAGGTGCAGGGCCGTCGTCCCGCCGTCGAGGATGACGACCTGTCCTGGCTGGAGCAGCGTCGCGGCGGCGCGCGCCGTGGCGATCTTCCCTGGCACGCCCTGCTGCTGGCGCTCCTCGTACGTGGATGCCACCGGAGAGCGCGCGACCGCCCCTCCATGGACCCGGCGCAGGAGCTGGGCCTCGGCGAGCTCGTCCAGATCCCTGCGGATGGTGTAGCCCGACACCCCGAGCAGCTCGCTCAGCTCCCCTGCGACGAGGCGGCCCTCGGTGCCGAGAATCTCGAGGATCCGCTGATGGCGCTCTTCCTTCAGCATCGCGGGCCGCCCATGACGCCGTGCCGCGCGGCCCACTGCAACAACAGGATGGTCTTCGCGTCGATGATCTCTCCGGCGTCGATCATCCGCAGGGCCTCGGTGAGCGGGAGCTCGAGCACCTGGATGTCCTCGCCCTCGGACGCGAGCCCGCCACCGTTCGAGGCGCGAGCGTCGCGGGTGTAGGGCGCGGCGAAGAAGTGCAGGCGCTCGGTGACCGAGCCCGGGCTCATGAAGACCTCGAAGACGGGCCGCACCTCACCGATGCGCACCCCCGTCTCCTCCTCGACCTCCCGCCGGATCGCCGCTTCGGGGTGCTCGCCATCGAGCAGCCCCGCGGGGGCCTCGATGAGCATCCCGTCGGGGTGCCCGTTCACGTAGGCCGGTAGCCGGAACTGGCGGGTGAGCAGCACGGTGCCCCGCGAGGCGTCATGGAGCAGGACGGTCGCCCCGTTGCCGCGGTCATAGGCCTCCCGGCTCTGACGGCTCCAGGTGCCATCCGAGCGCCGGTAGTCGAACGTCACCTTGCGCAGGACGTACCAGTCGGAGGAGAGGACCCGCACGTCGGCGATGCGCACGGCGTCGTTGCGCGCGGGCCCGGCCGACGGATCATGAAAGGCTCCCGGCTCGCGCACCTGCCGCGGCGGTGCCTCCCCTCCGGGCCGCGGCAGCTCGTCGACCCCGAAGTACACCGACAGGCCCCGAGCCCGGGCCAGGCTGACCATCTCGTCCGCTCCCGCCGAGGGGCCCCCGATGCGGAGCACGGCATCACAGCGCTCGACCAGCCGGCGAGCGATGGGATGGAAGATCTCGTCGAAGACGCGGTCCCCGATGGCCCGGCTCCCGGCCAGCTCGATCAACGGAAGGGCCAGCGCCTCGCCCGTCACTGGCAGGTGTCCCGCCCGGAAGACGTCGAGTGCGACCTCGTTCATCGCCCGCACGTTCGCGGCGATCTTCGCGGGCTCATCCCCCGTCCCGGACCGGTAGGGGCCGGCCACGAGCACCATCAACGGCGCATGCTCTGTCATGGCTCGACAAAGTAGCAGGAACGCAGGTCGTTTCGCAACAAAACGCACGGATATGCGCACGTTCGCACAAACCGCCGGGTTGGCGGTCGTCATGGCCCGGGAAAACCCTTGCCGAAGCAACAACCCGTGGAAGGGCATCGGATTCTGACAATCCGCGAGCCGTTCATGTCGTGGCGCTCGAGTCCAGAAAACATTCCAGGTGAGTGATTGGAAGGGTTGATAGAGATAAGCCCTCTCGGTAGATTGCTCGCGCTCCTCGACGAGGAGTGCATCCCGCCAGGTACGCTTGTCATTACCTGGGAGTAACGATTCCAGGACAGAGGGGGAATCCGTTTCGCGCTCAACGAGAAAGGTTCATGATGCAAATGTTCAAAGGAGTGTGTGGTCTGTCCGCGGTGCTGGGTCTGACTTTTTCCGTCATCCCCGCGGGCAATACCCAGGCAGCTGGACTGACCGACTACAATCTCACGGGGTTTTCGGCAGGGAACACCGGGGGAGGCCTGGTCAGTGAATCGGACACGGCCCACTACAAGAAGGTCTACACCGCCACGGATCTCGCGCTGGCCTTGAAGAAGGGCTCTGGCGTCAAGGTCGTGGAGATCATGAATGATCTGAACCTGGGCTGGAACGAGCTCCCCGCCGCGGCCAAGGTCTCTCCGTTCAGCGCCCACAACGCGGCCTCCACCCATCCCGTGCTCCTGGCGACGGGCGTCAGCAAGATCAATGTGGATGGCTTCAATGGACTGACCATCTTCTCGGCCAACGGAGCCAGGCTCCGGCATGTCGCGATCACCATCAAGCGCAGCTCGAACGTGATCATCCGCAACCTGGAGTTCGACGAGTTGTGGGAGTGGGACGAGAAGACCAAGGGGAACTACGATAGCAATGATTGGGACTACCTGACCCTGGAGGAAGACACCAAGGTCTGGATCGATCACTGCACCTTCAACAAGGCCTATGACGGTCTCGTCGATTCGAAGAAGGGCACCTCGGGGGTGACCATTTCGTGGTCCACCTTCAAGGGCGACGAGGGCGGCGCGACCAGCTGGGTCACCCGCCAGTTCGATGCGCTCGAAGCGAACAAGTCCGCCTACCCGATGTACAACCACCTGCGGAGCAGCGCGGTGGGGTTGAGCGAGAACGACATCATCACGATCGCGGGACCCCAGAAGAAGGGCCACCTGGTCGGCTCCACCGAATTCGATGCGGGCAATGCGAACCTTTCCATCACGCTGCATCACAACTACTACAAGAACATCCAGGACCGGATGCCTCGCCTGCGGGGTGGCAACGCGCACGTCTACAACATCGTCATGGATGCGCAGGGGGCCTGGGCGGCCAAGAAGAAGCTCACCTCGGCCATGGCTTCAGCCATCTCCTCCAAGGGTTACCACTTCGACTTGACGAGCAATGGGGCGATCTCCACGGAAGGCGGAGCCGTCCTGGTCGAGAAGTCCCACATCCTCGATGTGCAGTACCCCGTCCGCAACAACCAGACGGACCCCTCGGATGCGAGCTATACGGGGAAGATCCGGGTCGTCGACACCATCGACTCCCTGAATGGGGTGGTGTTCCGGGGAGGCAGCGACACGTCCGGGAGCCCGCTCAGCCCCGTTCCCGCGACCGTGAAGGCATTCTCCTGGAACGGTTTCTCCGCCCTGCCCTACGGCTATACGGCGGATGATCCGTCGACCCTCGTGACCCGGCTGACGGCCGCCGATGGAGCGGGAGCGGGTCGGCTGACGTGGGCGAAGGAGAACTGGCTGAAGACCAGTTACTAGCGAGCGGAGGGCCACGCGCCCGGTCGTTCACCTGGGCCCGGCTCGTTCCACGAGTCGGGCCCGCAAGGTGCTCGGACAGGAACGTTCGGCTGGCAGTGGAGCCGAGACACACCCAGAGCCAGCGTGACGACCCGGCGGTGCGGTGGAAGACGCCCTACAGGGGTGTAGCGTTCGACACGGCACGGAAGACGTGCTGGATTCGGCCGCGGCCCACCGGGTGCACTGGTCGGGTCCACCTACCCGACTTCCGAGAGGAGCAGTTGATGGAGTCTCCCACCGCAGCCACCGTCCCCGTCGAAGCCGCGGACCCCTCCACCTTGCGCCGGGTCATCACCGCGGCCTCGCTGGGAACCCTCTTCGAGTGGTACGACTTCTATCTGTACGGCAGCCTCGCCGTCTTCTTCGGCGGCCTCTTCTTCCCCAAGGGGAACGAGACGGCCCAGCTGCTGGCGAGCCTGGCCACCTTCGGTGCCGGCTTCGGCGTGCGGCCCCTGGGCGCCATCGTCTTCGGCCACGTGGGAGACATGGTGGGCCGCAAGTACAGCTTCCTCATCACCATGGCCACCATGGGCCTGAGCACCGCCCTCATCGGCCTGCTGCCCACGTATGACCAGGTCGGCCTGTGGGCCACCTTCCTGCTGGTGCTGCTGCGGCTGCTGCAAGGCCTGGCGCTGGGCGGGGAGTACGGCGGCGCCGCCACCTACGTGGCCGAGCACGTGCCGGACGACAAGCGCGGCTACTACACCAGCTACATCCAGACGACGGCCACGCTCGGCTTCTTCGTGAGCATGGGCGTCATCGGCCTCACCCGCATCCTCATGGGCGAGGAGTTCTTCAAGTCCACCGGCTGGCGCGTGCCCTTCCTGCTGTCCTTCATCCTGCTGGCCGTCTCCCTCTACATCCGCCTGAAGATGAGCGAGTCGCCCCTCTTCTCCAAGCTGAAGAGCAGCGGCAAGACGTCCAAGAATCCCCTCAAGGAGAGCTTCGCCAATCCGCTCAACCGCAAGTACGTGCTGCTGGCCCTCTTCGGTGCCACCGCGGGCCAGGGCGTCGTCTGGTACACCGGCCAGTTCTACGCCCTCACCTTCCTGCAGAGCGCGCTCAAGCTGGACTGGAAGACGGCCTACATCCTGGTCTCCATCGCCCTGGCCATCGCCACGCCCCTGTTCATCTTCTTCGGCTGGCTGTCGGACCGCATCGGCCGCAAGCGCATCATGCTCGCCGGGTGCGTGCTGGGCGCCCTCACCTACGTCCCCATCTTCATGGCGATGAAGCACTTCACCAACCCGCAGGGCCTGCCCGTGGCTGACCCCGCGCAGGTCAACCACTTCATGATGGTGGTGCTGCTCACGGTGCAGATGGTCTACGTGTGCATGGTGTACGGACCCATCGCCGCCTTCCTGGTGGAGCTCTTCCCCACCCGCGTCCGCTACACCTCCATGTCCCTGCCCTACCACCTGGGCAATGGCTGGTTCGGCGGCTTCCTGCCCCTCATCGCCACGGCCGTTACCACCTCCACCTGGGCCCAGACGACCTTCGGCGAGGGGGCCCTCTACACCGGCCTCATCTACCCCATCGTCATCTGCATCATCACCGTCATCATCGGCGGGCTCTTCATCCACGAGACGAAGGATCACAAGCTGGAGACGCACATCCAGTCCTGACGGGCCTCCAGACCGACCCCGTCTCCTGTAGCAAGACCCCGGGCGCCATCAGGCGCGCCGGGGTCTTCTTTTCATGAGCCGGAGCGGCCGGATGACGCGACTTCAGTACGGGGTCTGCGTGACCGCGAGGCCGGGGCTCGCCTCCCAGGACGTGACGTAGTTGTCCGGGGTTCGCCGCCACCACTGGCCCCACATCACGCCGGACGAGTTCCGGTACGCCCAGGCGGTGTTCGCGTTGTAGCTCAGCCAGCTCTTGATCGAAGCGTCGTTGGCCGCGCCGGCCCACTTGCCCGCCCACCGAACGAAGATGCCCTTGAACCCGGCGGTATCTCCGTTGCCGCCGCCGGAATCGTACTCGTCGTTGAGGATGTCGGCGATGTGCTGGCCCGTCAGGTTGCGACGGGTCCAGTTCACCGCCAGCCCGCCCGCGTCGCGATAGCTCGTGTTGCCGGTCGCCTGGTAGAGAAGGGTCGACGCGCCAGCAAAGGTTCCCTGGTTGTAGGTGAAGGCCCACCAGACCTTCGTTCCGTTGGCCTGGATGTGATCGGCGACTTGACCGGTCGAGGGATTGAAGAGGGTCGAACGCAGCCAGTTGTAGATCTGGTCGGCTTGCGCCCGGTACCCGGTATTGACGGTGTTCCGGGCGAGCAACATCGCGGCGATGGCGGCCGGACCGGCCACGCAAGCATTCTTGGTCTGCTTGTCCGCGCGCCACCAGAGGCCACCACCGAGCTGGTTGTCCCAGGCGCGGCTCCAGACCTTGTTGAACTGCCACTGCGCTTGATCCAGGAACGCTCGATGGCCGGTGATCTCGTAGCCGCGGGTCAGGGCAATGACCGCCCACATGACGTCATCGTTGTACTCGTTCCACGACGCGAAGTCCGTGGTTCCGCTCACGACGTTGTTCAACCCGTTGAGCAGGGAGAACACCATGTCGCGGTAGGCCGGGTTGCCGGTCCGGTCGTAGGCATCCTCGACCGCCTCGATCTGCTCGCAGACCCTCCAGAATTGCAACCGGCCAGGCACACCGCGGTTCGTGTCGACCACGAAGTAGCCGTTCCCGCCGTTCGCCACATAGAAGGCGTTGTTGTAGGAGTCGAACGCCAGGTTCTTTTCCGTGGGGGTGAGGGCGATGGCGCCGGGCGCGTACGCCAGGACGAGGGTAGCGACCAGGAAACTCAGGAGCCGCTGCTTCATGTAGGCTTTCTCCTTCGGGAGCAGCTCCTCCGGCATCGGAAGAGGAGGCTCAGATGTCTCTTTCGAGCAGAGACTCGATGCCCCCTCTTGAGCAGCCGGCCCATTTTTTCGGGTTAATGTCGCTTCGCGTCTTCAGAGGATCTGGTACTGCACGACGATGTTGCCGAGATCGGGATTGGCGATCGTCGAGAAGGCGCCGTAGGTGAGGTCCAGACACACCGGGGCGCCAAAGCCACCGCGGTCATTGATGGTCACCGTGACCGACTTGCCCTGGTAGGTCACCTTCACCTGGGTCCCGAACGGCAGGGAGTTGTGGGCGGCCTTGAGCGCCATGCGGTGGAAGGGCTCACCACTGGCGGTCGGCCATCCCTCGGGAATCTCGCCCTCCGCCCCGTACCAGGTCGCATTACAAGTGGCGATGGGGCCCCCCTGCGACAGGCCAGAGATCGTCAACTCCTCCCACGGGCCCAGCGCGGCGCCATACGCGAACACCGGGCCACCCCCACCGTTCTCCGCTGACACCCAATGGCCCGTCGTCACCGTCTGCAGGCCGACGACGTCACCGTTGGAGATCACGCCGCTCCCGTTCTTCTTGACGATGCGGAACGTCTCCCAGCCGAGCCGATTCCAGCTGGCGGCGTTCAGCGTCGAGCCGCCGCCGTTCGCGGCCTGGAAATACTGACCGGTTCCCGCGCGAACGAAGAGGGTGTCCCCACTCTCGAGGGCCCCGCCGTTGATGTCATCGAGCGTGAACTTCTCCCAATCCTGCGCGGCCGTCGCCGTCGCGATGACCGCGCCGCCGCCATTGTTTTGAGCGCCAATATATCGGCCGCCGAGCACCGTCTTGAAACTCACGCCGGAGACGAGCAACGCACTCGAGGAGGCCTCTGTTGCGTCGTCTTGCCCATCAGACGAACCGCTCGCCAGGCCGCACGCGCTCATGAAGAACAGGATGGCGCTCGCGGCATGAAGGAGAAGCCTTGAATGTTTGCGATGGAGCATGGAGCTTGCCTTGATTGGACGAAGGTGGAGTCTTGCCACCCGACTCTAGAGGCTCTTGCAACTCTGTTCGGGTCACTCGAGCTCCAAGCCCACGGTGTGCCGCTCACTCCGGGCTATCAGCCAGTGAGAATCACGGGGCAAGAATCACGGTGAGATTCGCAATGCCTGACACGCAAGCGATTACCCGGCATGCCAGCGGAGAGACTGGTCGAACGGGTGCGGGCGACAAGCACGGAATGTTCTTGACCAAACCATACAATCCGTGAGAACCATTTTTCCACGGCAAGCGGAATATTACCGCTTTACCGAAAAATGGAAACGAGTCCATGACAAACCGACGCATCGAGGCTGCATCTTTCAGTGGGTGGCGGTGGGGCGTGGTTCTGCTCACGGCAGTGATTGGGTGTGGTCAAGAGACGAAAGCCCCGGCTCCCGAACAAGACCCCCTCCAGGCACTCGAGCAGCGGTCGCGACAGCTGTCTCCGCCCGCCGGATGTACGGAGATCACCCTGGGCGAGCTTCAGAATGGCATCCAGCTGTCGCCCGTGCTGTACGGGCCGCAGCCGACGTATCGCGGAGAGTTCTCCAACCTCGGAGATCCCGCGTTCGCGGATGCCGCGTTCATCCGGTTGGACGTGAACACCACCCCGGGGCTCCATGACCTGGCCAACGGCGGCACCAACCTGTTCACGTGCGAGCAGTGCGTTTATGGCTACCAGGATTTCACCGGTCCGACGAAGAAGGCCTTCGTCGCCGAGTCGGGCACGCTCTGGCTCGCGGTCAAGGTCTCCCCTCAGCAGACCGCCGGTGCGCTCGCCAATGTGACCTTGCGCGAGTCGGTGGCCGCGGCGCCGCTCTCCGCGCCGTATACCGGAACCGCACCGGTGGCGGGCGGTGAGTGCCGGTGGATCCGATTCGCGACGTGGGACACCATCCGCCCTGGCGGCTGCGATCCGCGCGAAGGCTCGCCGACCGCGAATCCGCCGGGCCACACCTGCGTCGCCGATGACGCCGCGGCCAGCGATGGCACGCTCGAGAAGTCGCTCGGCACCAAGCAGCAAGGGGATGCGTGCACGTACACGCCGGCGGCGAGCGCGAACCAGCTCGCCTCGACGGACTGCGCCCCGGGCTACGCCTGCTCCGGCGCCTATACCGAGGCGCGGCAGTGCCTCGCCACGTGCGACTTCATGGCCGCGAATCCGGGTTGCCCGACCGGCACCGTGTGCGGCGTCTACGGCCTGTGCATCGAGCAGTCCGTCATGGAGCCCATCGGCTACCTCTTCGATCCCGCGCTCATCGGCGAGACCTGCACCGCCAGCTTCGCCGAGTTCTGCGGCGTCGAAGGTGCGCGAGGCGTCTGCGTCGACCTGACGCGCTCGGGCCATGGCACCTGCTTTCCCTACACCCGTGCCCGCTCGGAGTGCGGCGCCGGCGAGGAGCTCGGCTTCGTCTCCTACCCGCTCTCCAACGGCGGGAGCGATAGAACCTACGGGTTCTGCTATCCCGACGGCCGGTGACACGAGGAAACGGCCACGCTGAGCGTCAGGAGGAATGGGGCCGTGTTCAGGTCCACGGCCCCATGTGACTCGCGCTACCGCCCGTTCGCCCAGACCCTCCCGGGGAGGCTGTTGCCTCTCCTGTTTTCAACAGGTTGCGGCGCTATTTTCGCAGAATTGTTTCCGTGCGATTCTCACTTCCTTGGTATTCAAGGACGCGAAGTCAGCGAACCCGGTGAGGAAGGACCCAGAAGAATGCGCACCCTGAACAAGCTCTCCGTCGCGGTGGTGTCTGTTCTGTTGCTCGGCGGTTGCGGAGTCACGGACATGGATCTGGGCGGCGAAGGCGTCGCCAGCCAGATCGAGCGGGACTTCGGTGGCCCGAGCGGCCTCATGGATTTCTTCGAGAGCCACACGGAGGAGGAGATCCGGAAGGCGATGGAGCCCTACGGCGTCGGGTACGTCATCCGCGGGGACGTCAACCCGGCCCTGATCAGCGACTGCCCGAAGTTCTTCCCGTCGGGCGACCGGAACATCTGGCACAGCTTCGACGGCGAGTACTTCTTCATCGACAGCGCGGGCCGGCCAAACCGGGCGTACAAGTACATGCCAGCGATCGTCGCCGCGCCGCGCATCGACTCCTGTCAGACGAGCGTGGGGCAGTGGGGCGACGCGGAAAACCCCAGCAACGACTATGACGGGGGACACCTCATCGGCTCGCAGCTCGGGGGCTGGGGGGGCCGGGCGAACCTGGTGCCTCAGGATGCCAACTTCAACCGTGGCAACTGGTTGCAGCTCGAGAACAAGATGGCCAAGTGCGGGAGCCTGCCGAGCGGCCGGTTGCGCTACTACATCGGTGCGAACTACCCGAACTCCACCACGCTCATCCCCAACAACATGACGATGGAGATCACCAACCAGTCCACGGGGAGCAGCGTGTACATGTCCTTCTCGAACGTGGACTACGGCGGCACGAACGGCACGAACGATCGGACCCGTGGCGTGAACTGGCTGTCGAGCCAGGGGTGCAACTGACCCGTGGAGCTCGCGGCGGCCGCGGTAGAACCATGAAGAACCTTCCTGAAAAGCGCGCCACCACCATCAATGGGCAGAAGTTGCAGTACACGCTTTCCGGACAGGGCAAGCCAGCCATCGTCTTGATCAACGGGGCTGGCGGCCCGCTCGATGCCTGGTACAAGCTGTTTCCCGAGATCGAACGACTTGGGACCGTCGTGTCCTACGACCGGCCGGGTGTGGGTGGCAGCGCGCGCCCGGTCGAAGCACAGACCGGCGAAGTGGTCGTCCGCCAGCTGCGTGACCTGTTGCGTGAGCTCGGGGTCGCCGGGCCGTTCGTGCTCGTCGGCCACTCGTTCGGCGGCCTGCACGCGAATCTGTTCGCGCGTCTCCATCCGCGAGAGGTCGCCGGTGTCGTCCTGCTCGAAGCCACCGCGCCGGAGGATGTGGGCATGATGAAGCATCACCAGTCCGGAATGCAGCGGGCCATCAACGGCTTGCTCAACGTCTTCTCGCGGCCCGACCCGAACGACGAGATCAGCAACGAACATCGCACGGTCGCGGACATCGCCGCGGCGCCCGCCTTTCCCGACGTGCCCCTGCGGGTGGTGTCTGGCGGGAAGGTGCCGCCAGGCTGGATGACGTCGGCCGAGGCGCTCAGCCTTCGTGCCCGCAACCAGGAAGCGCTGGTCCGTCTCTCGCCGCGGGGCCAGCGCATCGTCGCGGAGCGCAGCGGCCACTTTCCGCAAATGTCGCAACCTGAACTGGTTATCGAGGCCATCGCGCAAGTCAGCTCGGCTTCTCGTGGCCCTCACCCGTGAGATGGAGCTGGCCGAACTGGAGAGTACCTGGGATTGGGCCTGGCACGCACCCGGACAGCCATGAGGGACACATGAGACCAGAGGACACGCAGCACCTGATGCACGCCATCGACCTGGCACGACGTGCCCGAGCTCGGGGGGACAACCCCTTCGGCTCGGTGCTGGTGGACGCGAGCGGACGCGTCCTGCTGGAGGGTGAGAACACCCAGGGGACGACGAGGGACTGCACCGGCCACGCGGAGTCCAACCTCATGGGCGAGGCCACCCGGCGATACCGTCCCGAGGAGCTCACCGGCTCCACCCTGTACGCCAGCACCGAGCCCTGCGCCATGTGCGCGGGCGCCATCTTCTGGGGCGGCGTGCGGAGGGTCGTCTTCGCGCTCTCCTCCGAGGAGCTGGGCCAGTTCATCGACCCCTCCGCGCCCACCCTGCGCATGTCCTGCCGCGACGTCTTCGCCCGCGGCTCCGAGCCTACCGAGGTGGTGGGTCCGGTGGCGCTGCCGGAGGCCCGTGAGGTGCACGAGGGCTTCTGGAAGTAAGAACTGAAGCATTCGTTCCAGAACGCTCACGCTGCAAGTCCTTCGCATGCCCGAGGCACCGTAACTCGATTCCCCCGCCTACTCCCCGGACAGCAGCGTGCGCTCGTCGCGGAAGAGCTTGAACAGATGGTCTCCCACCGCCTTCACCCGGGGGGCCCGGGCAGCATCGCGGCGCATCAATATCCAGACCTCGCGGTCGGGCGGAAGCGGGCCGAACGGGACCCGCACGAGGCCTGGGTAGCCCGCGGCCAGGAAACAGGGCAGCAGCACGATGCCATATCCGGCCTGCGCAGCCGCCGCTTGAGCTTGGAGGCTGTTGCTTCGGAAGACGAATCGGTGGCTGGGAAAGCGGGACGCCATCCAGGCCGCCTCAGCTGCCTGATCGTCTGCGCCATACCCGACAAGCGGTGGCTGATCGCGGGAAAGAAGGGCATCGCGCTTTCGAGCGGGAGCGAAGAAACCATAACCCACCGTGGCGGCCCGCCGGGACAGCAGGTCGCTGTCGGCGGGCCGACCGAGCCGGATCGCGATGTCGGCCTCCGAACGGGACAAGCTGAGAACCCGCGTCTCGGCGATGAGCTCGACATCGAGTCCTGGATGGCGGTCATGGAGCGGTCCCAGCCGGTCCACCAGGAATCCATGGGCCAGGGACCGGGACGTCGTGAGTCGCACCGGTCCCTTTGGACCGTCATCACCATCGAGACGACGCTGCATCACCAGCGCGGCCTCCTCCATCACGGTCGCTTGCGCCAACACGGTCGCGCCATCGACGGTGAGCTCGAAACCGTCTGGCCTCCGAACGAGCAGCGGCCTTCCGAGCTGGCGCTCCATCCCCTCGACACGCCGCGCAACCGTCGAGCGGGCGGCGCCCAGTGCCCGGCTCGCGGCGGCAAGACTGCCGTGTCGAGCCAGGGCCACGAAGTGGCGTAGGTCGTCCCAATCCAACTGGGGTGTGCGTTTTTCGGCAGGCATGGGGCAAAGGTCGACAGTTTACCGAGACGGACCTCGTTTCGGATACTCCCTCTCGCAGCCGGGACCGGCCACCGAACCGGTGGCACCTTCCACGGGTGCATCCTGACAGATGGGAGTTCGAGCCATGACGGGCATACGGGTCGCTTCAGTGCAGTTCCAGCATATGCCGAGCGATAAGGCCTACAACCTCGAGCGCATCCGGTACTTCGCCGGCCTGGCCTCCTCCAGCGGGGTCAAGCTGCTCGCCTTCCCGGAGATGTGCGTGACAGGCTACTGGCATGTTCGCAACCTCGACCGGGCAGGCATTTCAGCGCTGGCCGAGCCCATTCCGTCTGGCCCCTCGGTCGACATCCTCCGCGCTCTGGCTCGCGAACACGACCTCGTGCTGGGCGCTGGTTTGATCGAGGTGGGCGCCGACGGCCGCTTCTACAACTCCTATGCCGTCTGTCTGCCGGATGGGACGGTCCATACCCACCGCAAGCTCCATGCATTCGAGAGCGAGCATATCGCGAGTGGCGATCGCTATACCGTCTTCGACACGCCGCTGGGAATCCGGGTCGGGGTCCTGATCTGCTGGGACAACAACCTCGTTGAAAACGCTCGCGCGACAGCACTCCTCGGTGCTGACGTGCTCATGGCACCGCATCAGACCGGCGGGACGAATTCGCGCAGTCCGCACGCCATGGGACGGATCGACCCCGAGCTCTGGCAGCGAAGAGCGGAAGATCCCCGCGCCATAGAGGCTGAATTCCGCGGTTCGAAGGGGCGGGAGTGGCTGATGCGCTGGCTCCCAGCACGTGCCCACGATAACGGCATGTTCCTGCTGTTCAGCAATGGCGTCGGCCAGGACGACGATGAGGTTCGCACTGGCAACGCGATGATCCTCGATCCCTATGGCCGCATCCTGGCGGAGACCTGGCGAGCGGGTGACGACATGGTCGTGGCAGACCTCGACATCGGCCTGCTACCGCTGTGCACCGGGCGCCGCTGGATCCGCGGTCGCCGTCCCGAACTGTACGGCATGTTGGTCGAGCACAGGGGTGACGAGCTGGAGCCCCGGCAGGCTCGCTTCTCTCCCGAGCCAACGGCGGCGCACCGTCGCAATCCGTTGAGCTGAGACTTCCTCCGGGGCTTCCTCTTGCACCCCCACCTCGGCAACGGGCCAACACACTCCGGGAAGTCCATGCGCCCACGTGCACGGTGGCGAAGGCCATGGGCGGACAGGCTCAGGACCCCCGCGGCATGGCCGGTGCCAGGGTCTCCATGCTCCGTGGCAGGCGAGCCCGGTCCACGTACCCGTGCGTGGCGAACCACTCCACGGCATCCCGGAAGGTCTCCTCGAGAGGCCGGAAGCGGAGTCCCAGCTCGCGCTCGGCCCTGGACGAGTCGAAGGCGGTGTTCGTGCGCTCGCGGCGCAACGTGCGGAAGCCCTGCCAGCTCACCAGCACGGGGCGCCGGGCGAGCCGGGCCCAGGCCTCGTTCAGCAGCGCCAGCGTTCCCAGCAGCGCGTCCGGCACCCGCCACTTCGGTGCCGGCAGGCCCGTCACCGACGAGAGCACCGCGAGCGCCTCGCCCACGTGCAGATCCCTCCCGGCGGCCAGGTAGCGCTCGCCGCGCAGGCCCTTGTCGGCGGCGGCCACCAGCGCGGCGGCCACGTCCCGCGCGTCCACGTAGGCGAAGCGCGTATCGATGATGCCGGGCAGACGGCCGTGGAGGAAGTCCAGGAGGAACTGTCCCGCCGTCGTGGGGCCCGAGTCGCCCGGTCCGTTCATGAAGCCCGGCAGCACCAGCGAGGCATGCAGGTCCGGATGGCGCTCCAGGGCGGCGTCCACCTCGCGGTCCGAGAGGATCTTCGAGCGGTAGTAGGCGTCTGGCTCCCCCTCCGCGTCACGCCGCATCGTCTCATCGGTGAGCGGATGGCCCGGGCGGGGGGCCAGCACGGCGATGGAGCTGGTGTGGACCACCCGCCGCACGCCCTGCTGGTACGCCGCCTCCAGCAGGTCGCGCGTGCCCTCCACGTTGATGCGCATGAGCCCCGCGGCGTGGCTGCCGCCCTTGTAGCTGTCCCGGAAGTAGGCGGCGGTGTGGAAGAGCACGTCGGCGTCCCGCAGGGCGGGCGCGAAGGAGGCCACGTGCTCCAGGTCGCCCTGGACGAGCTCCACGGGCACGCCGACCAGCAGCTTCCGGGCCCGCTCGGGCGAGCGGACCAGGGCTTTCACCCGCACGCCGCGAGCGGCGAGCAGGCGGACGAGGTTGTTGCCGAGCAGGCCGGTGGAGCCGGTGACGAATGCGGTCTTCATGAGAGGTGCCTCCGTGCATGCGGGGGCCCGATAGGGGCCGCCCGCGTTGACGCCCCGGGTATGCACCCCCTGTTGCGTCAGGCGCCACCCGGGCAAACTGGTGTTGCATTCATGCAAGGGGCCTCGAATGAACTGGGATGACCTCCGCTACCTCCTCACGGTGGAGCGCTCCGGCTCGCTGTCCGCGGCGGCGCGCGTGCTGGGCGTCGTCACATCCACGGTGGGCCGGAGGATGACGGCGCTGGAGCGGCGCCTGGGCACGCGACTGCTCGCCCGGGTTCCCGAGGGAGTCCGGCTGACGCCCGAGGGCCGCGCGCTGGTGCGCACCGCCGCGGCCATCGAGTCCCAGCTTCACAGCGCCGAGCGCGGGCTGAAGCGCGAGGAGGGGCAGCTCGAGGGGCCGGTGCGCGTGACGACGGGGGACGGCTTCGTCGCCTTCCTCAATCCCCTGCTGGCGCGCTTCCGGGAGCAGCATCCGGGGGTGCGCGTGGAGCTGTCCGCCGACGCACGGCTGCTGGACCTGGCGCGCCAGGAGGCGGACCTGGCCGTGCGCACGGTGCGTCCCAAGAGGGACTCGCTGGTGGCACGCAAGGTGGGGCAGCTCGCCTGGAGGCTCTATGCGAGCGCCCGCTATCTGGAGCGCGCCGCGCCCCTGCGCTCGCCGGATGACCTGGCGGGCCATGCGCTGGTGGGCTTCGACGCGGCGCTCTCGCGCATGCCGCAGTTGCGCGTGTTGGAGGAGTGGGGCGTGGGGCGCTTCGTCTTTCGCAGCAACGCGGCCATGGCCGTCGCGGGCGCGGTGGTGGCCCACCAGGGCGTGGCGGCGCTGCCGTGCGCGCTGGCCAGTCTCTACCCGGAGTTACGGCCCGTGCTCCCGGACATGGAGCTGCCCCTGGAGGACGTGTGGCTCGTGGCCTCGCGCGAGGCCCACAAGGTGCCACGGGTGCGCGCGTTGATGGGCTTCCTCGCCGGACGGTTCGAGGAGTCCCGCGCCGTCATGCTGGGCGTGCGCTGACGCCGCCACCGCCTTGGAGGACCAGCTGGAGGCTCACGCAAGGACCTGGCATGGATCGCCAGCGAACATGCGCCGGGCGTTTGACCGTCCACTCGGAACCTTGCCTCGCGACTACCTGGCGCACGTCAATGCGGCTCGAGATTTCCTGATCAGCGCGCAGAACGTCCGCATCCGCGGCCCAGGCTCCGCTACATTACGCGCGCTCTGACAACCGATGACTGGAAGATGCCGACCCATCTACTCTACCGCTGCGGGCTGACTTCAATGCTGCTGGCAGCCTCGACCTGTATAAGCGCCGAGGCCGCGACATTCGCGGATCCGGCAGAGGGTTGCCGGATGGCCGGGCCGTCCGCGGCTGCTCGTCCAGCCGTCACGAGTAGCGCCCCTGTCTTTCCCCCGCCCCAACTCCAGATCCGCACACCGTTCGAACCGACGGCGTTTCCCAGCGCGGGCCACAATTACCTGATCTACGAAGTGCATCTGCAGAACTTCTCGGATGCCGCGATGAAGATAAGCGGAATTGAAGTCCTCGCCGTGGATGCTCCGGGTACAAAGCCGATCGCGGCATTCGAGGCGCAGCCACTGCAGTCGCTGTTGATGCCGTTCGGCAGCGAAGCCGCGTCCGGCGAAGGAGACGACGGCGTCCGGCTTGCAGGCGGTCAGGCTGCCGTCGCATTTTTCTGCCTGGCGTTCGAGAAGGGCTCGCCGGTTCCGCACAGGCTGCGTCACCGTGTTGTCCTCGAGAATGCCGTTCTTGATAGCACGGACGTCGAGGTTGCGCATACGCCGCCGCGAGTACTGGCACCGCCTGTCTCGGGGGCGGGCTGGATCGCCGCGAACGGGCCGAGCAATACCTCCCATCACCGGCTGGGACTGTTCACGACAGACGGTGCCGCCCGGATTTCCCGCCGTTACTCCATCGACTGGAAGCGGATCAAAGACGACGCCTCATTCGCCGGCGATGCGCGAGACGTCCGCTCCTACCATGCCTATGCCCAGGACGTCCTGGCGGTGGCCGAAGGCACGGTCGTCAGCACCGTGGAGGGTATGCCGGACAATGTGCCTCGTACCTCGGCGGGGTTCAGTACGGCCGTGCCTGTCACGATGGAGTCGGCCCCAGGAAATCGTGTCGTCCTGGACCTGGGCGGCGGACAGTTCGCGTATTACGCCCATCTGCAGGCGGGCAGCATCGCCGTGAAGAAAGGCGATCGCGTGCGACGGGGCCAACGACTGGGCCGTATCGGAAACTCCGGTGACGCCCGCGAGCCACACTTGCATTTTCAGCTGGCGAACGCGCCGCACATTCTGGGGGCAGAAGGCCTACCTTACGTCATTGACCGGTACCAGCTCAGGACGGAAAGCGGTACAGAAGAGCGCACGCGCGAACTTCCGATTCGCGATATGCGGGTCGACTTCAAGGAAGCCAAAACGAGATAGCTGTACCGAGCGGGCGACCTCACCCGGGGAGGCCCGTCATCGACGGTGCCCGACTCCCACAAGAACCTGTCACAGCCGGAGCCTTCAAGGCTGCGCTCCTTCTTCGCTTCCGCCTTACCCGCGTTGCGAATCCTTTGACACCATCCCGCAGCGGCGAGGCGCGAGAGCCTACGACAGCGGGCGTGCGGGCTGCGCCATCGCGTAGAGCTTCCGAGCCGGCACGGAGTCGTGGCTTGACACTCCTTCTGCGCCCACGCGATCCTTGGCGACGATCCGGTGATCATCCCCTTACCGTCCTTCCCCAGAGGGTGGCCGTCTGCCAGCGGCCGACGGTTCCGCGTGGCCACCGAATGACCCATTCGGAACGGATTGCCCGCCAGCCGTGTCGGAAGGCCCTCAAACGAAGGAGGCCCATCCATGTTCAGAAACGCCGGAGTGCTGGTGCTGAGCGCACTGATGGCCGCTTGCCAAAGGGGACCGACTGCCGAGCAGAAGGAGATCCTCTCCATCCTGATCCAGGCCGGGTTCCCGGAGAACGACATCCAGTTTTACGACGGGGACGTCTACGTCGGACGCGACGGTCACGTGACGCTCGAGGCAGCGCGGGAGCTGCGGTTCGACTCGGATCCGAATGTGGGCTGTGGACTTCCGTCCAACATGGTCGGCAAGAGCGTGACCAGGATCTGCGTGAACCCCTCGGCGTCGTTCAACTCGTACAGTCGCCTGAGCCAGGGTCTGGATGCCGCGATCAATAACTACAACGAGCTCGGCCTGCGCATCACCTTCGCGCGCGGGCCGACGAGCGGCTGCACCGCGAACATCTGGGCGGACACCATGAGCGGCACGGGTGGCTCCGCCGGGTTCCCGTCGGGCGGAAGGCCGTACGGGGCGATCAAGATCGGCGTCGGGCTCCAGAACTACAGCGAGGACGTGAACGAGCGCGTCATCACCCATGAGCTCGGCCACACCATCGGCCGCCGCCATAGCGATTACTTCGACCGCACGATCACCTGCGGCAGCGGCGGCGACGTCGGCGCCGGAACCAAGGGCGCGATCCTCATCACCGGCTCTCCGTCCACCGCGATCGTGGGCGGCTCGGTGATGAACTCCTGCGTCAGCTCGACCGAGACCGGCGAGTGGACTGGCTCCGACCGGACGGCGCTGAACTACCTCTACTAGGGCCAGACGCGTATAATCGACTCCGCCAGGCCCGCTCTGGGAGTGACAGGCGGCAGGTTCGATTCCCGCCGCCTCCATGGCTCAGCCAGTGCCGCCAGCCGGGAAGGTGTCAAAGGACTCGAAACGGCGTCAGGACACCACGAAGGAAGCTTCTCCCGTCAGTCGCACCTCCGCGTACGTCTCGAACTGCCGGGTGGTGGGGACGATGAAGCCCGGGCCGCGGGTGGTGATGCCCAGGGTGTTGATGCTCACGCGCCGGTCCGTGCCAGTCAGGAGGGCGTGGGGAATCAGCACGCTGAATTGGATGGATTCGGCATCCGCCGCGTTCGATTGGAGGACGATCGTCACCAGCTTGCCGATGCCCACATCCACCTGACGAATCTCGTCGCCGCGCGCGTTCACCTGCCGCTGGCGATCTCGATATTGCATGAGCGGCTCACCGGTGAAGCTTGTCTCCGAGAAGCTCACACGAATGTCTTTCCCCTTCAGCTCGAAGTGGTTGGGAGAAACGTCCGCGCGCTGCTGGGTGTGTTGCACCTGTTCCATGGCACTGCCTCGCCTGTCTTGGACCGCGCCCCACGAGGAGCGTCGCTCGTCTGCTCAGTCAGAGCCGCTCGCGCGAAGTTGTGACATACCGCTTCGAGAACCGCACACCTTCTGCCGTGCCGGCGGGCGGCCGTTCGGCCTCCTGTGGTGCGAGGGCTCAACGCGCGGCAGCCGCGAACCTCTTGGAGAGCCTCTCGTCCAAGCCCCGGTCTTCGAGGGCGCCCGCAGGAGCGCATCCTGGAGCCCGGGGAATCGCTGGTCCAGCTCCGCCCGGCGCGGGGCGTTCATGTGGACGACGCCTTCGGTGCGCGTCCACACCAGGCCGGCTTCGCGGAGCACCTTGGCAAGCGCGTGGCCCGTCTGTCCACGTAACCGGGGCAAGCCCATCTTCTACGAGGGCGTGGCTCCACGTCAGAAGAAGTGGGTGAACCGGATCTGGTAGGCCTGATTCCTGGAGGCGCCACCGGTCGCCCTGAAGTCCCTCTGGTATTGCAGCATGAGCAGTGACGAGGGATTCAACCGGATGGTCGGCGAGAGGCGCACGGTCTGGACGGTCTGCTTCTCCGACAGGACCCGGTTGAGCTGCTGACCCTCCAGATCGGCCCGGAGGTTCTGCTTCCCGTTGGCTGTCAGGAAGTAGGAGAGGGCGATGTAGAAGCTCTTGGAGAGGTCGACCGCGAGGTGCCCCTCGAACCCGTAGGACAGCTCGCGGCTGTTCTCGAACTGGACCAGTGTCGGGGGGGCACCCGCGGGCGCCACGTTGAGGCGGAAGTCGTCATTCGTCGTGGTGAAGCCCACGTTCCCAACGAGCTGCGCGGTGAGGATCTTGTACCGCTGGTAGATCGAGAGCTGTGGCCGGAAGACCCAGCGGTTCTGCCCGATATTGAGCGGGCCTCGATTCGGGTCGTACTCGCCGACGGGAATGGTCACGTACAGGGTACCCGCGAGGGCCGTGGGGTGGTCCGACTGCTCGTTGAAGCCGTACCCGATGGTCGGCGCGTAGATCGGGTCGGAGATGCCCGTCATGCCAACCTGCTGGCCACCCGTCGCGGCGCTCGTGATGTTCACGTTCGCGGCGGCGAAGATGACATCGATGGGCGCCAGGCCGATGTTGCCGTACTTGAGCAGGTAGGTCCCGCGCAGCACCATCGTGGTCTGCGAGGCGATCTGCTGGTCCGACGTGGCCGAGTAGCGCAAGTAGGCGTTGAGCATCAGGGTATTCGAAGGCAGGTAGATACCAGCCTCGTAGTCCCGCGCATCCGTTTGTGCGAGCGCCCTCTGCGGCAGCAGGAAGAAGAGGGCCAGCACGCAAGAAATCATGAGTGGCATCACGTGACCGCGCTGCTCGAGCCTGGGGGAGTCGTTCATCATGATTCGGGTATTTCCTTCCTGTGTCCGCGAGTGGCGGGAACTCTAGATGCGCATGAATCCTTATCCGAGATCATGGCGCATTGGCATGACGCGGACCGACAACCAATGCCATGCGAATATTGCCAGGACGCTGGTGTCGCGGCTCCTTCCGTGAGCCGCGCCTTCGGCCGCCGTGGTCCCATTTCGCATAGCGAAATGGAATGTGAATCATGGCTTTGTTTCGCATGGCGAAACGGGCTGTGTTTGCAACACCGCTCTGGCGGTCATGACTTGATTTTCCTTCTTTCATCGGTAGTGTATCCGATTGTCTGGGAATGCGGTCTGCCTCCCCAGGCAAAGGGAGAAGTCATGAAAGCGACGGCAGGTTCCAGGCTCCTCGTTGCTCTGCTCTTGTCCATGGCGTGGAGCTCCTCCGCACTGGCCCAGAGTCTGACCAGCTTCACGGCCACGTATCGGGGCGGTAGTGGCTCCATCTGTGGCACGACGTACAGCATCATCGGCAAGGAGCCTTTGTCCTCACAGAGCAGGTACCCGGTGTTCATCTACACGGTGGGCACCACGGAGGGGTACGATCACGCCTCGGCGATGGCCGCCGTCGAGGAGATGGCGAGCCGTGGCTATGTCGCGGCCACCGTCGAGTATGACAACGCCACCTTTGGCACCTGCTCCACGCTCGAGAGCCGAGCCAGGTGCATCTTCGATTCGACCCGCTCGACCAGCGCCATCAACACGGTCTGTTCGCGCGCCAAGGCGGATTGCTCCAAGGGCGTTGTGGTGGCCGGCTTCAGCCAGGGGTCCATCATGGCCATCCTGGCCAAGAATCATGACAGCCGGGTGCAGGCCGCCTATGGGCTGGGAGCGGGCGTCGCGTACTCCGTCTATGATCTTCGCTCCTGCGTCGCCAACGGCAACCGCTCGCTGCCGAGCGACCGTCTCCGGGTCGTGAATGGAGAGAACGACGCGTTCATGGGCTCGACCGAGCTCACCGTGCGCAGCCAGATCCAGGAGATGACGGGGCTGTCGTGCCCGTTGGCGACCTCCTGCTTCCGTAGCAACAACAGCGGCTGGTACATCGTGGAGAATTCCGAGGCCTCGGATGGTATCGCCGACCACTGCTACATGCGTCAGGGAGGCTGCGTCGGCCTCACCCTGGACCAGAAGTGGCGCACCGGCACCTACGGCTGGTCATTGAGGACCAACCTGAACTGGCTGACGCAGTTCACCCAGCCATAGCCACGAGGACGGCGTGGGCTCCTCGGTGTTCGCGCGCCTGGAGGAGCCCACGAGGCTCTGGCCGAGCTTCGAATTTCGCCAGGCGAAACAGGGTTTCGCCCACGATGCGAAACCAGGTTCCGCCCACGTTGACCCGAAGTGTTTGGGCCTCCTATCGTCCTGACTCCCGTAAATACCAGGACACCAGGACGGCCATGCTCCGTTTCTCCGATCTTCCCGTTCCCCTGAAGGACTCCGCGGCACCCGACGTGGGGCTCCTGCACGATCCAGACGAGGAAGAGGCCAAGGACCGCCAGTTCGTGACGGCACTGGCGCGCGGGCTCGAGGTGCTCCGTGCGTTCACGCCTCACACCCCGCTGCTCGGGAACCGGGAGCTCGCGGCCAGCACCGGCCTGCCCAAGCCGACCATCTCCCGGCTCACCCATACCCTGACCCGACTCGGCTATCTCAAATACTCGGAGCGCTTGGGAAAGTATCAGCTCGGCACGGGGGTGCTGTCGCTGGGCTACGCGGCGCTCTCCAGTATGAACGCCCGCCAGATGGCCAGGCCCCTGATGCAGGAGATGGCCGACCAGGTCAACGCCATGGTCTCCCTGGGCACCCGAGACCGGCTCAGCATGGTGTACGTCGAGCACTGCCGCTCCAACTCAGCGGTGACCGTGCGCCTCGACGTCGGCTCACGCATCCCGTTGGCGACCACGGCCATGGGGCGGGCGCTGCTCGCCGCCCTGCCCGAGTTGGAACAACAGGTCATGATGGAGCGCATCGCCAGACAGGATCCGGACCAGTGGCCGCGCCTCCGCGCCGGCATCGAGCAGGCCCTCGAGGAGTACCGGACCCATGGGTTCACGCTCTCCGTTGGCGAGTGGACTTCGGACGTGAATGCCGTGGGCGTCGCCCTCATCCCGCCCGATGGCGGTCAGATTCTGGCGTTCAACTGCGGAGGCCCATCGTCCCAGCTGTCTCGCGAGCGGCTCATGGGTGAACTCGGTCCCCGTCTGGTGGACCTCGTCCGCGACGTCAAGGCGGGTCTGCCGCGCCGCTGAGAAGCGCAACCAGGTGCCCACCTTCACGGGGGGAGAGCGAGCTCTGCACCCAAGGAGAGGACGCCGGATGCGAACCGCTCGTCCGGGCCGTGGCCCGAGCACTCTGCCAGCCGCGGCTCCCCCAACGGCAACGCCAGCACATCTGCCAGGCCCAGCGGAAGTTGCTGCCCAGCCACCAGCCCTGGAAGTTCCTCGAGGTGCTGACGGCGAACTGCGGCGGGGAGAATTGTGAGCCCGCACCTCGCGGAGGCGGGGGCTCGCATGAGGGGGAGAGGTGACGTGACGTTGGCGGCTGAACGCGCCCCTCGCCTCCATGGGAGGGGCAGGCAGCGCCCCGGCGCCTGGAGCCCCCGGCGGGACAGCCCCGGGGGGCGGATGATGGGGCGGGCACGCGCCCCTACCGTTGGCTGCGGGGGAAGACCTTGCAGCACACGCACACCTTCGAGCCCGAGCCGCGCGCCGGCACCATCCACTTTCCCAACGGACACCCGGCCCGCTGGGTGCGCGTCGCGCCCGAGGCCCCTCCGCACGCCGTGCTGCGCGCCCTGCGCCTGCCCCCGCACCAGGGGCTGCTGCTGCTGTTGGGCGGCGCGGAGGGGATGGCGCCCGAGCTCAACGAGCGCCTGGCGCAGCTCCTCGGCCAGGCGGTGGCCCGCAGCGCCGCGGAGACGGGCGCCCTCATCCTCGACGGCGGCACCCACTCGGGGGTGATGGCCCTGATGGGGCGGGGCGTGGCGGACCTCGGCTACCGCTCGCCCCTGGTGGGCGTGGCCCCGGCGGACCTCGTCACCTTTCCGGGCGGCCCCCCGGCGGAGGCGGACGGCCGCGCGCCCCTGGACGAGCACCACACCCACTTCGTCCTCGTGGAGACGGACACCTGGGGCGGCGAGACACCCACCCTCTTCGCGCTCGCCTCCGCGCTCGCCGACGGCCTGCCGGTGACGGTGGTGCTCGTCAACGGCGGGGACATCTCGCGCGACGAGGTGCTGCGCGCGGTGCGCCAGGGCTGGCCCGTGGTGGTGATCGAGGGCAGCGGCCGGCTGGCGAACGCGCTGGCCCTGCTGATGAGCCAGCCCCTGTCGCCCGTGGCGGACCCGGTCCTCGCGGAAATCATCGCCGATGGAGACCTGTGCCGCTTCCCGCTGGACGGCCCGCCGCAGGACTTCGAGCGGCTGCTCAAGCGCGAGCTGCGCGAGGACTCCATCCTCAAGCTGGCCTGGCAGCGCTTCGCGGACTACGACGCCAACGCCCGGCGCCAGCAGCGCCTCTTCCAGCGGATGCAGTTCTGGATTCTCACCCTGGGCCTGCTGGGCACGCTGGCGGCACTCCTCCAGACGCAGCTCGCCCGGGTGGCGTCCGGGGGCGCCCTCACGCCCATGCTGACGGGGGGCGTGCTGGAGGACGTGCTACAAGTGCTGGTGGTGGCGCTGGCCGCGGCCGTCACCGCGCTGGTGGCCGCCGCAAGCCGCTTCAAGTCCGGCGCCCGCTGGATTCTGCTGCGCGCCCACGCCGAGGCGCTCAAGCGGGAAATCTACCGCTACCGCTGCCTCCTCAGCACCCGGGGCGCGCCGGGCACGGGCCGCATCAGCCGCGAGCGCCGGCTGGCCAGCCGGATGAAGTCCATCAGCCGCCAGCTCATGCAGACGGAGGCCAACGTCTCCGCCCTGCGCTCCTACCGGGGACGGCTGCCCCCGCCGGACACGCTGGCGGAGGGGGATGACGGCTTCAGCCCGCTGACGGCCTCGCGCTACCTGCGCGTGCGGCTCAATGACCAGCTCGCCTACTACCGCCGCCGCATCGACGAGCTGGACAGGCGATCGCACCGGCTGCAGTGGCTCATCATCGTGGCGGGCGGCGTGGGCACGGTGCTGGGCGCGGTGGGGCTGACGCTGTGGGTGGCGCTGACGACGGCGCTGGTGACGTCCGTCACCGCGTGGCTGGGCACCCTGCAGGCCGAGCACCGGTTGATGAAGTACCACCAGTCCGCCACGGACCTGGACAACATCAAGGCCTGGTGGAGCGCGCTGTCCATCGAGGAGCAGGGGCGCCGCCGCAACTTCGAGCTGCTCAGGGATAGCACCGAGCTCGTCCTGCAGATGGAGCTGACGGGGTGGGTGCGGGAGATGAAGGACGCGCTGACGCGGCTGCACGCGCGGCATGACCGCAACGCTCGGGAGGCCCGGACGCGCCAGCGCCGGCACTGAGCGAGAGGAGGGGGCATGGCTCGTATCTTCGTCAGCTACCGGCGGGAGGACAGCCCCGGACATACCGGCCGGCTGTATGACCACCTGGTGGCCCACTTTGGCGAGCAGCTCGTCTTCCGGGACATCGAGGCAATAGAGCTCGGGGCGGACTTCGTGAAGGCCATCGAGGAGGCGATTGGCGCCAGCAGCGTGCTCATCGCCGTCATCGGGCCGCAGTGGCTCACCGCGAAGGACCGGCAGGGGCGGCGCCGGCTGGACAACCCCAAGGATTTCGTGCGGCTGGAGCTGGCCACGGCGCTCTCGCGCGGGGTTCGTGTCATCCCCGTGCTGGTGGACGGCGCGAGCATGCCCCCGGAGGAGGAGCTCCCGCCCGACCTCTCCGCGCTGGCCCGGCGCAATGCCATCGAGGTGAGCGACCTGCGCTTCCGCACCGACGTGGCGCGGCTCCTCCAGGCCATCGATGCCGCGCTCGCCGAGCGTCAAGCCGAGCCGCACCTGACGCGCGCGCCGCCCGTGAGGCGGGAGCGCGCGCCGCATCCGAGGCAAAAGGGGCGGCGGTGGGGCGCCGTGCTGTTCGTGGCCCTCCTCACCGCGGGGGTATTCGGCGCGGTGTGGTGGACGGTGCTGCGGCGCACTCCGGGAGGCGTCCCCGCGGTGGAGCAGCCCGGCATCGGCGGGGCCGGGCGGGAAGAGGCCCCTCCCCCCCGTGCGAAGCCGGCGCCCTCCCGGAAGAAGCCCGCTGGCGGGGAAAAGGCGAAGGCGGACACGAAGCCCGAGGCGGTGGATGCGGGGACGGTGGACGAGCCGCCGGATGCGGGCCAGCCACCCGCCGAGCCCGCCCCGCCGGATGCGGGCCAGCCACCCGCCAAGCCCACCCCGCCGGATGCGGGCCAGCCCGCGGGGGGCACTTCCTCGGGGCCGGGCACGGGCGGCTCCGAGCCCCCACCCAAGCCGGAGGAGCCCGCGGCCCCGGAGGGGACTGGAGGCGCGGGAGGAACAGAGAAGGAGGGGGACGCCAAGCCCCACCCGCCGCCGGACCCGGGCGACGAGGTGACCCCATCGCCCCCTCAGCCCAACCCCTCCTCGATGGCTGCTCCCTCGCGGGAACCTGCGCTCCACGGCGGCTTCCACGCTCGCGGTGGCCCGGCCCCTGGAGTGTGTGGCGTACTTGAGTAAACCTCGAGCAGCCAGGACCGTAGGAGCGGCGGCACGTTCCCGGGCTGCATGGCCGCGGTGTGGTCCAGCTCGTCGAGGATGCGGACCTCCCACCCGAGCGCCTCGAGCTCCGAGCGTCTTTGGAGCAGGGGCCCCGCCAGGCTGACGAGCACGTCGCCCCACTCCTTGCCGTAACGGATTTCGTCCCTGCTCCCGGCGAAGCACAGCCGCGGACACCGCAGCCGCGACTGGATCGCCGAGTCGTCGAATGACTGGGGTGTGGAACTTTCAGGGCCGCTCCGCATCACCCAGCGCGTGTCCCGGCAGTGAGAAGGCGCCGCGGGTGAGACATACAACCCACCGAGCGACCGGGTAGGACGCCACGACAGCCGACCTGTTCCGGGGGATGACGACCCCGGGCCGCATGGCTACCTCCTGACCTCGGGAGGCGGGACATGGGGCGGGGACGAAGGTGGGCGATGGTGGTAGCGGCAGCCACCGTGATGACGTCGGGGTGCGCCGTGTTCACCACGAAGGAGTCATCCAAACCCTTCCAGCTGCGCGCGGAGGTGGACTCGCGGGGGGCGGGGTTCGCCACGGCGCTCTACCAGACGGTGGGCGTGCGCATGGTGCCGGGCAATCGCCTGCGCTGGGCCAACAACGGCGCCGTCTTCGACGTGATGGTGGAGGAACTGTCGCGCGCGCGCTCCTCGATGAACATCGTCATCTTCATCTGGCGCCCGGGAGAGGCCTCCGAGCGGCTGCTCTCCGTCATCACCGAGCGGGCCCGGGCGGGAGTGGCCTGCCGGGTGCTCGTGGATCCGCTGGGCAGCGCCCCTTTCGAGAAGAAGGTGAAGCCGAGGCTGGAAGCGGCCGGGTGCAAGGCGCACCTGTTCCGCCCGCTGCCGGCGGACGAGAACCTCGCGCGCAACCACCGCAAGGTGATTGTCGTGGACGGCCGGGTGGGCATCACCGGTGGAGTGGCCATCCAGGACGAGTGGCTGGGGGAGGCGCGCAACGAGAAGGAGTGGCGCGACACGAACGCGCGGGTGGAGGGCCCGGTGGTGGCGCAGCTCCAGCAGGCCTTCGCGGAGAACTGGCAGGAGACGACGGGCGAGCTGCTGCCCGCGAGCGACTTCCCGGGGCTCGACAGGCCGGAGCCCGGACTGGACGAGGCGAGTGAGGGTTGGGCAGCCTTCATCGGCAGCACGGCGAACCCCGAGCTCACGCGGGCCGAGCGCCTCACGCAGTTGATGGTGCGCGCGGCGCGCAAGCGGCTGTGGATCGCCCAGGCGTACTTCACGCCGAACGAGGCTCTCATGGAGCTGCTGGTGGAGCGGGCCCGGGCGGGAGTGGACGTGCGGGTGCTCGCGCCCGGGGACAAGAACGACCACGCGGCCATCACCGTGGCCCAGCGCGCGACCTACGACAAGTTGAGGGCCGCGGGCGTGCGCATCTGGGAGTACCAGCCATCGATGATGCACGCGAAGACGATGCTGGTGGATGACCAGCTGGTGCTGGTGGGCTCCATCAACTACGACCCGCTGTCCTTCAACATGCTCGAGGAAGGCTCGCTGGTGCTCCAGGACAACGAGGCCGCACGGCGGATGGAGGCCTTCTTCCTGGAAGACCTGAAGCACGCGCGCGAGGTGAAGGCCGCACAGGCTTCGCGCTGAGGCCCGGCGCCGCCGGAGGCGCGACCTGCTCCTGCCAGGGCAGGTGGCTGACGTCGGTGACGAGCACCTGATACAGGCGCATGGTTCACAGAAGGGCTCATCGCCCGGCTCGAAGCGGGCTGTCTTGGGAAGTGGTTATCCTGGAGCCGACTCCCAGCGTCAACTCCCCTGACGTAGGGGGGCTTCGGGGCACCGTAACGGCTTGGGGCTCAACACCACGCGCGCTGGGGTGGCCCCTGCGCTGGGGCCAGCCCAGATGTGCTCGGCAACACGTCAGCCGCTAGAGTGCGTATCCCAACGCACTCCGCGTGAGGTCATATGAAAATCCCTGGCGTGATCAGCCGCTGGAACGACGACAAGGGCTTCGGCTTCATCCGGCCCAAGACAGGTGGGCAAGAGGTCTTCCTGCACATCTCCGTGTTTCGCGGCGACCGGCGTCCGCAGACCGGGGATCAGGTGAACTTCGTCGCCGGCAAGGACGCACAGGGCCGCCCGCGTGCCGAGCAGGCCTACCTGGCCGGGCTGGCCATCGATGAGCCGGACCTCGACCGCGAACCGCGGATGGAAGGCCGTTCATCGCATGAGCCGACGGTGAAGCTGGCGATCTTCCTGGCACTCTGCGCGCTGCCGGCCTTCGTCGGTATCCGGCAGTTCCTCGCGGGGCGCCCGGTCTGGCCGTTGTTGGCATACCCCGTGGTCAGCCTGCTGACCTTCGCTCTCTATTGGGACGACAAACGGAGCGCCACGCGCGGCGCCTGGCGCACGTCGGAGGCGATGCTGCACATGTTCGAGCTGCTGGGCGGCTGGCCGGGAGCACTGATCGCCCAACAGAAGTTCCGCCACAAGACCCGCAAAGTCTCGTTCCAGGTGGTGTTCTGGACCATCGTGCTGGTGCATCAGGCGCTCTGGGCCCTGGTCGCGCTCGCCATGCCCTGACGACCGGGTAGCAGGGAGGCGGCCCGCGGGGTGATGGAGGGAGTCACTCCCAGGGCACGCGGACCAGGTAGAAGCCATATCTCAGGGGAGTACACATGCACGGACTCGAAGGAAAGGTCGCCATCGTCACGGGAGGCTCGCGCGGGATTGGCGCGGGCATCGCACGGAAGCTGGCGGCCCAGGGGGCGAAGGTCGTCATCAACTACACGCGCAACGAGGAGAGCGCCCTCAAGGTGGCCGAGGAGATCCAGCGCGCCCGAGGCGAGGTGCTCGTCGAGCGCGCGGACGTGGCCGATGAGGCGCAGGTGAAGCACCTCTTCGAGCAGACGGATGCTCGCTTCGGGCGGCTGGACATCCTGGTCAACAACGCGGGCATCCTCGAGTTCCGTCCCATCGACGCCGTGGATCGCGCGCACTACCAGCGCATCATGGACGTCAATCTATGGGGCGTCGTGAGCGCCAGCCAGCAGGCGGCACGGCGCCTGGGTCAGGGTGGCCGGATCATCAACATCACCTCGGCCTCCAGCCGCTCGCCCTTTCCGGCGCTCAGCGTGTACGCGGCGAGCAAGGGCGCCGTGGAGGCGTTCACGCGCGGCCTCGCGGCGGAGCTCGGGCCGAGGGGCATCACCGTCAATGCCATCTTCGCCGGCATGGTGGAGACGGACATGACGGCGAACAGCTCGCCCGAGGGCGTCCAGGCGTTCGTCCGGGCTACCCCACTGCGGCGCACGGGCCAGCCCGAGGATGTCGCGGACGTCGTCGCGTTCCTCGCCTCGGAGAGCAGCCGCTGGGTCACCGGCCAGTCGATTGGCGCCACCGGCGGCATCGTCATGACGTGAGCCCGTGCTCATGCGCGCCCCCGAGTCCCCTGCTGCTCGCCCCGGGCGTCGTGCTACATACGGCCGCCATGTCCACCGAGCGTCCCAAGTACGATCCCTCGTCCATCGAGCCCAAGTGGCAGGCCCGCTGGGAGCAGGAGAAGACCTTCGAGGCGCGCCGTCATCCCGGCCGCCCCAAGGCATACATCCTCGACATGTTCCCCTACCCGTCCGGTTCGGGCCTCCACGTGGGCCACCCGGAGGGCTACACCGCCACGGACATCGTGGCGCGCTACCAGCGCATGCGCGGCGTGGATGTCCTCCACCCCATGGGCTGGGACTCGTTCGGCCTTCCCGCCGAGCAGCACGCCATCGAGACCGGCACCCACCCCGCGCAGACGACGGCGAAGAACATCGCCACCTTCAAGCGGCAGCTCAAGTCGCTCGGCTTCTCGTATGACTGGTCGCGCGAGCTGGCCACCACGGACGAGGCCTACGTCCGGTGGACGCAGTGGATCTTCCTCAAGCTCTTCGAGCGCGGGCTCGCCTACCAGGCCGAGCTGCCAGTGAACTGGTGTCCCGCGCTGGGCACCGTGCTCGCCAACGAGGAGGTCATCGACGGCAAGAGCGAGCGCGGAGGCCACCCGGTGGTGCGCCTGCCGCTGCGCCAGTGGACGCTGCGCATCACCGCCTACGCGGACCGGCTGGCGCAGGAGCTCCAGGGGCTCGACTGGCCGGAGACGAAGGAGAAGCAGGTCCACTGGATCGGCCGCAGCGAGGGCGCCGAGGTGGACTTCGCCCTGGAGGGCCGGAGCGAGAAGCTCCGCATCTTCACCACGCGCCCGGACACCCTCTTCGGGGCCACGTACATGGTCATCGCCCCCGAGCACCCGCTGCTCGAGTCGCTCGTCACCCCGGAGCACCGGCGGAAGGTGCTCGCCTACCGGGACTCCGTCGTCAGCAAGAGCGACATGGACCGCACGGCGCTCACCAAGACGAAGACGGGCGAGTTCACCGGCGCCTACGCGCTGCATCCGATTACCGGGACGCGGCTGCCCATCTGGGTGGCGGACTTCGTGCTGGGCTCCTACGGCACGGGCGCCATCATGAGCGTGCCCGCGCACGACGAGCGCGACTTCGAGTTCGCCCGGGCCTTCGGGCTGCCGGTGGTGGAGGTCGTCTCGCCGGACGGCCAGCTCCACGACACCGCCTCCTGGACCGAGGCCTTCACCGCGGAGGGTGTGGCCGTCCGCTCGGGGTTCCTCGACGGCCAGCGCACGCCCGAGGCCAAGGCGGCGATGATCTCCCACCTGGAAGGCAAGGGCCTGGGCACGCGCCGGGTGCAGTACCGCCTGCGCGACTGGGTCTTCTCCCGCCAGCGCTACTGGGGCGAGCCCATTCCCGTCTACTTCCCCGTGGAGCTGCCTCCCGGCTCCACGGATCCGCGCAAGCACCCGCACACGGTGCGCCATGACCAGCCCATCGCCGTGGCGGAGAGCGAGCTGCCCGTGCGCCTGCCCGAGCTCGAGGACTTCAAGCCCTCGGACGACCCCGCCGGGCCGCTGTCGCGCGCGCTCGACTGGCGCTTCTTCCAGAAGGACGGCAAGTGGTTCGCCCGCGAGACGAACACCATGCCCCAGTGGGCCGGCTCGTGCTGGTACTACCTGCGCTTCCTCGACCCGCACAACACCCAGGCCGCCTTCTCCAAGGAGGCCTATGACGCGTGGATGCCGGTGGACCTGTACGTCGGCGGCTCCGAGCACGCCGTGCTCCACCTGCTCTACGCCCGCTTCTGGCACAAGGTGCTCTTCGACTGCGGCGTCGTCTCGCACCCCGAGCCCTTCGGCAAGCTCGTCCACCAGGGCATGATTCTCGGAGAGAACAACGAGAAGATGTCCAAGTCGCGCGGCAACGTCGTCAACCCGGACGAGGTCGTCCAGCGGCACGGTGCGGACTCGCTGCGCGTGTACGAGATGTTCATGGGCCCGCTCGAGGCCGTGAAGCCCTGGCAGACCCAGGGCGTCACCGGCGTGCGGCGCTTCCTCGAGCGCGCCTGGAACACGCTCGCCTTCGTGCGCGAGGAGCCCGGAGCCGCCGAGGCCACGCTCGACGAGGAGTCGCTCCGTCTGCTGCACAAGACGGTGAAGAAGGTGGGCGAGGACATCGACGCGCTGCGGCTCAACACCGCGGTGAGCGCGCTGATGATCCTCACCAACAAGCTCGCCGAGCTTCCCCGCGTGCCGCTCGACGTGGCGCGGACGTTCGCGCTCCTCCTGTCTCCCTTCGCGCCCCACCTGGCCGAGGAGCTGTGGGAGCGGCTGGGCGGCACGAAGACCCTCGCCTACGAGCCCTGGCCCTCCTACGACCCGGCCCTCACCGTGGACGATGTCGTCGAGATGGGCGTGCAGGTGAACGGGAAGCTGCGCAGCAAGGTGAAGCTGCGCCGCGATGCCACCGAGGCGGATGTGCGCGCCGCCATCGCGAATGATCCCAACGTCCTGGCCCACACCCAGGGCAAGACAGAGAAGAAGTTCGTCTACGTGCCGGGCCGCATCATCAACCTGGTGGTGGGCTGAACGGCCTCGGGGGGCTCGGGCTCAACCTGGGGCCCGGGTCCCCTCCCCCGTCCCTCTCCCGAAGGGAGAGGGGTACAAGAGCTCCTTCCTCGGCCCGGTCTCCGCCACGAAGGAGGCGAGGACGTCATCCTTCGGTGGCCCGTCCGGAGGCATTGAGACACACTGCCTCCCATGGAAACGAACCAACTGCACCGTGGGCGGCTCATCGACCATCTCCAGCTAGTCGTTCGCGACCTGCCGGCGAGCAAGCGCTTCTACAAGGCCGTGTTCGAGTCACTCGGCATCGGGCTGTCGGGAGAAGCGGACGACTACTTCTGGACTGACGAGCTCTTCGTCTCGAGCGCGACCTCCGCCGCGGCGCGGGGCGAGCTGACCGGGCGAGTGCACCTCGCGTTCCAGGCGAGGGACTCGGCAATGGTCGACCGCTTCCATGCCGTCGCGCTCGCGAATGGCGGCCGCGACAACGGCGCGCCGGGCCTCCGCACCTACCACCCGGGCTACTACGCCGCCTTCGTGCTCGACCCGGACGGCAACAACATCGAGGCCGTGTTCCACGGGCCCGCGAAGCGCAGCGCCGAGTCCATCGTGGTGACGTTCTAGAAGTATTTCGTCGCCCCCTCTGAAACTCGCCTGCCCAGCCATGCCGGGGCGCCTGTCACATTTCACGCGTGCCGGGTCCAACTCCCAGAACCATCACGCGAGGAATACATGGGCCCCAGCGAGAACATGCGCGTCGCCGTCCTGACCTGCTGCACGGATGACGTCTACTACCGCTACGGGAGCTCCGAGCAAACCATCGGTAAGGAGGCGCTCCGTCAATCGGCACTGTCGACCCACCTGGACATCTCGAAGGGGTTCGTTTCGAGGTCCATCAGACCTGGGAGCAGGAGGACACGATCGTCATGGAGTCGGAGGTCATCAACGAGCTGAAGGATGGCTCGGTCGTGGCGCTCCCCTGCTCCGTCATCTTCCGCTTCCGCGATGGCAAGGTCCGTGACTACCGCATCTTCATCGACCCCGCACCGCTCGCAGCCAGGGCGGCCGCCTGGCTCTGGGTCTTCAGCACCTTGCCCGCCCCAACGACGCTCTCGGGTTGGGAGGCGCGCGTCGGAGCGGGTAGGCTCGCCGCCGTGCTCTCACTCAACGAGGTTCGCAAGCTGGCGCTGTCGCTCCCCGAGGCCGAGGAACAGGAGCACTTCGGCAAGCCGTCGCTCCGCGTGCGGGGGAAGATCTTCGCGACACTCTGGGTGAAGGAGAAGCGCGCGGTGCTCAAGCTGTCCCTCGAGGAGCAGGATGCCTTCGTGCGGATGCAGCCCGACGTCTTCGCGGTGACGCCCTGGGGACACCAAGGGTGGACGAGCGTCGAGCTCGAGCGCGTGGACCGCGCACTCCTCGAGAAACTTCTCGTCGAGGCGTGGCGGCGCGTCGCGCCCAAGCGCGTGGTGGCCGCCTGGGACACCGCTCGGAAAGGCGACGCGGCGCGGCCTTCCGCGCCCTCACGTCCTCGCCGGCCCGTACGCGCGAAGTGAACGCCACCCGCAAGCTGTACGGTCGATTCCCATGCGGGGCTGGGCGGGCGGCCTCGAGTGGACCCGGACGGATCAGCGCGTGCGGCTGCTCTTCATCACCCTGCTCGACAGTCAGGTGTTGCTCGGGATGATCCTCTACTTATGGAAGACCGCTCCTGAGGACTCGAGGGTGGCACGGGCCCTCGGACGTTTGACGGACAAGGGCCAGGTGCCCGAGGCACTTCGGCTCGCGCACCTCATCGGCTCGGCGATGGTCCGGGGTGAGCGCTCCCGGCGCGCCTGAGCGCTCCCCGGCCCCACGTCATGGGCAGCGCGCGGATGGACTCACGAGGTCTGCACGTCGATGAACTGCGTACTGGCATTCGACCCGTTGTTGCGGATGTACAGCCGGGTGCCGGGCGCGCCACACGGCCACGATTGCTGCTGCGCCTGACCGGGATTGACGACGCCGTTGTAGGTGATGCTGCCGCACCACACCAGGAACGGGACGGCCACGGAGGAGGGGTTGTAGACGCGCCAGGTCGTGTTGCCGAACAGCCAGGTCGGGAAGTCCCGGGTCTCATTCGCGCCGATGCGAGCGATCTCCACCGCGCCCTCGACCTGACCGACGCCGGCCTCCGTTGGAGCACCCGTCTCATCGCCCTGGTGCTCCTGCGGCTCCATGCCGCCACAACCCACCATCAGCGCGCCCGCCAGAACAATCCCAAGACCCTTGATCTGCTTGGACATGAACTCCCCCTCAAGAAACGTGTTTTCCCCGACAAAGGGTGAAGCCATGTTACACAGGGAGTGCATTTGTGTAAACACGGCGAAACAAAAAAGTGCCTTTTCCGTGAAATTCGCCGCCGGACTGGCGGCGCACCTCGGGAGGCATCCGCTCGAGCCAGCCCACTTCCAGGACGCCCCACAACCCCAGGAGCACGGCCTCGGCGGCATGTGCTTGAGCTACGGCACGCCCACCGTCCACGCCTTGATGGGCACCCGCCCGTCTCGTTCGTCAGGATTTCGTAGTCGCGCTGGGTCTCGGGAGGCGAAGACGGGATCGCCTTGACAGCTTGGGAGCCCAACAACAGGTTGGCCACCGTGTCGACTCCCCAGACGCGCACGCCCGAGATCATCTCGGTGGACGCGGACGGCGTCTACTGGCGCAACGCCGGCCAAGTCTGGAAGGTCGCGAAGTAGGATAATCCGATCAGTTGCAGCCGCTACCCTGGGTCGGACCGAGGTCCGCCCATTGGATGCTGCCGTCGGGGACACCCCAGCGCGCGTTGGTATAGCTCTCGAGGTCGATCAGCGCGTCGGCGTTCCCCTTGTTCCGGGTGCAGCAACCATCGCAGTCCGAGTCGGCGCACGTGTCGAGCACGGTGACCACGATGGTCTTCGAGCCGGACTTCAAGCAAAGGTCATGGAGCTTGAGCGCGTTCATGTTGGGGAACACCGCGGCGATGTTGTGCGCCGCCACCCACGCCTCCGACTTCTTCCCTTCGCACGCCGCGAACTGCCCTGCCCACGTGCAGCCGTTGTACTTGGTGCACTCCTCGCTGCCCGGATCCGGGTACGACGTGTAGTTGGTCTTGTTGGCAGTCTTCCAGACGAGGCCGGGAGAGTCACAGCGCGTAGGAGGAGGCGGCGTGCCTCCGGACAAGCCAGAGATCGTCAACTGCTCCCACGAGCCGAACGCGGCGCCATACGCGAACACCGTGCTGCCGCCGCCGTTCTCCGCCGACACCCAATTGCCAGTCGTTACCGTCTGCAGGCCGACGATATCACCGTTGGCGATCGGGCCGCTCCCGCTCTGCTTGACGATGCGGAACGTCTCCCAGCCAAGGCGATTCCAGCTGGCGGCGTTCAGCGTCGAGCCGCCGCCGTTCGCGGCCTGAAAGTACTGCCCGGTGCCCGCGGTGATGAAGATCGAGTCTCCACTCTCGAGGGCCCCGCCGTTGATGTCATCGATCGTGAACTTCTCCCACGCTTGCGCGGTCGTCGCTGTCGCGATGACCGCGCCGCCGCCGTTGTTTTGAGCGCCCACGTATCGGTTGCCGAGCACCGTCTTGAAGCTCACGCCGGAGATGAGCAACGGACTCGAGGCGGCCTCTGTTACGTCGTCCTGCCCGTCAGGCGAACTGCTCACCGGAGTGCACGCGCCCGTGAGCAACAGAGCCGAGCACGTGGCGCGAAGAAACAGCTTTGAACTTTTGAAATGGAGCATGAATCCCGCCTTGGTTGACTGAAGTTTGCCCTCACGCCGACAGAGACTCTCGCGGCTGGATTCGGGTCATCGGAATCGACAGGGTGCTCCCACGAGGGTAGGGGCCCGGTGTAGCAGCGGCACATCCATGACTTCCGGCACATGTTCCAGGGTGCCGGGACACGTACGATGCACGACCTCACCGGGACTCATCTCTTGGAGGTCATATCCATGCGCATACTCGGAACCCTTGTCGTCGGGCTGTTCACATTGCTCGGTTCACCGGCTCTCGCCGATCTGCCCGTCATCAACGAAGCCCAGACCTCCCGGAACGGCTGCAACTACCGGGTCAAGGTGCTGGAGGACTCCGAGCCCCATCCGTCCCAGCCCATCCTCGTGCCTCTCTACAGGGTCGTCGTCGAGAGTGAGATCGTCTCGCCCGCCACGTGCCTGCTGACCCCCGGGAGCGTCGAGCTGGGGACCTCCTACCTCGTGCCGAAGATCGCGATCGCGGCCAATGACGAGGGACTCGCGGTGGCCTACTCCTGGGGCGCGTGGGTCCGGTTCTATGGGGACCTGACGCATGTGCGCGTGCATCGTCTGGATCCGAGCACCCTGGCCTCCACGAGGACGTCGTCCCTGGAGGGGGGCTTCGTTCCCCCTGGAGGAGGGGGCGGGGGTCCGGGCTCGGTCGATCTGGACTCGCTCACCCTCTACCCTGGATTCATCATGGTGATGGGTACCCTGAGCGGGAACTCGATCTCGGATCTGAGCGCGTCTCCCTACGAGAGCACGCAGGGGACGGGCTCCCACTTCGTTGCCATCTATCCTGACTTCTTCAACACCACGCAACGGCCCATCTTCGACATCTACTACTGACGGTACCGTGTTCGAGGTCTTTCCGTTCGGTCAGGCGCAGTGAATATCGGGGGGCGCCCGTGCGTGACTAGTGCCACCCAGCACCCGTTCGCGGGACGCCCCCGCCACATGAGGGTACTGGGCCTTCCGCATGCGGTCGCCCCCTACCCCCCATCCGCTCCTATGGGTCTCCGCGCTCTTCACCTGGCTCATGGTGGGAACGCAAGGTCTGGCGGAAATCGGCTTCACCCCCGAGCGTCTGTACAATGCCTCCGTGCTCGGGTGGCTCATCGCCTATCTGGTTTTTGGCGTGGCCTTCTGGCTGAACACGCGCGAGGTGGGGCGCCATGCCTTCTCGCGCCTGGGCGTGCAGACGATCGCGGCGCTGATCGTGATCGCCACCGGCGACTCCGGCTTCGAGGGCGCGCTGCTCGCCATCGTCTCCGGCCAGGCGCCCATGTACCTGCCCGTGCGGCCCGCCGTCCTGTGGTGCGCGGGGCTGGTGCTCACGAGCCTGGCCCTGTTTCTCGTCCTCCTGCCGCCCCTGCCCGCGCTGTCGACGGCGGCGGGCTATGCCGGCTTCCTGTCGTTCACCGCCACGGCGGCCCACCTCCAGCAGCGCGCGATGGACGGGCAGCGGGAGCTGGCCCGGCTGCACCTGCGGCTCGAGGCCGCCCAGGAACTGCTCGCCGAGCGCGAGCGGGGCGAGGTGGTGTCCTCCCTGCGCGAGGGACCGCTTCAGCTCGGGCCCGCCCTGCGGGCCCTGGTGCACGAGGTGCCAGGGCTCGAGGTGCACCTGCGCGTCCCGGAGGGACTCTCCATCACCGGGCCCGCCGCGGCCCACTGCCTGCTGCGCTGCGTCCAGGAGGTCATCACCAACACCCTGCGTCACGCGTCCGCGCATCATCTTTGGATCGACGTCGTCTCCACCCATGAGGGGGCCCTCCTGCTTCACGCGCGGGATGACGGCCTGGGCGCGCCCACGATCGAGCCCGGCGCGGGGCTCACCGGCATGCGCGAGCGCTTCACCCAGCTGGGCGGGAACCTGGAACTGCGTGTGGAAACCCGGGGGGGGAGTAGAGCTGGT
The DNA here is from genome assembly GCF_016887565.1 of Archangium violaceum. Classification (NCBI taxonomy): domain Bacteria; kingdom Pseudomonadati; phylum Myxococcota; class Myxococcia; order Myxococcales; family Archangiaceae; genus Archangium; species Archangium violaceum. The sequence goes on from NZ_CP069396.1 coordinate 9,007,775, forward strand.
GGCCTGGCTGCCAGCGAGAGGAGTATCGACATGATCCGTATCATCCTGGCGGATGACCATGCCATGGTGCGCGAGGGCCTTCGCGGTCTGCTGGCGCTCACCCCGGACCTGTGCGTCGTGGGAGAGGCGTCCGATGGATACGAGGCCCTACGGCTGGTGGCCACGTTGGACCCGGACCTGGTGTTGATGGACGTGCGGATGCCGCGGCTCGGCGGACTGGAGGCCCTGCGCATTCTGCGGCGCACGGATCCGGAGCGCCGCGTGGTGCTGCTCAGCACGTTCGACGAGGACGCGGTGCTCCAGGAGGCGCTGCGGCTTGGGATCCAGGGCTTCCTGCTCAAGGACGTGACGCGCGACGAGCTCGCCGAGGCGCTCCACCGGGTCGCGGCCGGCGAGACACTGCCTCCGCCCGGGCTCTCCGAGCAGGTGGTGAGCGGCTTCGCGGAGCTGGCGCGGGACTTTCCGCACGCGGAGCGCCACGAGGACCTCACGCGCCGGGAGCGGGAGGTGTTGCGGCTCATCGCCCGGGGCCTGAGCAACCGGGAGATCGCCGAGGCGCTGGGGACCGCCGAGGGCACGGTGAAGAACCACACGTCCAACATCCTCTCCAAGCTGGGGGTCCGGGACCGCACCCGCGCCATCCTCCGGGGTATGGAGCTGGGCTGCTTGTGAGACCTCAGGTGGCCCGATCCGCGTGTTGACAACCAATAAGCATCGACTTATACGTCGCGGATGCAGAGCGCGGCCGTGGTCGAAGACAAGATCTTCCAGGCACTGGCGGACTCCAGCCGCCGGGCGATCTTCGAGTCGCTCTCGCGTGGCGAAGCGGCGGTGAAGGACCTCACGGCGCGCTTCGACATCTCGCAGCCGGCGGTCTCGCAGCACCTCGCCATTTTGAAAGACGCCGGCCTGGTGAGCGGCCGGCGCGAGGGGCGCTGTGTCTACTACCGGGTGGAGCCACGCGGGATGAAGCCGCTCATCGACTGGATCGCGCACTACCGCGCCTTCTGGACGGAGCACATCGATCGCCTTGAACAACTGCTGGAGAAGATGGACCAATGATTCCCACCGGCAAGACCGCACAATCACAAACTGAATCCCTTTCGCTCGAATTCGATTTGCGTCATTCGCCGGAGAAGGTGTGGCGCGCGCTCACCGACCCCGTACTGCTCGTGGAGTGGCTCCTGCCCGTCGTCGATCTCAAGCTCGAGCCGGGGGCGGCGTTCACGTTCAAGGCGCAGCCGCAGCCCGGTTGGGACGGCGTCGTGAATTGCCGACTCCTCGAGCTCGAAGCGCAGAGGAAGCTCAGCTACACGTGGGTTGTCGGCAACATCGACACCGTCGTGACGTTCACGCTCACCCCCACGGCGTCGGGCACGCGCCTGTCCCTCGTGCAGTCGGGCTTCAAGCCGGACCAGAAGCAGAACTTCGCCGGCGCGCGTTACGGCTGGAAGATGATGAGCGAGAAGCTCGTCGACCTGCTCGAGAGGAGATCCCATTGAACTGGAACAAATGGGTTCAGCAGACCCACCGCTGGCTGTCCATTGCCTTTACAGTGGCCGTCATCGTCAACATCGTCGCCCTGGCACGGAAGGAGACTGCCGTCTGGGTGGGCTTCTTGGCGCTGCCCCCGCTCGCCTTGCTCATGTTCACCGGTCTGTACTTGTTCGTACTGCCGTATGCCACCAGGTGGCGCAGCCGGCGACGCACCGATTGACGGGCGGCTGCACGACGAAAGACTTGACCCTGAAGCGACCGTAGCTGAGCCACGCTTCAGGAGTAGAATCTGCTCGACCCCGTGGGTGACCGAGACGCCCGCGGGGCTCTCTTCCCAAACCGTCGATACTCGATGACATGAGCGTGAACATGGCCTCCTCCAGCCAGCACCCCGCAGACAACCACGACCTGATCCGCGTCCAGGGCGCTCGCGAGAACAACCTGAAGGACGTCACCGTCGAGATCCCCAAGCGGCGTCTGACCGTGTTCACCGGCGTCTCGGGCTCGGGCAAGTCGTCGCTGGTGTTCGCCACCATCGCGGCGGAGTCGCAGCGGCTGATCAACGAGACCTACAGCGCGTTCGTGCAGGGATTCATGCCGACGCTGGCCCGGCCCGAAGTCGACGTACTGGAAGGGCTGACGACCGCGATCATCGTCGACCAGGAGCGAATGGGCGCCAACTCCCGCTCGACGGTCGGCACCGCGACCGACGCCAACGCGATGCTGCGGGTGCTGTTCAGCCGCCTCGGCAAGCCGCACATCGGCTCGTCCAACGCCTTCTCCTTCAACGTCCCGTCGGTCCGCGGGGTCGGGCAGCTCTCGGTCGAGAAAGGAACCGGCAAGTCCGAGAAGCGCGTCTTCACCGTCACCGGCGGCATGTGTCCGCGATGCGAGGGCATGGGCTCGGTCACCGACATCGACCTGTCCCAGCTGTACGACGACAGCAAGTCGCTCAACGAGGGGGCGCTCACGATCCCCGGCTACACGGCCGATGGCTGGCAGGTGCGCATCTTCTCGGACTCGGGCTTCCTCGACCCGGACAAGCCGATCCGCAACTACACCAAGCAGGAGCGCCACGACTTCCTCCACAAGGAGCCGACCAAGGTGAAGGTCGGGAACCTGAACCTCACCTACGAGGGGCTGATCCCGCGGATCCAGAAGTCGTTCCTGTCCAAGGACGTCGACGCGCTGCAGCCACACATCCGAGCGTTCGTGGAGCGCGCGGTCACCTTCACCGCCTGTCCCGAGTGCGGCGGCACCCGGCTCAACGAGGCCGCCCGGTCCTCCAAGATCAAGGGGATCAACATCGCCGAAGCCTGCGCGATGCAGATCAACGACCTGGCCGAGTGGGTGCGCGGTCTGGACGAGCCGTCCGTCGCGCCGCTGCTGGCGACGCTACGGCACACGCTCGACTCGTTCGTGGAGATCGGACTGGGCTACCTCAGCCTCGACCGGCCGTCCGGCACGCTGTCGGGCGGTGAGGCGCAGCGCACCAAGATGATCCGCCACCTCGGGTCGTCGCTCACCGACGTGACCTACGTCTTCGACGAGCCGACGATCGGGCTGCACCCCCACGACATCCAGCGGATGAACGACCTGCTGCTGCGGCTGCGCGACAAGGGCAACACCGTCCTCGTGGTCGAGCACAAGCCGGAGACGATCGCGATCGCCGACCACGTCGTCGACCTCGGCCCCGGCGCCGGCACCGCCGGAGGCGAGGTGGTCTTCGAGGGCACCGTCGAGGGGCTGCGGGCCAGCGGCACGCTCACCGGGCGTCACCTGAACGACCGGGCCGCCCTGAAGCCGTCGGTGCGGACGCCGTCGGGTGTGATGAAGGTGCGCGGCGCCCGCACTCACAACCTGAAGGGCGTCGACGTCGACATCCCGCTCGGCGTGCTGGTGGTGGTGACCGGCGTGGCTGGGTCGGGCAAGAGCTCACTGATCCACGGCTCGGTGTGTGGCCGGGACGGGGTGGTGTCGGTCGACCAGACGCCGATCCATGGCTCGCGGCGGAGCAACCCGGCAACGTACACCGGCCTGCTGGAGCCGATCCGCAAGGCGTTCGCGAAGGCCAACGGCGTGAAACCCGCCCTGTTCAGCGCCAACTCCGAGGGCGCCTGTCCGACCTGCAACGGCGCCGGGGTGATCTACACCGACCTGGCGATGATGGCCGGCGTCACCACGATCTGCGAGGAGTGCGAGGGCCGGCGGTTCCAGGCGTCGGTGCTGGACTACCGGCTCGGCAAGCTCAACATCGCCGAGGTGCTCGACCTGCCGGTCGAAGACGCGGTCGGCTTCTTCGGCGCCGGCAAGGCGCATACGCCGGCCGCGCACGCGATCCTGCAGCGCATGGCCGACGTGGGGCTCGGCTACCTGCGGCTCGGCCAACCGCTCACCACGTTGTCGGGTGGCGAACGGCAGCGGCTCAAGCTCGCGACGCACATGGGTGAAGACGGCGGCGTCTACGTGCTCGACGAGCCGACCACCGGGCTGCACCTGGCCGACCTCGAACAGCTGCTCGGGCTGCTGGACCGGCTGGTCGACTCCGGCAAGTCGGTCATCGTGATCGAGCACCACCAGGCGGTGATGGCGCACGCCGACTGGATCATCGACCTCGGACCGGGCGCGGGCCACGACGGAGGGCGGATCGTGTTCGAAGGCACCCCGGCCAACCTGGTGGCGGCGGGGTCGACGCTGACCGGCGAGCACCTGGCGGCATTCGTCGGCAGCGGTCCGAAGGCTGTCCCATCTCGCTCCCGGCAACCCGCGGCCCGAGGTAGCGCCGCCGCCGCCGTCCACGTCGAAGCCGACGACGCCGCCCGCGCCAATCGTGATGAAGACGCGGACCGACGCGGCGCCCGCCGTCGACGTCAATGAGCTTCGAGGGTTCACGACGCCTTCTCGCGGCACGAAGACGCCGTCCGGTACCCGTGAACCTCCCCGCCAGCACCATCAGCCCGAGCACACCGGCGGCCAGCGAGCGGTCGGGAGGCAAAAGGAAGTGGTGTACCATGGCGCGCTGGAGGTGTCCGGTGCCACGACACACGCACGCAATCGGAGCCGTGATGGGGGTGTTCTTCTTCCTCGCAGGCAGCCTCGCGGAAGCCGAGCCGGCGAAGAAGGAAGCGCCACGCGTCGAGGGCGAGCTCCTCATCTGGTCCGGAGGGAAGACCCGGGCCGAGGCCGAGCGCCAGCAACAGGCGCTGAAGGCCTATCAGGAGGCGCTCGAGCCCGTCCTCCCGCTGACCTCCGAGGTACTGGAGAGCGCCAGGGTTCCGGGACTGAAGCCCGGCTTCTTCATCGTGGCCCTGGGCGTCTGTCCGAAGGAGAAGGTGGCGGACCCCATGGGCGTCCTCAAGGCCGTCTCCCCGGAGGTCTACACCCGGAGCGTGAAGTACCAGCCAGACGAGGCGACGCCGGCACTCGGGTGCCCCGAGCTGGAGTCCGTCGCCACCGACGGCGCCGATGAGCCGGTCCGCTGGAGCCTGCACCGGGCCGAGCGCCTGGAGCAGGGCGGGAACACGTTCATCGGACTGGCCTTCACCTACCGCTGGTCGGAGCAGGGAGACTTCGCGCGCGACTACTTCTCTTCCAAGGTCCTCTACCTGTTGGTGGGCAAGAAAGGGCGGCTGGTGGACTCCAAGGTCCACGACGGCCCGAGTGACGCCACCACCCTCAAGTCCTTCTCGGCCGAGGGCAACCGCCTCGTCTCCCAGTTGGAGTACGGAGACCCTCCGTGCAACCCCCGTGATGATGTCTTCAAGGGCTGGAGGACCCGGGTCAAGGCCTCCGTCGTGAAGGGCCACATCGAGGTCTCGGTGGACGAGCCCACGCTCGTCAAGGAGGGGTCCTGTGGCTACGCGCAGGAGGAACGGATGGTGACGGGCCAGGACGCTCAGGACGCCGCACAGCAGCGGGACTCCGAGGACTCCCAGCAGGAGGAGTGATCCACGCCCCGGGTGCGTGCGGGCCCGGTGGCGCTGACGCGGCCCTCAGCGAGTTGACACGTCAACCGGAGGAGCTGACGTGTCAACTGACCCGCTGACACAACCCAAGTCGAAGGACGCAAGTTCCCCCAAGCAAGTTCGGAGGAGGCGAACGAGGCGCCCCAGGCAGCGGCCAGCAAGGCGCCGCGACACCCATCAACGCAGCCGTCGGCACGGTACGCCAAGAAGACGGCCGACGACGCCAAGGCCAACAAGACGGACGACGTGAAGGCCGACTGCAAAGCGTGCCACGACGCCTACAAGAGTGCCTATATCAACAACGTGACTCTCCGGAACAAGCCGCTCCCGTAAGCGTTGGTGCGGCTGAGCAAGGAGAACCGCCAGCTGCAGAGTCATCGCCTGGGGCGGCGCCTTGAAGCCCCTGCGCCAGGGCTGAATCACCGCCGCTCGGGCGGGGGGACGAACACGCCGAACACGCGCGTCTCCTCGCCGGCCTCGGCATCCTGCTCCTCGGTCGCCACCATCCCCCACAAGCGGACGGTCTGGGTGGGTGCCTGGCCCCGCCGTGCGTCCCCGAAGGCGGCGGCGGCCAGACACACGCCCTTGGAGTTGGAGGGTGTCTCCGGAACACAGCTGTCGCTGGTGGCCAGCGCCTTCACCCACCCGGCCCGGTGGGCAGCGCCGGGCGCCTCCTTCACGGCCAGGGGTCTCTGGGTCGTCTCGGTCGCCTCGGACTGCTTCCTCTTCGTGCATCCCGCGGCGCCCAGGACCACCGCACAGCTCACCGCCATTCCCGTCAGAAACAGCCTCACGTCACGCCCCTCCGTTCGCGTTCGCTCGAAGAGTCCTGCCACAAGCCCCCCGGTGCGCTCCAGGTTGAACGCCGAGGCGCGCTGCCAGGTTCACAGCCGTCTGTATGCTAGGGTCGGCGGAGAACGCCACGTCGCGCGCTTCTCTCCTCCGAGGTCTCGATGCGTCCATCCAGTCGACTCACGGTCAGGCCTCAGCCGCTGATTGCGGTGAAGGACGTGAAGGCCAGCAGCGCGTGGTACCAGACGCTGCTGCAGCTGCACGGGGGCGATCCGAACCATCCCCACCGGCTCATCTATGACCGCCTGATGAGTGGAGAGACCCTCGTCCTCCAACTGCATCGTTGGGATGCCGAGGAGCACCCCAATTTGATGGGCGCCGATCGGGCACCGCACGGCCATGGCGTCCTTCTTTGGTTCGAGGTCGACGACTTCGATGCCGCCGTCGAACGCGTGAGACGTCTGGGCGCGCGGGTGATTGAAGAGCCGCACGTCAACCCCGCTCCGCAACACCGGGAGATCTGGCTCGAGGACCTGGACGGCTATGTCATCGTTCTCGCCAGTCCTGATGGCGAGGCGAGCTGAACGCCTCGAGTCCCAACCCGCGCGACGCAGGCCGACCGAGGCGCTCAACCGATCCGCATCGACAGCTCCACATCGCTGGCGAACGGCACCGACAGATAGCCCTGCTGGGGCGAGCGGACGCGCTCCAGATACTCCGGGCACCAATCCGCATTGTCGGCGAGGATCAAGGCGCCTGGGCGCAGCCGACCTTCGACGAGAGACAGGATGGCCGGATAGAGCCCCTTGGCGCCGTCGAGCAGCAACAGATCGATCTGCTCGGGCAAGCCTTGGGCGAGCGTCTGGAGCGCGTCGCCCTCGCGAATCTCCACGAGGTCCGCGAGCCCGCCCGCCGCGATGTTCTCTCGCGCGCGGACGATCTTCGACGGCTCGAATTCACTCGTGATCAATCGGCCGCCGCCATTGTCGCGGAGCGCCGCCGCCAGGTGCAGGGTCGAGATGCCGAACGAGGTGCCGAACTCGACGATCGTCCGCGCGCGGCAGGTACGCGCCAGCATGTAGAGCAGCGTGCCGGTTTCGCGAGAGACGGCGAGCGCCTCGTCCTTCATCGTCGAGTAGAGCTCGAGGTAGTCGGTCTTGCTCGCCATCAGCCGGGCACGCTCTTGCTCCGGCATCTGGGCGAAGGTCGACATGAGCGCGGCCGACGACTGGTCGGCTTGCGCGAACAGACGATCGAGCAGGGGGGCGAGTGGTGCGGCGGAAAGTGTGGTCATCGGATGTCCTGGTCAGGTTGAAAGCGCGTCCTTGCGCCTGACCAGGAAATACGATTAATCATTCGCATTTCCTATTCGCGTTCCCGAGGCTCTTCGTGACGAATCGTCCAACCCCATGTATTTCCTCGCGAAAACAGCCCAGGCAGGCCCGTTCCGCGCAGCTCGTCGCCGACATTCTCGCCGCCGCTGCTCAGGTTCTGGCGCGTGACGGCGCGCACCGCTTCACCACCGCACGCGTCGCCGAGAAGGCTGGAATCAGCGTTGGATCGCTCTACCAATACTTCCCGAACAAGGCGGCGATCCTCTTTCGTCTGCAGGCCGAGGAGTGGCGGCAGAATGGCGAGCTGCTGCGCGGCATCCTCGAGGATTCGACCAGGCCCCCACTCGAGCGCCTTCGCGAGGTCGTGCACGCCTTCATTCGTTCCGAATGCGCGGAGGCCGAGATGCGGATCGCGCTCAACGACGCGGCGCCGCTCTATCGCGACGCACCCGAGGCCAAGGAGTCGCGCGTGTCCGGCACGCGCGCTGTGCAGAACTTCATGCGCGAGGCGCTCCCAACAGCCTCGGAGAAGCAGCGCGCACTCGCGGGCGATGTGATCATGATGTCGCTCAATGCCGTGGGAAAGCGGATCTCCGAGCAGGAGCGCACCGAACAGGAGGTCGACGCCTATGCCGGGGCGATGGCCGACATGTTCGGTGCCTATCTCAGCCAGCTCGAAGGCTCGGCCGCCGGGCCGGGTTGCCGAGGAGTCAGTTCACCTTGACGGAGATGGGCGCGGACGTGGTGACGTTGCCCGCCGCGTCATGGGCCCGCGTCGTGACAGTGCATTCCACCCGCTCAGGGCACGGTGGCTCCAATGGCCTCGGCGCGCTCCCAGACCTGGAGGTAGCCCTCGGCGGAGTTCATCAGCGGATCCAGATCCTGGCTGCGCAGACCCTGGCGACGGAGATCCGAGATGAAGTCCGGCATCATGCCCGCGTGGGCCACTCCATCCTCGTTGATGTCGAACACCTTGTTGCCCACCACGCTGCGCTCCAGCTTCGTGACGCTGTTCTCCACGGCGATGCTCAGCGGGTAGCTCGTGCGGGCCACCTGCGCGGCGGAGCTGCCGCCGTGGCACGCCTCAGCGCCAAAGCGGGGGCTCGGCAGGCCCGCGAAGCCGTTGAAGTCCGAGCCGAAGCCCACCGGCATCCCGTTCAGCTGCTTCGTCAGATAGAGGTACGCCTGGGCCCAGCTCTGCGAGGTGCTGCCGCACTGGTGCTCCACCACCGGCTGACCCGCGCCGCGCCAGGTGGGGATCTCGTCGCGATTGCCCTGGTCCAGGATGAGCGACACCATGCCGCCCACGTTGCGGATGCGCTGGAGCTGCTCCGCCTTGAGGCTGCCCTCGTGGCGCTTGTTGCCGCGGGCCGTATCGAACAGCGTGGTGTGGCCGCTCACCACCGGGTAGCCGTAGGGCTCCACCATCCCCAGGGTGTCATCGAAGGCCAGCTTCGACATGTGGTCGATGTCGATCAGCATCTTCCGGCGCATCATTCCGCGCACCAGCGTGCGGCCCAGCGTCGTGAGCCCCTGCGCGCCGCAGATGGGATCCCTGGCGATGTCTCGCTTGTAGACGTAGCCCTCCTGCTTGCAGTCGCGAGAGTCTCCCTCGGTCGTGATGCTGGTGAGCGCCGAGCCCGCGAAGGCGTTCTGCTTGAAGTGGACCGGGAAGAGGTGGCGCAGGCCCATGGCCTGGTAATGGTCCAGCCGCTCCTCCACATACGCGCTCGTGCACGAGCTGTTGCGGCGGCAGTCGAAGAGGTAGTCCACTTCGGCGCCCAACACCACCGCCAGCTTGCCCTGGGCGATGACGGTGCGGGCCTCCGCGGGAGTCTTCACGATGCGGAACCAGCCACGCCCCGCGCCGCCCGCCTTGTTGTCGAGGTAGCTCTGCATGGCGTAGGCCTCGGCGATCTGGAGCTCCACCGCCTCCATGTCCTCTCCCGTGCGGCCCGGCGCCTTGGTGGCGTAGATGGGGAAGCCGAAGATGTCCTGGTTGTTGACGGCCAGCATCACGAGCAGCCGCAGGCCGCCCTGGACGGAGCGGTAGAGCCAATCCTCATACATGGACTGGTGCGTGTAGCTGTTCCAGCGGGGCCAGCCGTCGTACTGCGGATAGCCGCCCACCCGATGGCCCGAACCGCCCGTGCCGTAGCCGAGGGTCGCCATGATGCTGCCGAAGAAGTCCCGAGTGCCCCCCGGCCCATGGACAGTGTCACACCACGGCAGGGTGGAGCTGAGGGGACCGTAGGCCTTGCCGTAGAAGGCCTGGCCGCCGAAAGCGAGGTTGGCGAACGGGTGCGCATGGAGATCCGCGAAGCCCTTGGCGGGCGCCTTGCAGGTGCAGGTGACGCCGGTGTCGCCTTGATCGGCGGCGACGTCGGTGCAGGCCAGGCAGCTGCCCGTATGAGGGCCACTGGTGACGAGCCCCCTCACACACGTGCCGCGCTGGCCCCAGTTGGCGTCACGGTTGGCGCAGAAGGCTTCACAGCTCACCGAGCCGGTGTTCCCGGGCTTGGTGAAGGTGCCCGCCGGGAGGGAGGAGTTGCACTCCGTCACCGGGTTGCAGGTGGTGTCATTCACCTCGAACTCGCCCCACATGCCGGAGGTGTCCTTGTTCACGCAGCGGGTCGGGCGCAGGAAGGTGTAGCCGGCCACGGTGGCGCCGGTGGCCTGGCACGCGCTCTCCCAGGAGGTGTTGGGAGGGATGTTCAGCAACTGCGCCGAGTGCTGGCGCCGGCCCGAGTCCGTGCACCGATCCTGCTTGAAGGTGCTCCAGTTGGGATTGCACGAGGTGTCGGGCACGTCGAACTGGCCCCACATGTTGGTGCTGGTCCGCACGCAGCGATTCGGCCGTGCGTACCAGCGCCCATCAATGGTGGCGCCCGTATTCGCGCAGGTGGTTTCCCACGAGGTCCCCGAGGGGATGCCCCAGAGGACGGAGGACTTCTGACGCTGGCCGAGGCCCGTGCAGGCGTCCGACTGGAAGGTTCCCCAATAAGGAGCGGCGAGTGCTGGTGAGGCGCAACACAGCACCCACCCCATCAAGGCAAAGCGAATCATTTTCATCATGGCGTGGTGACTCCGGGGAATCAATTCGTGATGATGAACTCCACGCGGCGGTTCTCGCTTCGGCCTTCCGGTGTGTCGTTCGATACGACGGGACGCGACGGACCGTAGCCCCGGGCCTCGAGGCGAGAGCCCGCGATGCCACGCTGGATGAGATAGGCCCGCACCCCATTCGCACGCTCCTGGCTCAGTGTGCGATTGAGCTGTTCCTTTCCCGAGTTGTCCGTATGGCCCTCGATGCGGAGCGAGACACCAGGCCGCGATTTCAGCAGCTCGGCGATCTCATCCAGAATGCGCGTGCCGTCCCCCTGAATCTCGGCGAGGCCCACCGCGAAGACGATCTTGCGGCCTGCCAGGGAGAGCCGCTCCTCCTTCACCGGAGGCGAGACAGGCTCGGGGCACCCCTGCAGGCTCGGCACTCCCACCTCCAGCGGACAGCGGTCCGCCTTGTTGGGCACGGAGTCCCCGTCGTCATCGGAGTCGGGGGCACTGCTCGGGCGTGTGATTCCGCCCGCACTGGCGGAGGTCCTCGGGCGGAGGGGGAGAGCCCAGGCGATTCCCACCCCCGCCCGCCACGAGGGCGTCCCTGGGATGTCGGTGAAGCCACGCCCGGCGAGCGCGCTCACCTCGAAGCCATGTCCGATGGGCAGCCGCACCCCTCCGAGCAGCTCCACCGCCACGTCTGGGTGCACCAGCGACTCCGCCACCTGCAGGGCCAGCTCACCGCGAAGACCGCTCCCCCGGGTGGCCACCACCAGCGCCTGCTCCAGCTCGGTGCCCACGTCGCGACCCGGCTCGACCTCCTTCGACCTCACCCGCGCACCCACGCTGGCCCCCAGCACAAACATTCCCACCTCGCGCCCCAGTGAGACGCGGGGCCAGAACTGGAACCCGGCCCAGTGCTCCTGGCGTCCGAACGCACTCGCCCGTCCCCCCGGCAGCCCCACGTCGAGCCCCACCGCGAGGGACACCGGCGCCCCTTCCTCGCGCCGGAGCAGCGCGTAGCGTCCTCCCACCTCCGGCGTCCCCAGCCCCCAGGACGAAGGTTTGGAGACACCGATCAGCATCTCCGCGCCATGGCCCCCCTGGAAAATGATGACCGGCAGCCGGGCGGACAGCTCCAGGCGCTCCATCGGAGACCACGCCCCCATGAGCCAGGCCGACGTCCGGTAGTGCAAGAGGGAGCGGTCGTACCCATCACTGCCCCGCAGCACCAGGATGCCGCGCTCGTAGTGGGTCAGGAGGCCGAGGCGATAGCCGCCCACGGGAAGCAGTCGTCCGGAGTCCACCAGCAGCGAGTCCGTCGCGGCGGCGCTGAGGCGCAGGCGCTCCACGTCGAACGCGACCAGGGGGCTGGAGGGCGTCTGCCCCGAGGCGCTGGTGGCGGCCAGGGCCGCGACGAGCACACAGGTCCGTGCCAGTTCACGGCGCCGGCGGCCCGCCCAAACGGCAAGGACCGACAGCACGACCAGCGCCGCGTCCGCGCCTCCACCGGCGGCCTGACAGCCGCCGCCGGCAATCGACACCACCCGGGCTTGAACGGTCACGGTGAACGAGCACATCGCCTGATTGCCCGCCGCATCCTCCGCTGTCGCGGTGACCGTCGTCTTCCCCGTCGGCAGGGTGCTCCCCGACGGCTGCGAGTACGTCACCGGGGGATTCGCGGTGATGGCGTCGGTCGCGGTGGCGGGGGGATACGTCACCGGCGCCCCCGCAGGCTCCGTCACCTCCACCACCAGGTCCGCCGGGCAGGTGATGTCCGGAGGCGTCTGGTCGACCACTGCGAGCGTCGCGGTGGCGACGTTGCTGTCCAGGCCGCAGTCCCGTGCCTGGAAGGTGAAGCTGTCCGGCCCCAGGTAGCCCGGCTCGGGCGTGTACGTGACGGAGGGGGGCGTACCGCTCAGCGTCCCATGGGCCGGAGGGGTGACGATGACGAAGGTCAACGAAGGATCCATCTCGGCATCCGTCGCCACCAGCGACAGCTCCACGGGCTCGCCGTACGGCGTGGAGACCGTCAGGTCCTCCGCCACCGGCGCGGTGTTCTCCACCACCGTCACCATCCGCCCGCCGCCTCTCGCGTTGGCGAAGACGGAGAGCGTATGGGCGCCTGGCGTCGCGCTGGCGGGAATGGACACCGTCACGCCGGTGGCGGACATCTCGGTGCCCGGCAACGTCCAGAGTCGGCGCCCCTCGGCCGCCTGCAACCGCACCAGCGGGAAGCTCGTCGCGGAGTCCTTGTGGTCTCCCGTGCTGGCTCCGGAGATGCCCCGGAACAGCGTGCCTGTGATGCGTGCGGAACAGGCGCGCATCACCACGTCGGGCCCCGTCACCACCGGACGCCAGGCCGGCTGCGCCCCGGTGTCTTCGTACAGCTCGGCGCTCGCCAGCCATACGCCCGCGGCGCCCTGCCCTCCCAGCGCGAGCACCTCGTTCGAGGGCAGGACGACGGCGTCGAAGCGCACCCGCTGGGCAACGAGACCCGACGCGGGTTTCCAGGTATGGGTCGCGCTGTCGTACAGCTCCGCGGTGGCGAGCACCGTGCCCCCCGGTCCCTGACCGCCCATGACCAGCACCCGGCCGGAGGGCAACAGCGCGGCCGAATGGAATGCGCGCGGACTGGCCAGTGTCCCCGCCGGGGCCCAGGTGTTGGAGACCGGGTCATACACCTCCGCCGACGCCAGCTCCGCCGCGAGCGAGCTCCCCGCCACCGCCAGCACCCGGCCCGACGGCAGCAGCGTCAGGGTGAAGGAGGACCGTGCCTGCGAGAGGCCCGCGGCGGGGGCCCACGTGTTGGAGGCCGGGTCATACAGCTCCGCGGAGGCCAGCGGCGCGCCCCCGTTCTCGCCACCCGCCACCAGGACCCGGCCGTCGTGCAGCAGCACTGCCGCGTGACGCGAGCGGGGCGTGGCGGCCGAGCCGGCGGAGCTCCACGCGTTGGCGGCCGGGTCATACAGCTCCGCCGCCCCCGTGCCCGCGCCGCCCACCACGAGCACCCGGCCCGAGCCCAGCACCGTCGCGGTGTGCCCATCCCTGGCGGCAGACATCGAGCCCGCGGGCGTCCAGGCATCCGCCAAGGGGTCGTACCGCTCCGCCGAGGCCAGCGGCCCCCCACCATTCCCACCTCCGACGGCGAGCACCTGGCCAGACGGCAACAGGCTCAGCGTGGCGCGCTCGCGCGCGGTGGCCAGGGAGGCGGCGGGAGCCCAGGTGTTGCTCGCGCGCGTGTAGCGCTCCGCTGTCCCGAGTACGCCACTCGCGCCCCGGCCCCCCGCGGCCAGCACCTGTCCCGACGGCAGCAGCACGGCGGCGGAGCCCCGGCCCTGCGCGAGATTGCCGGCCGGAGCCCAGCGGTCGCTGGAGGCCTCATAGAGCTCCACGTTCGCATAGAAGGTCAGGCTCGGGTTCGAGCTGTAGCCTCCCATGATCAGCACCTGACCCGTCGTCAGCAGGGTGGCGGTGGCATTCTCGCGAGCCACCGCCATCGTACTGGCGGCGGCCCAGGTTCCCGTCGCCGGGTCATACAGCTCCGACACGGCCTGCGCGTTGCGTGCCCCGTCCGAGCCACCCTGGACCAGGACCTTGCCATTGGGCAGCAGGGTGGCCGTGTGCCCGTTTCGCGGATGGAGGAGCGCACCGGTGGCGGTCCACGTGTTGGCCACCGGGTCATAGAGCTCCGCGTGGGTGGTGATCCCCGCGCTCGTGAAGCCTCCTGCCAGGAGGACACGACCATCGGGGAGCAGCGTCGCGCTCGCATAGTGCCGGGGAACCAGGGGAGGCGCCGCCAGCGACCAGGTCCCGGCGGAGGGGTCATAAAGCTCCGCGACGGGCACTTCGCGCGTGACGTTGTTGACGCCGCTGGCCACCAGCACCCGGCCGTCCCTCAGCAAGGTGGCGGTGTGAGCCCGGTGGACGACGGACATGGAGCCGGTGGCGGTGAAAGTATTCGTCTCGGCGTCATAGAGCTCCGCCGTGTTCAGGTTGGAGCCTCCCGCGACGAGCACCTGCCCCGAGGACAGGAGGGTGACGGTGGACAGGCTGCGAGTCGCGGACATCGCCCCCGTGGCGGACCAGGTGTTCGTCGCGGCGTCATGGATGCTTGCCGACCGGCTGCCGTCCGTCACGACGAACGCCCTTCCCGTGGGAAGCAGGACGCTCGACATGATGTTTCCCAAGATGCCTGGGCTTCCGGCGAAGGCCCAGGTGCCGGTCTCCGGATCGAAACGCTCGGCGGAAGCCACGAACCCGGTCCGGTTGACGCCGCCCGCCACCAGGACATCGCCGTCGGGCAGGAGCAGGGAGGTGTGCTGCGCCCTCGCACTCGCCATGCTGGCCGTCGACGACCAGCCCGGGGCCACCACCAGCGGCGCGGTGAGCCCCTCGAGGGAGACCTCGGTGGCGAGGCCCACGCGGGGCCCCTCTGCCTCGGCGAGGTTGGCTCCAGGGGACGCCGTCACGTCGGCGGCGAGCTCGGGGAAGTATGCCCACGCCAGGGCGACTGCCTCCGCCGAGGATGGCAGGGTGCCCTTCTGCTCGCATGCGAGGACGAAGACACCGCAGAGCATCACGAGAACGAGGCGTCCCGAGACCCAACCTGTCTGCATTCACCCTCCAGGCCCAGGCCTGCGCCATGGGCTGACGCGCCGAGGGGCGCGCCCGGCGCGGAAGTCCTCCGCGTGTGACTCGGCGTGTATCACGCCCACGGGTCAATCGGCTCGGGTCAATAGCAGTTCTGCTCCACGCCGCCCTCGCGCCGCACCGTCACCTGGCGTATGCGTATAGGCGAGATAGAGGCCATGTTGAGGGTGAGGGCTGGAGCGGAGGGGCCGAGGAGCGCCGCTGACGGGGGCCGCCCGAGCAGTGCGCCAGGCTGGTGGAGAAACCACGCGGGCGTGTGGTCGCGTAAGATGGCAGGCACCATGCTCTCCATTCGCTCTACCACTCTCTCCTGCCTCGTCGTGCTCGGCTTCGTCGCTGCTTGCGGCGATAATTCCACTCCCAGCCCCGTCGACCCACCCGACGCCTCTACACCGGTGCTGTGCAACAGCGTCGGCGTCGAGCTGTGCGGCGACTCCTGCGTGAACACCGTGAGCGACCCGAAGCACTGCGGTGGTTGCGACAAGGCGTGCGCGACCGGAGCGGCTTGTGAGGGCGGCGCCTGTGTCGCGATCTGTCAGATCGACGGCAAGCAGGTCGCCGTCGGGGCGGTGAACGCGGCGAATTCGTGCGAACAGTGCACGCCGGCGACGTCCGCGACCGCGTGGACGCAACGCGCTGACGGGACGTCGTGCAACCCGGGACAGGTCTGCTCGGCCGGCGTGTGCACTCCGAAGTGCTTCATCGACGGCGTGGTCTACGCCGCGGGTGCGCCGAACCCGGGGAACGCCTGCGAGACGTGCGTGCCAGCGACGTCGACGACGCGGTGGACGGCTCGCGCGAGCGTTCCGCTGCTGGTCGGCGGTGACGACATCACGGCGCAAGGCTGGACGACGGCCTCGCAGACGCCGAACACGCTCACGTACGGCGCGGACTACGTTCGCCTCGCGACGTCGACAAACAGCGGCGCGCGAACGAGCGGGCAGCTGCTCATCATGCGGGCGAACTCGCTCGACGCAACGAAGCCGTTCACGCTCCGCGTGACGATGCAGGTCGAGTCGGTGAACACCCACAACCAGTTAGACAGCGGAGCAGCCATCCTGGGGAGCATCACACCTCCGGCCGGACAGAGCGTGGATCGCTCGCAGATGATCTACCTCGACAGCGCGGCGATCGGCTGGGCGGACGACACTCAGTCCGCGGCGTTCCCGGTGACCGACGGCGCGTATCATGTCTACGATCTCTCGGTGGACGCAGCGAAGGTGGCGACAGTGAGCATCGATGGCGTCGCGAAGCTCACGCGGAACAACTTCACGGCGAACGGCACCATCGCCATCGGCGACCAGACGAACGACCCGAACGTCGACGGAGCAGTGCGGATCAAATCGGTCGAGCGGCTCTGTCCCTAGCAAGACAGGAAGCAGTGGGCCCTGCCTGTCGGGCGGTTCCCCGGACCGCGGCTCAGTCCGCCGCTCCTTGGATGGCCTCTGTCAGGAACTTCGCCACCGCGCGGACACGCGCGGTCCCGCGCAGATCCGGATGAGTGACCAGCCAGACCTCGTAGTTCGCCTTGCGGGTGCGGCCGGGCCAGAGCCGCACCAGGCCTTCTTTCTCGCCCATGTAGACCGGCATTTCGCCGATGCCGAGCCCGGCGGCGACGGCGCGCCGCACCAGCAGGCTGGAATTGAGCGCCGCCGCAATGCGGCCCTGGCGCGTCGGTTCATCGAGCAGCGTCAGCCCCTTGCCGCCGTCCAGGTAGCCCTTGTAGGCGACCAGATCATGCCCGGCGAATTCGGTGTTCGGCGCCGGCTCGCCGCGCGCTGCCAGATAACCCTCGCTGGCGAAGAGCGCCACCGGCCATTGCGCGATCCGGCGGGCGAACAGGTCCGGGTTCTCCGGCTTCATGTTGCGGATGGCGATGTCCGCCTGTCGCCGGGTCAGATTGAGCATCTGGCTCGAGGCTTCGAGATCGACGCGGATACCGGGCTGCGCCTCGTGCAGCGCGGCGACCGCCGGAATGAGGAAGTCGATCGCGATCGAGTCGGTGCTGGTGACCCGCACAGTGCCACTGAGCGCCTCGTCCTGGCCGTCGATCTTGGCCTGCAACTCCAGCGCGGCGCTTTCCATCCGGCGGGCGGCGGCGAGCGCGGACTCGCCAGCCGGCGTGAGCAGATAGCCGTCGGACGCGCGCAGGAACAGCTTGGCTCCGAGGTCCCGTTCCATCGCGGCGATGCGGCGCCCGACGGTCGCCTGGTCCACGCCCAGGGCGCGCGCGGCGCCGCGCAGGCTGGCCTCGCGGCTCAGGGCGAGAAAGATGCGGGTGTCGTCCCAGTTCATCCGGCGGTCCTCGGTCTGCTCTCGACGGGGTGATGCACAACTGCATCACATGGATGAGAAGGTGCAGCAACTCTACAACGCCTTGCCGGCCCTATCCTCTCGCCCTGCGTATCCGCGATCGATACGGACCGGGAAGGGACAAGACATGACCATCCATCGCTCCACTGCCGGCGCCAGCGCGGGCGCCACCGCTGAAACCCTGTTGGCCATCTTCGCGGGTCTGTCCGCCAGTCTCGTCGGCATCGGCCTGGCGCGCTTCGCCTACACGCCGCTGCTGCCGCCGATGATCCAGCAGCACTGGTTCGCGGCCTCCAGCGTGGCGTCGCTGGGCGCGGCCAACCTCGCCGGTTATCTCATCGGCGCGCTCAGCGGACGCGGCCTGGCGCGCTACGGGTCGCCGGTGGCGGTGATGCGGCTGATGATGCTGCTGACCTCGGTGTCCTTCCTCGCCTGCGCGTTTCCGCTCTCGGAGGTCTGGTTCTTCTGCTGGCGCCTGCTCTCCGGCGTGTCCGGTGGCGCGGTCATGGTGCTGGTGTCCGGCGTGGTGCTGCATCAGGTGCCGGCCGAGAAGCGCGGCCTGGCCAGCGGCGCGATCTTTCTCGGCATCGGCCTGGGCGTGGCGCTCTCCGGCACGATGGTGCCGCTGATGCTGACCGTCAGCCTGCGCGCCGCCTGGCTCACCCTGGGCGTCGTCGCGCTGCTGCTGACCTTCGCGAGTTGGGGCGCCTGGCCGGCGCAGGACGGCGCGCACAAGGTGCCGACGCTGGCGTCGCCGCGGCGCAGCCGCATGTCGCGGCCGATGCGGCTGTTGATGGCGCAGTACGCGCTGATGGCGGTGGGCCTGGTGCCGGAGATGATGTTCCTGGTGGACTACATCAGCCGCGCGCGCGGCAAGGGAGGCGGCCTGGGGGCGGCGGCCTGGGTGGCCTACGGCGTCGGCGCGATGGCCGGCCCGGTGCTCTACGGCCTGGCTGCGGACCGCTGGGGCGCGCGCGCCGCGATCCGGCTGGCGCTGGCGGCCCAGGTGGTCGCGGTGCCTGGACTGATGGCCGCGACAAGCAATGCCGCGCTGATCGCGCTGGCGGCGGTGATCGGCTCCTTCCCCGCCGGCGCGGTGCCACTGGCGCTCGGCCGGGTGCATGAGCTGATGGAGGACCCTCACGCCCGCCAGGCGATGTGGAGCCGGGCGACCGTCTGCTTCGCGCTATCGCAGGCGCTCAGTGGCTATGCCTATTCGGCGGTCTACGGCCTGACCGGCGGCCATCACCTGGTGCTCTTCGGGCTGGGCGCCGGCGCGTTGCTGATCGCCTTCGCGCTCGATGCGCGCGGGCAGGACGTGCGCCATCGGCCGGCGTGTGCCCAATAAGCGCTGCCTGGCCTGTCCACCAGCCGGGCACACAACCCGGGCAGCCCCCTCCTCGGCCCCTCCGCTCTTGCCCACGCCTTCAACAGGGCCCCCACCCCTCCTATACCCAGCCCGAGCCGTCTTGGTGCGGCGAGGCATTGGACAGCGCGCGTCGTGGAGCTACAGGCGCCCGTGGGGGAGGCGCCCCTGGCTCATCGCCTCCACCTGAAGGAACGTGAACGGCTGGTCGAACAGCATCCGGTCCTGCTGGCGCGAACGGAACAGATCCACGATGAGGTTCATCCGGTCCGCGAGATTCGCCCAGTCCCGGGCACCGCTCCCCCGCGTGGCGTCCGGGGTCCGGTCCAGCCGGGCCAGCAGCTGCACCAACTCCGGGTGCTCCAGCTGGGCGAGGTCCGGTGGGAAGTCCCGATCGCTGGCCAACGAAGGGAGATCCTCCCCCAGCCGGAGCGTCACGTCCGGCAACTCCATCCGCATCAGGGCGTGGGTGGCCAACTCGCGCCAGCGCTGCTCGAGCCAGCGGGTGAAGGAGTTGAGGGACGCCGCCAGCGACTTCGCCACGGGGGCGCCGGGCAAGATCCCCCGGAAGGAGCCCAGCGACGCCGCGATTTGCCCGTTGAAGATCTCCCGCACCGGCGCGTTCAGCGCGCCCGCGACGGCGTCCTGCAAACGGACCTGCTCGTGGTACCCCACCAGCAGGTTGGCCAGCAGGAGGAGCTCCGCGCGGCGTTTGGGGGAGGACTCGAAGATCGCCTCGTCGTAGTGGGTGATGGCCTGGATGAGCAGTTCCTGCCCTCCCTGCTCCACCGCACCCGGCGTCAGGCGCTCGATCAAGCCCCGCAGCACGCCCGGCTCCTGGGGCGTGGAGCCCCCGACACGCCCCCGCATGTCCGCGTAGAGCGGCCCCAGCTCGGCGAAGACGACGAGGTTCCCCCGGGCGAGCTGCTGGGCGATCTCGTCCACCACCTCCTCCACCGTCCGGGTGAGCGCGAGCTGAAGCGCGGCGGGCGAGCCCCCCCATTTGTGGGATAGCGCCTGCGCCGTGTCATAGCTCCGCGAGCGGGCATCCGCCCGATCGACGATCTCCTGGAGGAACGAGCCCAGCTGCTCCTTGCGGATGAAGGTGCCCGCCGTCTTCGACGCCCAGGAGGCGAAGGCGCACCAGGAGACGTTCTCCTCGCCGAACACGTCCGCCAGCGCCACCTTGAGGTCGTGGTAGGCCTGCGTGATGCGGAGGTTGCGCAGGACCGGATCCTCCATGCGCACGATGGCTTGCACCTCCTCCACCGACGGCGCCGGCCAGAGCCTGGGAATCGTATTTAGGGCCATGTGACTCCTCCCTGACATCTCACGATGCGACCGCGCGTCCAGGCCTGGGAGGGAAGTGGCACCGGGCGAGGCGCTCGCTCCTCTGGCTGCAATTCACGAGCAGCGCGAGCCTCGTACCCGTCCGAAGCTCTACGTCTTGAGCCGGCCCACCACCTGGTGCGGCTGAAGCTCGGGCTCCCCCTCAATCCCTTGTAAAGGGGAACCCCGGAAGCGGAGATAGCGGAGCCTGGGTGCTCATCCAATCCGACAAGGCTTGCTGAAGCGCCTCGGCGGTCGGGTACCGGTCATCCCGTGCTCTGGCCAACGTACGCTGGAGGATCGCCAGGAGAGCCTCGTCCAGAGAGGGATTGAACTGCCGCGCGGAAATCAGCCGCCCCTCCACGATCTGGGAAAGCCGAAGTGGGAGATCTTCACCTCCCCCTCGAAGCTCACCAGCACATTGCCGCCATGGAGGTCCTGTCGGACGAAACCCAGAGGCACTCCCCGCGCGTCCAGCCGCGTGTGCCAATAGCGCAGGCCCCGGCATATCTCGATGGCGATGCCCACGGCGATGGGCGCGGGCAACCATTTCTGACCCCGCCCCCTGGCCACAAGGACCCTGAATGGAGGGCCGCACAACGGTTGGTCCCCGCCAGCGCTCCGTTCGTCCCAGGGGGTGTGGCGACCGTCCGGAGCGCTTCGCTAGCCTGCCGGCCCATGTACGAGCAGGACGAAACAATCACCGAGCCCGAGGAGGTCCCTCCCCTGCCCGCCTGGGCACTCTGGAGCGGGGCCCTGTGCTGGTGGCTGGCGGACGCACTGGTCACGGTCAGCCAGGTGCGACTGCTGCAATCCGCGGGAGAGGCGCCCGCCAGCGAGGGACCGCTGTGGCGCATGGCCCTGGGCAGCTCGCTGCTGTGGGTTCCCATCACGGTGCTGTGTCTGCGTTTGTCCGAGTGGTTTCCACTCCTCCGCCCCCGGTGGAGGCGCGCGGGCGCCGTGCACCTCGCCACACTCGCCACCGTGGTGCTGGGGCGAGCGCTGTTCGTCGTCCTCACCCAGGACGTCTTCGGCTGGTACGCCCGCCCGCCGGGCTTCGGTACCGTGCTGGCGCAGAGCGTGGCCAACAATGTGCTGCCCTACGTGCTGATGACCGCCGGGGCCCACGCGCTGGGGCTCGCCCGCCGCGCCCACGTGCGCCAGCAGCGCGCGTCGCGGCTGCAGGCCCGGCTCGCCGAGGCCCGGCTCCAGGTGCTCACCTCGCAGCTCCGGCCCCACTTCCTCTTCAATGCCCTCAACGCCGTGGCCGCCCTGGTGCACAAGGACCCCGACGCGGCGGAGCGCATGCTCGCGCGACTGGGAGACCTGCTGCGCCATGGCCTGGAGTCCTCCGGACGCCAGGAGGTGACGTTGCGCGAGGAGCTGGACGCGCTCGCGCCCTACCTGGACATCGAGCGCACGCGCTTCGGCGAGCGGCTCGCGGTGGAGTGGCGGCTCGCCCCCGATGTGCTCGACGCGCGCATCCCCCACCTGGCGCTGCAACTGCTCGTGGAGAACGCCATCCGTCACGGGCTCGCGCCCCGGGCCGAGCCCGGCCGGGTGCTCATCAGCGCCGCGCGGGACGGGGACTCGCTGCACGTGCAGGTGCGGGACGATGGCGTGGGCCTGCCTCCCTCGGGACTGCCCCGGCATGGCCGGGGCGTGGGCCTGTCCAACCTGCGCGCGCGACTGGCCGCCCTCCATGGCACTCGCGCCACCCTGGAACTGAGGCCCGGGCAGCCTCGTGGCACCGTGGCCGAGCTGCGTCTGCCGTTGCCCTCGCGGGGCGGTGAGGTGACGGCGTGAGCGGGGGCACCTCGGAAGAAGCCCCCTTGCGCGTGGTGGTCGCCGACGACGAGCCCCTGGCCCGCGAGCGGCTGCGCACGTTGCTGGCGGGCGAGCCCGGAGTGGCGTTGGTGGCGGAAGCGGCCAGCGGCGCCGAGGCGGTGCGCGCGGTGCTCTCCACCACGCCGGACGTGCTGCTGCTCGACATCGAAATGCCGTCGGGCGACGGCTTCGAGGTGCTGCGGGCGCTGCCGCCCGACCAGACGCCGGTGGTGGTGTTCGTCACTGCCTGGCAGCGCTACGCGGTCCAGGCCTTCGAGGCGCGGGCGTTGGACTACCTGCTCAAGCCCTATGACCGGGAGCGCTTCCGCACCGCGCTGCTGCGGGCCCGTCAGCACGTGCGGCTCGTGCGCCGGTCGGAAGCGCCCCCCCACAGGCAGGAAGAGATGCTCTGCGCGCTCGCCCAGGCGGAAGCACCGCCACGGCGGTTGCCCGTCAAGGCGGACGGCCGCATCCGCTTCGTGGACTGCGCCGCCATCACCCACGTGGAAGCCGAGGCCAACTACGTGCGCGTGCACGCGGGCGGCGAGCAGTTCATCATGCGCGAGACGCTGACACACCTGGAGGAGCGGTTGGACCCGCGCCGCTTCCTGCGCGTCCATCGCTCGGTGCTGGTCAACCTGGACCACGTGCGCGAGCTCGAGCCGCTCTCCCAGGGCGAATACATCCTGTCCCTCTCGGGCGGCGTCGCGCTGCGCACCGGCCGCGGCCACCGCTCCCGCGTGGAGCAGGCCCTGGGGCTGGAGGGGAACTGACGTCCGCCGCGTCCGTCCCCGCGCCCGCGCACTTCGTCCCGCGCCGCGCGCGCTTCGTCCCCACCTCCCGGACAACCCCTCGCCAACACGCTACCTCCATGTCCGTGGCGAGCGGAGAGAACCCCGCTCCGCCGCCCGCACCCATCTCAGGAGGAACCTGTCATGTCCGTGTCGTCCCTCGTCCGTTCCCCGATGCTGCTCTCGCTGCTCACCCTGGCCACGCCCGCCCTCGCCCAGGAGACCGCCGCGCCGTGCGTACCGGAGGTGCTCGCCCCCGGCTTCGTCTCGTTGCCGGACCAGGAGGAGTACCGCATCGTCTTCACCCTCGATGGGCGCACCGCCTTCTGGGGCGTGAGTACCGACTTCTTCCCCAGCTCTCGCCAGTCCACCATCGTCTTCTCCGAGTGGCGCCACGGCCAGTGGAGCGAGCCGCGTGTGGCGCCCTTCTCCGGCGAGTTCAGCGACATCGATCCGTTCGTGTCGCCGGATGGCCGCTCGCTCTTCTTCTCGTCCATCCGGCCGGTGGATGGCGTGGCCCGCGAGGACGCCGAGCTGTGGGTGGTGGAGCGCCAGGGCACGGGCTGGAGCGAGCCGCGTCACCTCGGCGCCGCCGTCAACAGCACCTCGGACGAGCTCTACCCCAGCGTGGATGCGTGGGGCACGCTGTACTTCGGCTCGGACCGGCCGGGCGGCTTCGGGGGCTGGGACCTCTGGCGCTCGCGCCGGCGGGCCGATGGCTCCTACGGCCCCGCGGAGAACCTCGGTGCCGCGCTCAACACCGCCTACTGGGAGTTCAACCCCACCGTGACGGCCGACGGGAACACGCTGCTCTTCGCCTCCATCGACCGACCGGACGGCTTCGGCTCGGGAGACCTCTACGTGGCCAGGCGCCAGCGCGATGAGTGGAAGCCCGCGCGCAACCTGGGCCCCGTCGTGAACACGGAGAGGGATGAGTACCACCCCTCCCTCTCCGCCGACAGGCGCACCCTCTTCTTCGTGCGCCATCAGTACGAGCCCTTCCTGCCCGGCGACCTGTACCACGTGAGCGCCCATGCGGCGGGCGTTCCCTCCTGGGGGGGTTGAGGCGGGCTCGGCGGGTGGGTGACCGGGCAGCCTTGACAACTTAGGACTCCTAAGTTACCTCAAGACCATGACTGGGAAGCGACCGGAGTACTTCAACGAGAACAGCGAGCCGATCTCCGCGCGCATCGCGACAGGGCTGCACAAGATCGGGCTCGCGATGAAGCAGCAGGCGTGGCAGCAGGCGAACGGGGTGGGCCTGTCCGCCACGCAGGGGCAGATCCTCGCCGCGCTGGTAGCGCACGGGCCCCTCTCCAGTACGGAGCTGAGCGAGCGCCTCGGCGTGACGCTTCCCACCATCAGCGATTCTGTCCGCGTCCTCGTCGAGAAAACACTCGTGACCAGGTCCGCGGACCCGAGGCACCCGCGCGCCAGCCTCCTCATGCCAACGACGGAGGGCGCCGCACTCGGTGCTCGCGCGCGTTCGTGGCCAGAGTTCATGGCGGACGCGGTCGCTGACCTCTCCCCGGATGAGCAGCGCGCGTTCTTCGCCGGCATCGTCAAGATGATCCGGATGCTTCAGGAGCAAGGGCTCGTTCCGCTCACCGGCATGTGCGTGACCTGCACGCATTTCCGTCCGAACGTGCGCCCAGGCCCGTCGCCGCATCACTGTGCCTTCGTGGACGCGCCGCTATCGAGTGATCAACTGCGCCTCGATTGCCCGGAGCATGAGCGCGCGGCTGAGTCGGCGCGACGAGAGGTCTGGGAGCGGTTCATGCGTCGCGGCTGACGCCATTGCGTCTCAGGCACGAGCGAACACGAATTCCGCGGCCATTCCGGCCGACGGCGACAGCGGAGCTTTGCTCCACGAAGGAGAAGAAGAAATGAGCAACATCCCCGGCTATACCCATGGCACCTCGTCCGTTCCGCGTTCACCTGTGTCCCTCACCGACTTCGAACAGATGAAGGCCAGCGTCCTGTTCGGCGAAGAGGACGTGAAGTACCTCCGCATGTCACACGACATCGTGAAGGGGCGTGTCGAGGCGATCCTCGACGTCTGGTACGGGTTTGTTGGGAGTCAGCCGCATCTGCTCGCCTCGTTCAGTGGAAAGACGGACGGCAAGCCCCTTGGCGACTACCTTGGCCTCGTCCGCAGGCGCTTCGGCCAGTGGATCCTCGATACGTCGCGTGCCCAGTACGACCAGGCCTGGCTCGACTACCAGCACGAGATCGGCCTGCGCCACCATCGGGCGAAGAAGAACAAGACCGACGGAGCCCCCTCCACGGACCTCGTGCCCTTTCGGGACCTGTTCGCGCTCATCTTCCCGGTAACCTTTACCCTGCGCCCCTTCCTGGCCGAGCAGGGCCATTCAGCAGAGGACGTCGAGAAGATGTCCGCGGCGTGGCTCAAGTCATGCCTGTTGCAGGTGACGCTCTGGGCCCACCCCTACGTCAAGGACGGGGACTTCTGATGACGTTGCGCCCCGCGCCCGCGTGGCGGACGGCCGCCTGGCTCAACACGCCGGAGCCGCTCACTCTCGAGCAACTCCGCGGCAAGGTCGTCCTCCTCCACGCATTCCAAATGCTCTGCCCTGGATGCGTCGCCCGAGGCATTCCGCAGGCACAGCGCGTCGCTGAAGTCTTCGCGGGCGCGCCGCTCGTCGTGGTCGGGCTGCACACGGTCTTCGAGCACCACGAGGCCATGAAGATCGAGTCCCTTCGGGCGTTCCTCCACGAATACCGGGTGAAGTTCCCGGTGGGCGTGGACGCACCGAGCGAAGTCGGCGAGCCCATCCCGCAGACAATGAGCGCGTACGCAATGCGGGGAACGCCGACGACGGTATTGATCGACGCGCAGGGACGTCTTCGCCGGCAGCTCTTCGGTGTTCACGACGACCTGCTGCTAGGCGCCGAGCTACAGACCCTGCTGCTCGAGGCCCAGTCGGGACCAGCGTTCGGTGTGCAGCGATCTACAACCCAGGTGATTCCCGCCGCTGCCTGTGACGACAGCGGCTGCGCTGCGCCTTCGGATGCCGCGCCGGACTGACACGGCGTGTTGTCGTCGAGCATCTCGGCCTCCAGCTGCCGGCCACCCTCCTCGCCGCAAGCAGGATGTCTTTGCCGCGGCGCGGTGGGTAGACTCGCCTCGTGAAACTCGAGACAACGATCGTGGGCAACGGCCCCCGCCGCATCGGACTGGTACATGGGCTCGGTGTCGACTCGTCCACCTGGGAGCCGTTCATCGAGCAGCTCCGCGCGGCGGGCGAGGTGACGGTTTTCGCGCCCGATCTGCGGGGCCATGGCCGCAGTCCGCGGCCGGACTCGTGGACGCTCGCCGAGTTCGCCGACGATCTCGTCGAGACCTTCCCGCGTGAGCTCGACGTCGTCGTGGGACACTCGCTCGGAGGCGCGGTGCTCGCGGCGGCGGTGGAGCGGTTGTGGCCCGGCCACGCGGTGTATCTGGATCCAGGCTTCCAGCTGGGCCTGCCGACCTCCGGGCTCTGGGGTCGGTTGTTCTGGGCGGCTCCGGCCCTGACACTCGGTGTCGCCGCCCTCTTCACCGCGCGCTCGAACGCGGCGGCGCGCAAGGGCTACCCGGAGCGCACGCAGCGCCTCATCTCGGACGCGACGGCGCGCTTCGACAAGCGCATGGCCACGAGCGTCTTCCGGGACATCGCTTTCCACCCGGTGGTCGCCGCCAGGCCCGTCGTGCCCTCCACCGCCGTACTCTCCGCGGACAGCAAGGCCGTGTTGCCAGAGGCGCTTGCCACGGCACTGACGGGGTTCGGGTGGGATGTGCGCAGGCTGCCCCACCTGCGCCACGACATGCAGCTGCAGGATCCGTCGGCGACGTTCGCGCTCCTGCGGGACGTGCTGCTCGGCGAGTGAGCTCTGAGCTGTCCCTTCATGGTGGCGGCTTCGATTCCCGCTGCCCCCATGGCGCGGCCCTCGAGCACGGCGATGGGTGTAGCCGATGGGCGATCGAGCTCTTTTACCAGCTCGACGCAGGCCTTCGCCGCTAACGAGACATCCGCGCCACTGCGGAGCGCGCTGCGCTCGGAGGACCATTACGCCCGTGAATGGGCGTTCCCCGCCTGCCCATATTAGCGCACGAAGCGGGCGTTGGGCTCGACGCTGATCTCGAGCTCGGAGGCGAACGTGGGGTCTCCAAGGTGGAGCGTATTGCAAAAGTGGGACGACTCCCCGGCGTGCGCTCCGTGTATGAGCCCTGGCACGAGCGTGTGCACTCCTCCGCACAGAAGTGGGCAACACAGGCCTTCCGCCCCGCGGGGTGTGGTGGTGCCACGATTGCATCAGGAGCACGCTTCTCCCTGGGGGATGGATGCGTACGAAGATCCAAGGTGTGGGCTCGCTGTTGCTGCTGTTGCTGTGGGGATGTGGCCCGGTCACGCTCGAAGACATGAAGGCTCCCATCCTCTGGGTGGCGACGCCGCCTGCCACGGGCCCGGGGTCCAAGGAGTTGCTCATCACCTTGAAGGAAGGCGGGGAGGACTGCCCGAACCTGTCGAACCAGATGCGGGCGTACTTCAACGACGTCGAAGTGCCCATGAGCCACGCGGGCCAGTGGAGCAATGGGAGCATCATCATGGGGCCCGGTCCCCGTTGTTTCTCGACGCTCTTCCGCGCCGAGGGGAACGGCCTCCCCTCCACGCTCGGGGATGACGTCACCCGCATACACATCACGGAGGGAGGCAAGACACTCCATGCGGAAATCCAGGGCCTCTGTGCTCCACGGCGCGTCACGGTGCGCTCGCCAGCGAGCGGCGTGCTACGTCCGGGCGACGAGGTGGAGCTCGAGTGGCAGCCCGCGACGGACGAGGTGCTCGTCCAGGGCGTCACTCTAGCAACCAGCACAAGCGCCCATGATGTTGCACGGCTCAGCGACGGAACGCTCCAGGTGGAAGGCAACCGCCTACGCTTCCGGCTGCCGCAGCTCACCGGGGCCAGGGAAGGAACAGCCGAGCTCCGGTTGACCAGCGGCTCGGAAGGCGACTACCGCCACAGGGTGACTCGCTGCGAGGGCTTCGTGCAGTGTCACTTCGAGTGCAGGTACCCGCAAGTGCAACGGACCGTCCAGGTGACGCTCCAGCTCGGTTGAGCGTCCGTAGAGAACAAGAGACCGTCAGTCCCCCGTCGCAGCGCGCCGTGAAGATGTCAGGACAAGAGCTCGATGATGGAGAAGAAGGAGGGCACCGCCATCACCGTGACGATGAGCGTGGCGAGGGTGGTGCGCATCTCGCTCTGGCGGACCCAGCGGTAGCCAAACCCGAGGACCGCGAGGAAGACGAGGAACAAGCGCACGGCATCCAGCAGGTCACCGCCAGCGAATGACGCCACCGTTGCGGCCGTGAAGGGGCTGCACAGGAAGTAGAGGACGGTGACGGGCGTCGAGGGCCTGTAGGGGTCGGGCATGGCCGGTTGGGATGGCGGGGCCAGAGTGACGGGAGACAGGTTCAGCCCTGTCTCCCAGCCATCAGCGCTCGGGGAAGCCAACCATCCCCAAGAGCGAGTGGGGCCTCAGTAACACGCTCCACAGCGCACACTGCCGGTTCCCACCTCGTAGTAGTCCGAACCGTTGGTGCAGTAGTAGCGCAGGAAGTTGCCCCACCCGGTGCCGCAGACCTGGGCGCAGTCCCAGTAGGAGCCCAACGTGTAGCCAGAGGGGCAGCTCGGGGCGAGCTCCTGCTCGGTCTGATTGACGCTCTGCTCCGGCTGCTGCTCGGGCATCGTGCCGCCACAGCCCACGGACAACAGCCCTGCCGCCAACAGCCCGCCCAACATGCTCTTCATGTGCATGGAATCCTCGCCAAGCCTTGATTACGGGTTGAAGCGTCGACGGTAGTGAGAAGGAGGAATCACTGTCAACCCACGCGGCGTGGGCCCGGGGTCCATTGATACGAGGAAAGAGGAAGCTCCAGGGTGGTCACGGCGCCCCGCGCATAGGCGAAATGGGGGCCGTGTTGAGGGGGCGGACTGGTGCAAAGGGGTCGAGGAGGGCCACTGCCGGAGCGAGCAAGGGCGTGCGCCGCGCCGGTGCAGGGGGCAGTGCCATGGGCTTGGGGCTCACTGCTGCCCTGGCCGCCCTGCCTCGAGGAGAGAAGCAGGGATGGCACCTCCCACTCCCCGCGAGCCCGAGTGGATGAGCAGCCACAGGTCTCCCCCCGCATCCCGGTCCAGCTCGAGGAAGTGGTTGCCTCCACCGAGCGTGCCGAGGTGCCTCGACGCCAGGCGCTCCCACTCCCGCTGGAGCCGGTGCGTGGAGAGGCTCGCGGCCTGGAGCCCGGGAGGCAGGGGCAGGCCCGCGCCCCGGTGCACCGCGTCCCCCACCGGCACCCGGCGCGCCAGTACCGCCAGCTCGCTCAAAGCGCCTCGTACCCCTCGTCGTTTCTCCCCACCAGCCCGCAGTCCACCGCAAGCGAGAGCGCCGTCGCGAGCCGGTCCGCTGTCAGGCGGGGTCTCCATTCGTCCTTGGCCAGGAGCGTGAGCCCGTCTTCTTCGATGGTGACGCGCAACCGTTGTGTATTGCCATCGAACCGGTTCGCCGCGACCGCGAAGTGCTGGCTCAAGACCATCGCCTCGAACAAGAACAACAGGAACTCACGTGTTGTCATCGCCTCACAGCGAGTCACCAGCTCGCGCCAGTATTTCAAGGAGATGCGCTCGCTGCCACCGCTGCCCATCGAGGATTCGGCTTCCGGATCAGCCCCGAGCAGCTCGGCGCTCCGCGCGCACAGGAACAAGCCCTGGAGGGCCTGCACGACCAGCGTGTCCCTCCTCTGCCGGAGTGCCTCCTCCACGCGCTCGATCGACTTGAAGGCACACGCCGCGTCATCGGTGAGTGCCCGCTCATGGAGTTCTTCGAGGGTGGAAACCGTGGGGACGAGACGCCTCGCCAACTCCGCCACCGTGAGACTGCGGACCTCCTCGGAGAGCTCGGTCTTCAAAGCCTCGAGTGCCGAGCTCACCAGCGAATCGGTCTCCCGGGCACCTGCCTCGAGCCTCTGCTCGAGCCACACGAGCAGGCTCTCGTGGGCAAGGCGCTGCGCCTGACGGACCTGCATCACGGCCCACCGTGTCCGAGCCTGGACGAGTTGCGTGGGGACAGCGAGAGGAGTGAGACCAGGCAGCCGCGCGTAGACCATCGCCTTGCGCAACTCGTCTTGTGTGAGAGGCTTCTTCGCCCACGACAAGACCCACCGCGCGAGTGCGAGGGTCGCGCTGCGGCGCCCCTTGGCGCTGTGGTCTCCTACCGTCCTCTCGTCGAAGAAGGCCCTGCGGAACGCGGCGCGCTCTTCCTCGGTCGGCTCGAACACGTTCCACCCCGGGAGCAGGCCGCGGGCGTCCTCCTCGGTACCTACCGCCGCGCCGAGTCCCAGAAGGTGTGCTCCTGGACGAGAGGCGAGGTTCTGCTCGAGCACCTCCGCCAGACGCACCCCTTCGCCGCACGTGCGCAGGAATCCGCCCTCCAACTGCTCCAGGAAGCCCAATCCGCCAAGCACCTTCGAGGCGGGGCCATACTGCACCGGTGCCATGAGACGGGTCTCCGGGGTTCGCTTCCAGGCCGTGAACGTGAGTGGCACGGTGTCCTCGGGGCGCTCGGCGGGAGACCTCGCGTTGCTTCCCGGAAGCCTTGCAGGAGCCATGAGGACATGCCCCCACGTGAACAGGATCTCGGCGCGCTCACAGAACTCACGCAGCAACTGGCTGGAGGCCTGCTTCTGCCCACTCGCCGAGACGAGCTTGTAGAACTTCCAGTGAATCCAACTCAGAACGGAGAAGGCGCGGATGTATCTCGTCACGTTGTTGATGCCGGGCAGGCAAGCCCCCATCAGCTCGAGGTTGGCTTGCCGAAGTCCCAGGAAGTCCACGCCACCATTCAGCAGCTTGTACGGCGGGACGAAGAAAGGGCCGTTTGGGATCTGCACGTTCATGGTTTCAGTTGGACGGTCAGTCGCTGGCACTGGAGGCATTGAGTGACGCGGTAGGTGAGGAGCTCGAGCTGCGCGCTGGGGGATAGCGTGACGAAACAGTGCGCGCACGCGTCCTGGGTGCGCTGTTCTCGGAGGTTCGGGCGCGGGCCCCACCTCGAGAGACAGGCGAGGAGTTGAGGCCCGCACGGTTCACCCTTGGAAAAGATGGGCAATGTCCGGTCTGGCGGCCGGCGCGCGTCGTAGGCGGCCAGGACGTCCTGCAACTGCCTGCGACGTGTCCGTGTCGCGAGAATGAGTTCCAGACTGCTCTTCAATTCGGCGGTGGGGGTGTCGAGCATGCGGCCGGCGAAACCGACACGCCGATTCACGAGCAGGGAGGACCGTGCTCGCTCCAGTTTCACATCGCCACCGGCGAAGCGCTCCAGGAGGCCGTGCAGACGTGAGCGCAGCGCGGGGAGATCCACGTCCTGCGCCGACAGTAGCGGAACGAGCGCCGCGGAGGTGAAGACATGCTGCTCGAGAGCATCCACCTGGGGTCTCGAGCGTGGCTCCGCACAGGCCGCGTGTAGCCATGTCCTGAGAAACTCCGCCGCCAGGTCCCGGTCCTTCAACCTGCTCAGCCGCATGTCCATGCCCACCTCGAACCAGACCACGAGCGTTGCGCTCCGGTCCGTGGGGCTGTCCGCCGTGCTCGACACGAGTCGCATCTGCTCATCGAACAACTCCAGGCTCTTCAGGCGTTGCTGGATCGTGGCGCCGCTGTCTCCCTCTCCCTCGTCCTCCCCTTCCTCCGACACGAGGGCACTGATAGGTCGTTCCACCGCCAGTCCACCTCGAGACAAGGGCTGGCTGATCAACCGTCGGCGCAACTGCGCCATCACGCGCTCGAGGACGGCTCCCTCCCCGCCCACCGGGCTCTCCGCGGAGTCGTTCTCGGACCTGTCCGGCAGCTCGGGAGTTGGGGCCAGGGCCTCCAACTCGATGAGCACCTGAGGCTCCTCATCGCTCTCGGCTTCGCTCGAGCCCTGCGGCGTCACCTTGATGGGCCGAGTGAAGGTCGACAGGTGACGCGCTGAGCTCATCGCGAAATACTCGAGGAGTGCAATGGCATCGTCCTCTGTCTCTTCGCGGTTGATGAGGCGCAGCAGGGAGGTCACCCCGAGCCCCTGGAGTCGCGGCATGCGGAGGAGCTCATCCATGTGGATCCAACCGCGCGCAACGCGGTCGCCTTTCATGAGCTCGATCTGCAATGAGCTCTTGAAGGCCAGCCTCTCGGCGTTTGCAAGCGTCGTCCGAAAGTCTCCCGTCGAGCTCACGGTCACATGGACCTCGGAATGTGATCCACTGGGGAGCACGATTCTTCCCGTCCAGTCACCGGAGGGATCCAACAGGGAAAGCAACTTGCCGACGAGCGCGCCGTCCCCCAGGATCGAGGCATGGACGAGGCAGGTGTGTCCCATGCCACTGGGACGGCGCTTGGGCGCGACGAAGTCCGTGGGCATGGTGACGGACTTCCACCGCACATGGCTGGAGCGCAGTGGCTCCATGCGGAGGACGCCCACCTCCACGTTCTTCGTCGAGCAGAGCGCTGGCGACGTGGCGTTGATGCTTCCCGTCACTGTCAACCTGGCCTCGGGGAGCTCCACTTCGATCCACTTGGCGTGCAGGCTGCGTCCCTCGTCCGCAAGTTCCGGGCGGACGGCTCGCAGCGTCTTGTTCCAGCCTTTCGCTCTCATGAAGGGGAAGGGAGAGGGATCTCCCTCACGGCAAGAAAGCCCCACCGAGATGTCCTTGCATCCTGTCTTCTCGGCCAGGAGGCGAGTGGCGGCACCGTCCAGGTCATGAAAGGGTGATAGGACGAAGAGCTGCTTCCCTCCACCATTCGCGGCGCACACCTCACCGAGCTGCTCGACCGCGGGCCTGTTGACCGTGTGAATGAGCCTGGGTTGTTCCAGCACGGGAGTCGGTGGGAACGCAGCCGCCGTGGCCCTGGCGCGTGCGGCGAACGTCGTGGCCCAGGCGCGCTCCGGAATGAGGAGATCCTCTCGGGATTGAAGTGCTTCCAGGAAGCCAGCGAAGTCCTCGAAGGTCCGGGCGGCCGATGCTGGCTCGAGAACCTCGAGGACCTCGAGGTTCCTACCATGGCCTCCGAAGGTCAGGTTGCCACTGCCCACGAGCAGCAGGTCCCCATCTGGGCCCGCCAGGTAGCAGCACTTGGGGTGGAACACACCGTGTGGCAGGCCCGCTGGCAACAGCCGGTACTCTTGCCCTATCCGGCTGGAGCGGCGCTCCATGAGCGAGGAGCGGTACCCCTCCACGTCAGCGATGATCCAGATGTCGCGGCAGCCGCTCTCTCGAAGACGACGCAGGAGGGTGGACTCGAAGAACGTCAGGCTCAGGGTGTATGTCGTGAAGAGCGCCTGCTCCCAACGCCGTGACGCGATCACCTCCTCGGGCTCTATACCTGTCATCTCGAGAGTCGCCATCCTCCAAGCATAGACGAATCGATTCCCCTCCACCCGCCCGGCGCACGCTCCTGGGCTCCCGTCAGCCCCCCTCCTCTACCGCTCCATGCATGCAACAGGGCCCCTGTCCCTCCTCTGCGTGACAGGACCATGACGAAGAAATGACCGTCCCTCGGCCATGGCGCGTCCGCGACTCCTTAAGGTGAACGGCATGTGGACGGGCATCACGGAGCCCGCCATCACACGCTCGAGGAGGGGCGCCTCACAGCATGCAATTCACGATCGCTGAAATCTGGGAGCACACGGGCCTGTTCGCCCGGATGATCATCTTCGCGCTGGGTGCGATGTCGATTGCCTCACTGGTTGTCATGGCCGAGCGCATGTTGGTGTACCGGAAGAGCCGCTCCGAGTCGCGCGACTTCGCCGCCAGGATGGGGGCCATCCTGGCGAAGGACGACCTCGACGCGGCGGCCAACACCAGACCAGACAAGAACGTGGGGCACCTGGGTCGGGTCATCAACTCTGGCCTGACGGCCTACCGGGTGTCGTCCTCCAGCAAGGACGTGGCGGTGGAGTCCGTGGCGCGCGCCCTCGAGCGCCAGGCGCAGCGTGAGGTGCAGAGCCTCAAGCGTGGCCTGGGCGTGCTGGCCACGGTGGGCTCCACGGCCCCCTTCGTGGGTCTGCTGGGCACCACGATGGGTATCGTGAACGCCTTCAACCTCATGGCGGCCGCGGGCTCCGGTGGTCTGGGCACCATCTCGTCCGGTATCGCCGAGGCACTCATCACCACCGCGTTCGGCCTGCTGGTGGCCATCCCCGCGGTGATGGCCTACAACTTCCTGCAGGGTTGGGTGGACGCGCGCTCGGTGGACATCTCCGAGTCCTCCAACGAATTCCTGGACATGGTGGCCCGGCACTTCGGCGGCTCCCACTCCTGATCCACCCCTTCCAGAAAACCCAGGTGCACTCATGGGAATGTCAGTCGGGGGCCCCTCCGGAGGCCCCAAGGCCGAAATCAACGTCACGCCGCTGGTGGACGTGGTGCTCGTGCTGCTCATCATCTTCATGGTCATCACCCCCATGCTCCAGCGTGGCAAGAACGTGGAGCTGCCCAAGGCCAGGGAGATCGAAAAGAAGAGGGACCCCCAGGACAACGCGCTCATCCTCTCGGTGACACCCGACAAGAAGCTCTATCTGGACAATGACTCACTGGACGAGAAGGCGCTGGAGGAGCGGCTGCGCGAGGAGCTCGCCAAGGACCCCGTCCGAAAGATTCTGCTCAAGGCGGACAACTCGCTTCGGGTAGGTGATGTGCGCAAGGTGATGAACGTGGCGCGCAAGGCCAAGGCCAGGCGCGTGTCCCTGGGGGTCGAGGAACTGAAGGAATCGCCATGACCCAGAGCAAGATTCGCAGGTCCTGGGTCAAACCCGCCTCGGCGCCCAACTCGGAAATCAATGTCACACCGCTGGTGGACGTGGTGCTGGTGCTGCTCATCATCTTCATGGTGGTGACGCCGCTGATGGAGAAGGACATCGAGGTGCGCGTGCCGGAGACCGTGGTGGAGGAGAGCCCGCCACCCGACCCGAACGACACGCAGATCGTGGTGCAGGTCGCCGAGTCGGGGGACTACTCCATCAACACGGAGAAGATCGCGCCGGCCGACTACGTCACGCGACTCGCCAAGATGCTCAACGGCAAGAAGAAGGACGAGCGCGTCGTCTTCTTCGTGGCGGATGACGAGGCGAGCTACGGCAAGCTGGTGGCCGCGCTGGATGGGGCCAAGGCGGCCGGCGCGGTGGCGCTCGGCTTCGCGCCGGAGGAGGCCGAGCCCACCCCACCGCGGTAGGCGCGGGGAGGATGACGCCCAAGCCGTTACTGGAAGCCCGACTCGAACAGCAGCTTCGGCTCTCCGGGGGTGGCCTCGTCCTCGCCAAAGAGCTTGAAGTTGAGCCGTACGCGGTCACCATCGAGCTCCACCTCGATGGTGCCCACATTGAGGCCCCCCACCGGCTGCTCGAGCACGCGTGCCATGCTGCCGCCCAGCAGGTGGATGCGTGCCCACTTCCCCTCGAGGTCCGCCATCGCGAAGTGCGTGCGAGGCATGTGGCGCGCCAGGTGCCAGTCGAGCGAGGACAGCTTGTGGGTGATGGAGCTCGACACGAACTGGTAGAGCGATGTCGGAGGGTTCGTCCGCCAGTCGCACCGGGCCGCATAGCCCACGTGGACGTCTCCACTCACCATCACCACCCGCTGCCGGGGGTGGCGCTGCTGGTGGTTTCTGATGAGCTCCAGCATGCGGCAGCGGTCGGCGCGGTACTGCGGGTGCGTCCAGCGGTCGTGCGCGTCCTCGCGGAAGCTGCCCGGCACGTAGCGGGCAAGGCGGGAGAGCCAGCCGGGCATGAAGAACGGAGGCACGCTCACGACGATGAAGAGCACCGGGGCGGAGTCGTTCACGTTCAGCCAGGTCGCGAAGCGCTCCAGCTGGTGCGGAGAGAAGACGCGTGCATGGTTCCCGTCGGCGGAGCGCCGCTCCGAGCGCACGTCGAGCACGTAGCCCGCCGCGGCGCCGTACTCGAAGGTGTAGTCATAGGGGCCCTCGAAGCCAGGGCGTAGAAGCTCCACCCGCGAGTGCTGGTAATGGCGGTAGGCCTCCTCGGCCGCGTCGCGCAGATGGCGCCACTTCTGGTGATGGTGCTTGGGCAGGGTGCCGTAGTTGTCCGCCACCTCGTGGTCATCGAGGATGGGGTAGCCAGGAAAGCGCGCCTGGAGCTCCAGCCAGTCCGGGTGACCCCAGTTGCGCCGGTAGCGCCCATGGTACAGCGCGAGGACCTCGTCGTGGGTGCACTCCAGCAGGCTCTCGCGGCCCGGGGGGGCGACCGTCTTGAAGTACTCCGGGTCGAACAGCGACTGACTCTCGGGAAAGTCCGCGTAGAGCTGGTCTCCCACCCACAGCACGAACTTGACGTCGCAGCGCTCCCACGCCACACGCGCGACGCGCAGCATCCGCAGCCCCATCTCGTGCATCTCGCCCTTGTCGTCGAAGGGCTGGTGGCAGCTCGCCACGCCGAGGCAGAAGCGCCGGGGCATCTGCGAGGGCCTGGAGGGGAGCGTCTCGAAGCAACCCTCACCCACGAGCACGCCATCCGCCCGGCTGATGCGGTAGCCGTAGCGCGTGACCGGCTCGAGGGGCCGGGCCCCGGCGATGTCGTCCGGGTAGGCGAAGGCATGGGTGTGGTCGCTGTGTGCGCGGTCGCCCATGTCGAAGGCGTAGGTGACGCGCTCGGAGCGCACTGCGTCCAGCCAGAGCTCGAGCCGGTGCGCTCCCCCTCCAGGCGAGCGCATCCAGAGTCGCACACCACGCGGGCTCACGCGGCCCACCGCCACGGCGCGCTCCATCACGGGGAGTTCGGTCCGCATGGATCCAGAGTGGGGATGCCCGAGGCTGCCGGCCAGCAGCCCCTTGCCCTACTCCAAGCTACGTCCCGGCGGCACCGGCGACCCTGGAGCAGGCCACCTGGCAAGGGCTGGGCTCCTCCCTCGCCTCCTGAGCCAGGCCCAGGTTGCTTCACCGAAGGCGGCTCCCAGCGGCGCGGCTCAGCAGAACTGGATGAAAGGTGTGTCAACGACTTCCAACGCAATGGAGCCGCTTCCCTGGGGCCAAGGCCTGGCCTGGGAGATTTCCCCTACCGAGGCCTCTTCAGGAACTCCAGGATCGTTCCATTCACGCGCTCCGCCCAGGGCGACGTAGGATTCCTCGACCCACTCGTCGACCATCCGTTGGCTGGCCTCATCCCCGCGCACGAGGTCCTCTGAACAGCTCATCCAGCCAACGCGCATGGTCCTCCGGACTCTCGATGCAGCGTCCATGTCGGGGAGGGGAAGCGAGGCGCCAGACACGCGGTCCGGCGCCCTGCCTCCTCCCTCGATACCTCGCCGCTACTGGCAGGCGATGCCGGGCAGGCCCCGGTACGCGCCCTGCGAGGTCCACCGCGTGTAGGGCGTACCGCACGAGCCCGCGTACGGGTCATCGATGCCGTAGTTCGGCACCCAGTACTCGAAGTGCAGGTGCGGCCCCGTGGAGGCCCCGGACGAGCCCGCCCGCGCAATCCAATACGCGCAGGCAAGGGACGTGTTCCGGGCGAACTGCTGCGTGTACTTCATCAGGTGCCAGTACTTGGTCTTCGTGCCATCCGCGTGCCGCATGATGATGTAGTTGGCCGTGTAGAGGCCGCAGGCGGCGTACGGGTTGGCCTGGTCCCAGTAGTTGCACCGGTCGAAGTACCCATCCACCGAGGACTCGATGACGCCCGCGGCGGCGTTCATCACCCACACGCCGTAGTCCATCTTGCTGAACCCGCCCACCAGGGCGTAGTCCGTGCCCGTGTGGCCGGAGTAGCGCACGCCTCCACACGCGTAGTCCCGGCCACCGTAATCCTTGTACGCGCTCACCGTGCAGCCACCGTTGCCACACTGGTCCCCGAGCTGCGACATGGGGAAGCGGAACATCGTCTGCGCCGAGGAGACCCCCGGCAGCGCCACCAGCGCGAAGAGCAGCGTCGCGGCGAGCTTCTTCATCGTGTTCATCACTTCTCACCTCCCACATCCGGAGCCGCCTGGCCCGTGCGCACGTTGATCTTCCAGAACTCGCCGCCGCCCGCGTTGTAGCGGAGCACGTCGTCGCTCACCCACTCCATGTGGTGGCTCGAGACGGGCGGAGGGACGAAGCCCTCCGGAGCGCCCCCGAACAGCATGTGGCTCTCCAGCCCGATGTTGGTGAGCTGCTTGGGCTCGGCGCCATCCACCGTCGTGACGAAGAACGACGCCACGCTGGTGCGGCCGGACACGAAGACCACCGTCTTGCCATCCGGCGAGATGCTGGGCGTCGCGTCGATTCCGGGCCCATCCGCCAGCACCTTCACGCGGCCTTTCAGATCGATGATGCCCACGGACGTCTCGTGTCCCTCGCCGTCACCCACCAGCGTGGCCACCAGGGCGTCACCCTTCGCCGTCGGGAACAGATCTCCGCCCACCTTCTGGGCCAGCAGCCGCTCGCGGCCGTTGGACTCGCGCAGGCGCAGGTTGCCCTGCCCATCCAGCAGCGCCACGTTCTGCCCCACCGCACGCGCCTCACGGTACTTGAACTCGCGATCCACCACGCGCACCGCGCCGGTCGACTCGTCATACTGGGCGATGGCCAGCAGCGGCACGTCGTCCGTCGCCAGTGGCTGCTCCGGAATCTCGGCGATGATACCCACCATCATGTTTCGGCCTTGACCGAAGAGGTGGACGAACCGGGCCTTGGGTCCGAACTCCTTCTCGACGGCGGGGACGATGCGCTCACGCGCCTTCTCGACACGGCGAAGGTCCGACGGGTTCATGCGACCCGCCGCCGACGCGCTGGTCGCGGCCAGTGTCAATGCCGCAATGGAGAAAAATAGCTTTTTCATCGGACTCCCGGGGAAGGGGGGGTTACCAGGACTGGCACAACGGGCACTTCCTCCTAAAGACGGAGAAAATTGGCGCGCGTCTCACGCGGGCCGAAAAAATCATGCTGGCAAATTTTTCGCGTGAAGGTGCGTGTCGGCATGCTCCCGGCCCACGCGCCGATGCATGCGCTCATGAGCCCCCTCGGGAGAGCCAGAGCGGATGAGCAGTGGCTGCGCCAGACTCAGCACCACGCCTGCTGGGGTGCTCCCCGTGCCGGGGCCACCTTCGGTCAGGCGCTCGAAGGGTCACTCCACCGGCCGGGTCGACTTCAACACGCGCTGGCCATCCACGAAGTAGACGAAGTCCTCGGCGTCGACGTGGATGAAGGGCTGCCCCACGAAGAGGTTGGGGACCGTCGCCCCGTCCATTCGCGGCGCCCCGAAGGGCTTCCACTCCTCGTGCGAGCGCTCCCAGAACAGGATGGCTTCGTCCGCCGAGTCGTCCTTGATGGTCAGCAGGTTGCCACGGCTCGTCGCGGCCAGCGGCACGCGGTCCTTGACGCCCTGCCAGGTGCGGCCCTGGTCCTCCGAGCTCGCGGCGAAGGAGTCCACGGCCCGGCAGCCGGACAGATCCGATACGAAGCCCCACAGCCGACCGCTCGGGTCCGCGGTGGTCACCTCCGGCTGGTATCGGGGGCTCACCGGCGACTGCTCGGGGTTCTGGATGATCTGCGCGGTGACCGGCTGCCAGCTCGCGCCCTCGTCGCGGCTCTCCAGCAGCGCGCGCCGGTCGCAGCCGGCGTTGTCCGAGCCGCTCACGAACAACCGCCCCGGCGTCTCCACCAGCGCCTTGACGGTGACCGAGTTGGTGCTCGTGTTCGACATCCGGACCGGCTCGCTCCACGTGGCGCCCTCGTCTCGCGAGAAGCGCAGGCCCAGGTGGTGCGCGAGCGCCAGCCGCCCATCCCGCAGCCGCTGCAAGAAGTACGTGTTGTCGAAGAAGTGCTCCACCCTCCACTCGACGTCGCCCGGGGTGTAGGTGATGACGCCCTGGTTCCAGAGCCCCGTGTAGCGCCCACCGCCCTGGGGGAAGGCCCGCCGCAGGTTCGTCGGCGCCACCGAGGCTCCCTGGTGGGGATTCAGGATGTGGAGCGCCGTGTCCGGCGCGGCCCCGACGAAGTTGCTGAGCAGATCCATGTGGAAGTAGTACTCGCCGCCCCGGAAGAAGAGCGTCCCCAGGGATTGCCGGAACCCGTAGCGCTCGAGCGTGAAGTCCTGCTGGTAGCTGCGCCCCTCGTCGGTGGAGCGGTAGGCCAGGTCCCGGAAGTGCAGCTCGCCGGGGACGGGCTCCTCCATCTTGATCATCGAGGACCGGTTCGCCAGGCCGCCCGGCATCGGTGCGCCCACCCAGCTCGCCCCTCCGTCGCGCGAGACGAAGGCCGTGTTCTGCGTGCGCGCGAAGAGGGTGCCCGCCCGCGTCACGAACAGGTCCACGCCGCTCCAGTCGATCGAGCCCTGCTCGCTCTGCAGCACCGGCACCTGCTGCCAGGACTGGCCGTCGTCCCGGGACACCTGGAGCCCGAAGTACGAGGCCACGTAGATCGCTCCGTCCGCGCCAAAGTGCACCGAGGGCCGGTACGTGCGGTAGCTGAACGGCAGGCTCGGCAGCTCCACCTCGGGCCAGGGCGCGTCCTGGGTGAAGTCCCGGCGGCGCCCCAGCCACACCCGGGCCTTCTCGTCTCCCGTCTGGCCCGTGCCGGCGTCCACCTCCTGCCGCACGGTGAACACGGTGCCATCCTCGCGATACCCCCACGCGCTCCAGGCCGGCTCGCCGTTGAGGTAGTAGATGATGTCCTTGTCCAGCTCGATATAGGCCAGGCCGTGCTTGCCGGTGAGGGCGAGGCCCGCCGTCGGCGTGACGAAGACCCACTTCTGGATGGACCCGAGCGCCGCGGCGTTGATCTCCTTCCAGGTGCGGCGCTTGTCGAACGAGACGAACACGTTGACGGTGTCCAGGTAGACGCTGTCGCCCATCGCCTCCACCTGCTGGAGCACCCGCGGATCGCCTCCCTCGACCGGAGGCGTGGCGAACTCGAGCGGAAACCCCTCGCCATCCGCGACGACCACCTCATCGGGATCCCTCTGGGTGGGACAGGCGGACAGGAGGACGAGCGCCCCCAGCAGGGCGGCGAGACGACGGCAGACGGGCATCGGGGGACCTCCGGGGAGCACGACCCCTGGAGTATAGGCGCGGGATAGGAGCCCAGTTGCCTGCGCCACCTGAACGAACCGGCCGTTCGATTCCCGCCCCCCCCACCATTTGGTCCGTGGCCGCCCCGGTGGGATGATGGGCCTCCCGCCGATCGCGCGGTGTCCTCATGAAACACAAGCTCGTCGACTACTTCCGCCACATCGCGCATCTGTCGGACGAGGAAGCGCAGGCCATCCTGGACAGCATGGTGGTGAAGACCTATCCGAAGGGGACGCACCTGCTCATGGCGGGCCAGGTCTGCACCGAGGCCTACTTCGTCCTCCAGGGCTGCGTCCGCCAGTACTCCGTCGTCGACGGTGAAGAGCGGAGCCACGGGTTCTTCACCGAGGACGAATGGGTCCTCTCGGTTCACAGTATGGTGACCCAGACTCCGGCGGATCACTTCCTGGTCTGCGCGGAGGACACCACGGTGGTGGTGGGCACCGAGCAACGCGAGCAGGACTTGTATCGACGCTTCCCGCGCTTCGAGACCATCTCCCGGATGGCGATGCAGAAGGTCCTGGCGGAACAGCAGGAGCGGTTCGCCTCCTACCTCACCGATGGTCCGGAGCAGAGGTACCTCAAGCTCTCGAAGACGCGGCCGGACATCTTCCAGCGGATTCCGCAGTACCAGCTGGCCAGCTACATCGGCGTGAAGCCCGAGTCGCTGAGCCGGATCCGAAAGCGCATCGCCACGCGCGGCAAGCCGGCTACGCCGCGACGGAAGGCGTGACCGTCCGGAACCCCTTGGCGATGAGCCAGCCGCCGAGGAACACCTCGAACAGGCCCCCGGGCGCGGAGAAGAGGATGCCCCACGGCAGCCCGAAGAGCTCGAGCACGGACCCCAGCGCCAGAAACCCGTAGCCCACCGCGCCCACCAGCGGGAGCAACGAGGGCAGAAGCCGGGACCGGTACAGCGACAAGCAGAACGCCACGCTGCCGGCCCCCAGGATGATCATCGCGAGCTGGTATGCCCAGAAGTTTCCCTTCGAGAGAAGATTGAACAGGGTCACCCGCTCCGGCGTCGTCTGCCCTTGCGCGGATTCTCCGAGCTGCAGGATGGACAGAAGGAACACCACCCCGACGATGAGGAGCAGCGCCTCCATCACCCGCGTGCAGACGTACGCGACGGCGATGCCCGAGCTCCGCTCGCGGAGGATCGGAAAGAACAGCACGCCAATCCCGACGACGGTGATGGAGTTCAACAGGAGCAGCAGCGCGCCCCAGACGAACGGCGTCCTCTGACCGGCCACCGCGGCCAGGTGTTCCGGATCCTTCAGGACGGAGGTGATGAGCGCGGTGCCGATGCCGTAGGCGAAGAACGGCAGGAGAAAGAGAATCCCCAGGACGCGGGAGTGAAGGCGGGTGGTGTTCATCTCGAGGGTTCCAGAGCGTTCAGCGACGTTGTGGCCTCGAAAGTAGGAGAGGGGCGCCCTCGCCCGCATTGATGAGGGTTAATAAATGCGAGCCGCGCTCCGCTCGCCGCCGAAGCGCCGGGACCCCCCAATCCGCTTTCGGCGCGCATCACGCGATCCGATATGATCCCTCCCTCCATGGACCAGACACCTCCGCCGAATCTCTCGCAGCAGCTCCTGGAGCACATCTCCAGCTACTGGATCTCCCAGGTCATCGGTGTGGTCGCGCGACTTCGCCTCGCGGACCTGCTCGCAAGCGGTCCTCTCTCGAGCGAGGCGCTGGCGCCGCGGGTCGGAGCCCACCCGGAGGGGCTGTATCGCCTGATGCGCGCGGGGGTGGTCGCGGGCCTCTTCACGCAGGTGCCTCCCCGCACATTCACGCTCACCCCGCTGGGGGCCTGCCTCCGTTCGGAGGTGCCCGGGTCGATGCGCGACATGGCCATCATGCAGACCGCCCCCGGCCATTGGCTGCCCTGGGGAGACCTCGTCACCGCCGTGCGGACGGGTCACTCCCCGGTCCGCCAGGTGCTGGGGACCGACCTCTGGGAGCACTACCAGAAGAACCCGGAGGAGGCCGCGCACTTCGACCGTGCGATGGGCAGCTTCTCCAGCTTCGTCGCCGCGGAAGTGGCACGCCTCCACGACTTCTCACCCTATGCCCGCGTGGCCGATGTGGGGGGGAGCCAGGGCGTGTTGCTCGCCACCGTGCTCCGTGCCCACCCCTCCTGCCGAGGCATCCTCTTCGATCTACCGCACGTCATCGACGGAGCCCGGGCCCATGTGGAGGCGGAGGGGTTGGGCCAGAGGATGGACCTGGTGGCGGGGAGCTTCTTCGAGCCCGTCATCCCCACCGCGGAGGCCTACCTCCTCAAGCACATCCTTCATGACTGGGACGACGCCTCGTCCACCTCCATCCTCCGGCAGATTCATCGCGCCGCACCGCCGGGAGCCCGGCTGCTCGTGGTGGAGATGGTGATGCCGGACGGGGAGCCTTCGCGCACGGCCCTCATCGACCTCAACATGTTCGTGGTCTCGGATGGACGCGAGCGCACGGCCCGCGAGTACGAGGTGCTGCTCGCCAGCACCGGCTGGGCGCTGGAGGGCATCACTCCCTCCCCGAGCGGCGTGAGCCTCATCGAGGCGCGCAAGCGCTGACCGGGCCCTGGCAGCCGTCGCGCGATTCGTGGCGAAACCGCCTCA
Organism: Archangium violaceum; assembly: GCF_016887565.1. Classification (NCBI taxonomy): domain Bacteria; kingdom Pseudomonadati; phylum Myxococcota; class Myxococcia; order Myxococcales; family Archangiaceae; genus Archangium; species Archangium violaceum. Next base: position 9,051,409 of record NZ_CP069396.1, read on the forward strand.
GATGGTCGGCACGGGGGTGTTCACCACGGAGGGGAACGGGTTGGAGTTGAGAATCCGCCGGATGTCATCGGCGCTATTGGCCGCGGGGAGACTGTTGAGGATGGTCCCCATATTGTAGTGAGTACGGCGTCCAGCTCTCCCGAGGCTTCCGGGCCCTCAAGGTGTGGATGAGCCTCAAGGCATACGGGGCCGCGAAGTACGGCCGTCTCATCGAGCAGAACGTGGAGCAGGCCCACCTGCTCGGGCGCCGGGTGGACGCGGAGCCGGAGCTCCAACGTCTGGCGCCGGTGTCCCTCAACATCACGTGCTTCCGGTATGTCGGCCGGGGCGCTCCCGAGGCCCGGCTCGACGCGTGGAACCGCGAGCTGCTCTGCCGTCTGCACGAGTCCGGCGTGGCCGTGCCCTCCTATACGACGCTGGAGGGGCGCTACTGCCTGCGCGTCTGTTTCAACAACCATCGCACCCGCCGGGAGGACCTCGAGCTGTTCGTCCAGGAAGTGCTACGGCTCGGCCGGGAGATCGCCGGGGCGGAGGCGTGAGAGCGCCAGGTGGCTCGCCTCCCCAGCGACGACCCGCCAGCCGGTGCGGACGACAGTCCGTCGTGGCGGCGTCGGAGCTGAAATTCTCCGCGCTGCTCAGGCGTCTCCCTGCGTGCTCTCCATGGAAGATTCGTCCTCCAATTACCTGTCTCTCCTTTGTGCGGGCAGCGGTAACGACCAGCCCTCTCGCCAAGCCACGCATCCCCGCTCGCAGGAGGCCCTGGCGGACTTCGTCGACTCGGCGGCCCTGGGCCTGCATTGGGTCGCGCCCAATGGAACCATCCTGTGGGCGAACCAGGCGGACTACGAGCCGCTCGGCTACACGGCCGACGAGTACATCGGCCACAACATCACCGCCTTCCACGCGGACGCCGAGGTCATCTCGGACATCCTCCAACGGCTCACGCGGGGGGAGCGGCTCCTGGAGTACCCGGCGAGGCTGCGGTGCAAGGACGGCTCGGTGCGCGAGGTCTCCATCTCCTCGAGCGTCCGCTTCGACGAGACGGGGAAGTTCCTCCACACCCGGTGCTTCACGCGGGACGTGACCGAGCACGCCCGGGTCGCACGCGCGCTGCGTGCGAGCGAGGAGCGCTTCCGGATGCTGCTGGCGGGGGTGAAGGACTTCGCCATCTTCATGCTCGATGCGGGTGGCCGCGTGGAGACGTGGAACCAGGGCGCCGAGCGGCTCTACGGCCATACGATGGAGGAGCTCGTCGGGCAGCACGTCTCGACGCTCTACACGCCCGAGGACCTTCGGGCGGGCCGAGTGGACGAAGAGCTCGCGGCGACCAGCCATCACGGCCGGTACGAGTCCGAGTGCGAGCGCGTGCGCAAGGATGGGAGCCGCTTCTGGGCGCATGTCGTCACCACAGCGCTCCGGGACGAGGAGGGACGGCTGCGGGGCTTCGCCAAGGTGACGCGGGACGTGACGGAAAAGCGGAAGGCGGAGGAGGAGAAGGAGCGGCTGCTGCGCGAGCTCAAGGCGGCCGTCGCGGCCCGCGACGAGTTCCTGTCCATTGCCTCGCACGAGCTCAAGACCCCGCTCACCTCGGTGAAGCTGAACCTGCACGCCCTGGAGCACCGCGCGGAAAAGACGGTCGAGCAGACAGAGGGCGCGGGGAGCCGCAGGCTCGTGCGCATCCACGGGCAGATCGACCGGCTGGCGAAGCTCGTCAACAGCCTGCTGGATGTGTCCCGAATCACCGCCAACCGGCTCGACTTCCATCTGGAGGAAGTGGAACTCGGAGAAGTGCTCCAGGATGTGCTGGGGCAGTTCAAGGAGGAGCTGGACCGGGCGGGATGCGCGCTGCACCTGAGAACCGACGCGGGCGTCGTCGGCCGGTGGGACCGGCTCCGGGTGGATCAGATCATCAGCAACCTGCTCTCCAATGCCATCAAGTACGGGCCGGGCAAGCCCGTCGAGGTGGATCTGCAGCGGTTGGGCAAGAGCGCGCGCCTCGTCGTTCGGGACCATGGCATCGGCATCTCGGAGCGGGACCAGGAGCGCATCTTCGATCGATTCGAGCGGGCGGTGTCGATCCAGCACTATGGAGGCTTTGGCCTCGGGCTGTGGATCAGTCGGCAGATCGCCGAGGGCCTGGGAGGCAGCATCACCGTTCACAGCCAACCGGGGCTGGGCTCGACCTTCGTCGTCGAGCTCCCCTTGAGTGGGCTACCGGGCGGAGATTGATCTCGTCCGCGGTCTCAAGCGCGAGGAGGAGGCCAACCCTCGGCGGCTTTTATCTCCGCATGGGCGATGTTGAACTCTTTCAGGACCTCCAGCGCCCGACTGGAAACCTCCAATCGAAAATCCGGAGTGAGACAGAAATCGGCATTGCGGTCCTTACCAGTCATCTTGAGCCATCGGAACTCCGGCAGGGTGCGCCCAGGGTATAGCTCTTGGAACTCTGGCGATGTGCTCACTTCAACCTCGTCCAGGCTGAAACCCACCAGTCTTGCCTCTTCGAGTGCCTTCGCGAGAGCGGAAGAGACGAGAAAGCAGGGGAAGACTTTTAGCAGATCATCACCCAGCCATCCCTCGAAGCGATGATGGAAGTGAAACACCTCTGGAGGATGAACCGACGTATTCATGACCGTGTTGTCGCCTAGTTCTCCAGCGACTTCAGGATACAATACCCACCGCTCCGTGCTCATGGCGACCTCTGTTCAATCTAGAGTGGGGGCTCGAAAAGCGCACCAAACCGCCCATCCAGTTGCCGTGCAAAATCAAGCACATCCTGCTTCGTCGGAGTGGATGACTGAAGGAGGGGGTTGCTCGTTCGTTCGGGTCAACGCCATTCAGCTCCTCTTGTGCGCTTCTGTCCTGCGTGACCTGGTGGTACGCGAGGCGCATGCGTGATGGGTTCTTGAACACGACCTCCCTCCACATCACCCGGTGGGGCGACTCCGGCCCTCGGGTGGTCATGATCCATGGGAGCGCGCAGGGCAGCGCGGTGGGCGGCGACCGCCACTTCTCCGCTCAAGCGCGGCTGGCGGAGCGAGGCTGGCGGGTGATTGTCCCGGATCGGCCCGGACACGGCCGCAGTCCGGCGCCTGGCCGCCCCGATGACGCCGAGGCGGATGGTGCGTGGGTCGCCGAGCTGCTCGAGGACGGCGCGCACCTGGTGGGCCATTCCTTCGGCGGCTGTGTCGCCGTGGCGGCCGCCGCGAAGCGTCCCTCGGCGGTTCGCTCCCTGACGCTCATCGAGCCCGGCATGCAGATGATCGCCATGCGGGATTCGCGCGTGAGGCGACAGGTCCTGAGCCTCCTGCTGGCCAAGGTCCTCCCGGGTTCCGCCGCCACGCGCGCGGCTCGGTTCGGCAAGCTGATGCGGATCCCCCCCGACATCCGAGGCGGTACCTCGCCCGAGGAGCTGGAGCGGATGGGTCGGGGCCTCGCCCAGCTCCGGCTCCCCGCCAAGGAGATGCTCCAGCGGCAACTCGGCGACATCCAACGTGAGCGCATTCCCCTGTGGGTCGTGACGGGCGGTTGGAACCCCGGCATCGAGGCCACGGCGGACGCCGTCGCGGCGCTCGGCGGCGGTCGACGGCACGTCATCGCCTCGCCCCACCACTTCCCTCAGCTGGTCTCCGACGAGTTCAATGAGCTCCTCGTGACCTTCATGAAAGAGAGCGACGCGCGCCACACCTATTAGCCTGGCCCGCCCTCTTTCAGCGCACCGTGGCCGACAACCGGTGCTCAACCTCCAGCGGGACGCCGCGAGCTTCTGCTCGCGCTTCCTCTTCTTCTTCGCCCACGTGGCCCCGGACGCCCCTGAGGTCCACCGAAGCACCCGAGGCCGCGTTGTCCTCCCCCCTCGTCGGGGTTCCACCGCCTGAACGCACTGCCGACGACAGCCCCGGCTCCGAGATCCCCTCGGGCCGGGGTTTTTTCTTTCGAGCCTGTACCGGCTGCAGCCGCGCCCCGCATGAAGAGCCCCGGCGCCGCCTCCTGCGCCGCGCGCAGCTCCTTCGCGGGCTCCCGCGAGGGAGGGATATGCTTTCGACATGGGCCTGAGCTTCTTCTGGCTATCCCTCTGCATCCCCCACGAGCACTCCTCCGCAGTTGCCGCCAGCTTCGACGCAGCTGTGGCCACCTCGCCAGTGAGTCCGACCGCGCGCCAGGTACTCGACCGCTGGCGCGAGGCCCCAGGGTCCCTTTCTCCCGAGGCAATTCCCGATCCTGCCCATCCTGGCTCTTGGACGTACCCCGAAGGGACCAAGGAGTTCGAGGAGCTCTTCCGCCCGGAGGCGCTGAGTGCATTCGGGCAGCGATTCATCAAAACGGGCGCGGAGGCGAACGGCTGGGGCATCCAGCTCGGCGCGGACAATGGCAGCCTGCTCATTACCGACCGCATCCCAGCCGCCGCCGCCCTGTACTTCGGCTTGGGGGCAGAGCAGGCGGCACGCCTACCCGGCCACTTCGGCGCCCTCTTCGTGGCTCCGAGCGATGTTGGCGGACTTCTACCAGCCCTGGATGCCGTGCTCGAGCACCCCTCACCGGAGATGCTCGCGCGGGCCCGAAGGTGGCTGAATGGCGGGAACAATACCCGCGTCCGCCCCGAGGCCCTGTTCTCCTTCATCCCCAGCGCCCTCCGGAAAGCCCTGGCGCGGAAAGAAGGAGTGTTGCTGCTCACGGCCAAGGGCTGACGAGAAGGCCGCGTTCGTCCCGGAGACCATGCCCATCGGCGCGCAGGCAACCCGGCGTCAGCGTTTACACCCCGTCACCACGACCTTGATCTGCAGGCCCGCCTCTTCCAGTGCTGGCATCAGCGCGGCCTTGTGAACCTCAGTGCCAACCCCGACCCACCTCCGTCCAGCGCAGTCGCTGCTGCAGGGAATGCGCCTGGTACGCCTGCAGCGCGTCCTCGGGCCCTTGCGCGGGCAGGGCCCCTCTTTTCTCCAACAGCCGCAGCACCCGGTGCCGCACCACCTTCAGCAACTTCTCCACCTCTGCTTGCGTGGGCGGCGGCAACGCCTCGATGCGCACGCCGCCCTCCCACCGCACGAAGACGCCGTCCGGTACCAGCGAGCGCGAGGGTCACCCCAGGCCGCGTGGTGTTGAGGCTCAAGACAGCCAAGAGGCCCAAGCCCCTGCCACGCACCTGATGGGAGCGCGGCCTGGGCAGGCGTGTACCCCAAGGGGCTGCGCGGCCTGTCCTCCGGCTGGGAGCATCACTCGGGTGGCCCCGTCAGCGGCCCTCCTCGGCCCCCGCGCTCCAGCCCTCGCCCTCAATCCGCCTTCCCTCTTTCTCATGCTTCGGCCATCCCTCCGCGGGATTCCACCGGACGGACGGTTTCGCACTGCCATGTGTTGGAACACAAGGGCCTTGAGCTGGCCCCTGGGGCCACCCTTAGCATGCATTCAGGAGAAATTCGGTATGCGCGACCTGATTCGCAGTGGGCATTTCGCCCAGATAGCCCGCCTGACCCGCAAGGCACTGCGGGTGTACGCCGAGCAGGGGTTGCTCCGTCCGGTGCACACCGATCCCCTTTCGGGCTACCACTACTACAGCTTCAGCCAACTGGAAGACGCCCGCAGAATTACCCGTCTGAGGGACTTCAACATGTCTCTGGAGGACATCCGGGAATCCCTGAGAGCATGGCATGCACCCGAACTCTCCAGCCTGCTCCAACAGCAGCAGCGAAAGCTGCAGGCCCAGCAGGAGGACATCCAGCGGGTCCTGAACGACCTGCGGGCCTTCATGCAGACCGAGCGGTCCCTGTATCAGGTGAACACCAAAAAAGTACTGCCCCAGCGCTGCATCACCCGGCGTGCCCGCTGCGCCCCCGAGCATTCCTGTGCCTTCATTGATGCCACACAGCCAGCGCTGCTCACGGCTCTCAGAGAGGCAGGAGCCCACCCGGCCGGGTCTGGAATCGTGCGGTACTTCGAGAGCGAGGGGGAGGACACCTGGGATGTGGAGGTCTGCCAGCCCTTTGCGATCGATGGACCCCTGCTGCTTCCAGAAGGGTTCGATGTGCTGACCCTCCCGGGAGGAACAGCGGCCTACACGGTGCATGGGGGGGAATGCGGCGGGGACTTCGGGCTGCAGGGTGCCTATGAAGCGGTCTGGAACTGGATCCGGGAACACGGCCACGAAACCCAGGGCCCCCCCTATGAGGTGTACCTGTTCGAACAGGGCAACACCGACGACACCGCCGATTACCGCACCGAGGTGGCCTGGCTGATCCGCTGAGCCGGGAAACACCACTCCCGCACAACAACAGAAAACCCACGCAAGAGGTTTCGCCAGAAGCGAAGCCAAGGAGGAGTCATGTCTACACGCAGGCTGGGAAACACAGGCATTCAGGTCAGCGCCCTCGGACTGGGCGGATGGACCATCGGAGGCCCCTTCCGGGGCGGCACCGACGAATGGGGTTACGGACCGGTGGACGACCGGGAATCCATCCAGGCGATCCAGAGGGCGGTCGACCTGGGCGTGACCTTCTTTGACACCGCTGCCAATTATGGGGCTGGGCACAGTGAGAGGATTCTGGGAAAGGCCCTCGGCAGTCACAGGTCCAGCGTGGTGATCGCCACGAAGTTCGGCTACCGGGTGCTGGACGACCAGAAGCTGGTAGACGGTCCGGAGGTCTATCAGGAAGCCATCCGCCGCTCCTGCGAGGCCAGCCTGCGCAGGTTGGGTACGGAATACATCGACCTGTTCCAGTTCCATGTGGGCGATCATCCAGCGGATCAGGTGGATGATGTGCTGGACACCCTGGAATCCCTGGTGGCGGAGGGCCACATCCGCGCCTATGGATGGAGCACCGATGATCCGGTGCGGGCCAGGGCTTTCACCGCCGGAAAGCACTGTGCGGCCATCCAGCACCAGCTCAACATCTTCGAGGACAATCCTGAAATGCTCAGGCTCTGCGAGAAGATTGGCATTGCCAGCATCAACCGGGGTCCTCTGGCAATGGGCCTGCTGACCGGAAAATACGCCAGAGGTGCACGCTTCGACTCCACCGACATTCGCGGTGCCAACGTACCATGGATGAAGTACTTCCAGAACGGTCAGCCCAATCCTGAATGGCTTGCCCGCCTGGAGCAGGTGAAGGACATCCTCACCTCTCAGGGCCGGACCCTTGCCCAGGGTGCACTGGCCTGGCTGTGGGCACACAGCCCGGTGACCCTGCCGATTCCGGGATTCCGAACGGTGGCGCAGGCGGAGGAAAATGCCCGCGCCCTGAAATTCGGACCACTGACCCCGCGGCAGATGCAGGAGATCGACCGGATCCTCGGACGGGAGGACTTCAGGGCTCCCTCGAGCGGGAACGAAGCCGAATCCGCAAGAGGCGGGTCCGCCGCCTGAGGCGGCGAGCGTCGGATGGGCTTGCCCCGGTTACGTGGACAGTAGGATCAAGGTGCCAGGGCGATGGGCTGGGTGTGGCGTGAGTCCGTCGTCTGTCCGTGCCAGGGGGGCGCCGATGCAGATGTGAATGCCCTCGCCGAACGCGACGTGCTTGTCGGCGTCCGGGCGGGTGATGTCGAAGACGTCGGGATGGGAGAAGCGCTCCGGGTCCCGGTTGGCCGTGGCCAGGCCGACCATCATCGGCACCCCCTTGGGGATGTGGGTCCCGCCCAGCTCCAGGTCCTCCTTGGCGATCCGCCGCGAGATGAAATCCACCGGGCCCCAGTACCGCAGCGTCTCCTCGACCAGGCCCTTCACCAGGCTGGGGTTCGCCTTCGTTTTCCTGGAATATCGGGTTCTCGCCTGGTGGACACATCCACTCGACCAGCTCGTCCGACACGGGGGAGCTCCCCACTCTCACTGGCCGAGCGACTGGGGCGGCGGTTTGGCGCTGAAGGCGGGCAAGTAGCACTTGCCCTGGTACTCGTAGAGAACGTCCGGGCACGGGGCCTTGAGTTCATGCGGCAACCAGCAGGCACCGACCAACTCGACCTCGGCGTAGCGGGTGCAGGGAGGGCGCTTCTGCCCTTTGAAGGGCTCGCGCGGCAGCGGACGGGCGAGCACGGACTCCCCAGCATCCGCGGTGTCCACGAGACCTCCGCTGAGTTGCACCCGCCAGTCCGTCACCGGGGCCGCGCCCTGCTCGGCGGCGGGTTTGAGCACCAGGGCCGTCGCCCCGCTCGTCTCGTGTGTGGCCCGGTAGAGCTCCCCCTGGTTGCCAGCGGACTGCGGCACCTGCTCGTGAAGCTGGTACGGCCCCAACCGCTCCGCTTCCTCCCACTTCTCCTCTGCCTTCTTCTTCTCGTCCATGCGTGCTCCTCGCGGGCCTCCCCGCCCACCGGAAGCCCGAGGCTCTTGTTCGCATGGAGTCGAGCCCTTGCGCCAGGAGGTGCTCGGGTGCATCAGGGACGTCCTACCTTGGAGAGGGTCCCGGAAGCACGGCAGTACCACCCGTGAGGCCAGTACGAAGTGTCAGTACGAAGTAAATGGCGAAAGTCGAGTCTGACACCTCCTGCTGGGGTGTTCCTCTTCGGTTCGGCGTTGCAAGTGACGCTGCACTTCCACTCAGGAGCGCCACGGAATCTGGGCAAGCCCCACCCGGGAAGGAGCGGGGCAAAGCCTCCCTCCGCCCCTGCCCTATGCGTCCTCAGCAGGAGGCGGATGTCGCGCCGTGACAGCAACTGCGTGTCTCCTCAATCAGGCAAGCACAGCTGTCGCGGGCCGCTGTCTTCATCTCCCGCCTGAATTCCCAACACCTCTGTGCCGCCATAGGCGCCCTTGAGAGTGAATTCAGTGTCGGCGTAGCAGTAGAAACGATCATCAATCCCCACCCTCACCCACCAGACGCCTGCAGCGGGATTCTCAACAACATAATCACACTGATTGGTGTATACATTGCAGTAGTCGTAACTGGTTCCTGCCGGAATCGAATCAAATCCAACATCCATGGCCAGAAAGCACTTACCGCTCGTGCAGTTCACACGGCGCGCCGCGGAGAACTTCAAGTATTGGGTACCTGCCGGCACTTCCAGGAAGTACACACTGTCGGTAGACTCCCCGTAAGGATACAAGAAGCCGTACTCGACCACATTATTCTGGAGCTGGTATCCCAGTTCCGTCTCGGTAGTCGAGGCAGCAGAGGTCGACGCCAGCGCGCTCTCGGACGTCGTTGGCTCAGATGCCCCACAGGCCATCAAGAAAAGCAACATGCCAATCGCGGAAAGGCGCGCGCACGTGGATCCAGATACATCACTCAGACAGCTCATTCGAGTTCCTCGGTGGATATGTGAATACTTCGATCGCAGGATCATGCATCCAAGAGCCCCACACAACATTTTCGACGTGTTGGCAAGGGCGGACAGAGGGCGCGGCATCGCGACGGGCAAAAGGCATTGGTCCTGGTAGGCCCGGGTCTGCGGTGGGCAGGGGCGTTTCTCAATTGGCAGCCAGCATGCGCCAGATACCTCCACCTCGAGGCCTTCCGTGCATGGTGCCCGCTTCTGGTTCTTCACCGGGCGTGGAGCATCGCCGGACCGGCCCGGCACGGGATCCACGTAGACGTCCGTGGCCCAGACTTCCTCCTGGGCTTCCACCTCTTGCACCCACCTCTCGGCAGTGGGGGCCAACATCGCCGGAAGCAGCCTCACCACGAGCGCGGCAGCACCCGACAGTACCAGTCGCCGCCACGGGCGCGACTCGTTGGAAGCATGGAGGGCTTGGTCCATGCACCTATTCCCTCAGAGGGACGTAGTTGAAAACGGCCGAGGAAATGAAACGTACCCGCCAGTCGTTCAGCCCTACCGAGGTCTTCTCGTCCTCGGCGGCGGGCTTGAGCACCAGGGCCAACACCCCGCTCGTCTCGAGCTTGGCCCGGTAGAGTTCCACATGCCCTCGTTCAATACCTCTTCACGCTGTGCCTGGCTGGTGCTACCCGTGGCCCTGTCCTTCGCCTGTGGTGGAACCTTCATTTCCGATGATTCCCCTGACGAGCCCATCCTGGAACAGGTGCCCCTCACGATGTTGGCCGATCCCACGGCGTGTAGCGCCAACAATGGAGCCGGTCCCTTCCGCGTCTACATGTCTACCAGTGGGAATGATGCCAATTCCGGGCGCGCGTCGAGCAGCCCCGTCCGCACGCTGAACCGGGTGCAAGACATCATCAGGGCTGCAGCCCCCACCTGCCCCACGGAGGTGCGTATCGGTCTGGGCACCTATCATGGGCAGCGGGTGGACTGGACCTATGTATCAGGCCATGAAATCAAGTTCATGCCAGCCGATGGGACCAACGCCGCGCGTCCCGTTTTCGACGGATGCTCATCGGCGACCGGCTCCTGCACACAGGGCACGTGGTTCAAGCTCAGCGACGCCTACGGCGTCCAATCGAAGCTGCACTTCTGGTACATCCGCGTCCAGCGCTACAACACCGCCATCAGCTTCAACGGCATGCGCGATACCGTGTCGGGCTACAACGGCGGCAACCGCATCTACGGCTGCTACTTCGATCGGATCGGCAACGGCTGGGCGGGTGCAGAGGGCCATACGCCCAGCACGGCGGCCGTGCGGCTGGTGAACTCGGACGACAACATCATCGAGAACAACCACTTCTACAACATTACCAACTCCACTAGCCCCGGCCTGCTCCACGCCATCTACGTCGCGCACAAGTCGGAGCGTAATTCCATCCAGCGCAACGCCTTCAGGCGCGTGTCCGGTGATGCCATCCGCATCCGAGACTACTCCAACTACAACATCATCAACCAGAATCGCATCAGCCAGGCCGGAAGCTATGGGTACTCGGAATGGTTCTGCGACTCCGCCCAGAACACCGACTGCACACTGGCCACCGAGTGTCGCTCGTACCAGAACGAGTTCCGCGACAACACGCTGGATGGAACCTACTCCTGCCAACCCATGTCCACCTGGGTGTACTACCAGACGGATTATCCGGCGAACTGTGCGCGTGCGCAACTCGACCCGCGCCTGCGTACCAGCGGCAATGAAAAAACCGCTACGCCCTGCTCACAGTGAGCATCCACGGATCGACCCACCAGGCGTGAGTTCCCAGCCCCATACAAGCAGCAGCCGAAAGCCTCCACCGCTCCCGTGCCTCTACCATATGTAAAGGATTGCAGGGCATTGTCGATGCGGGTACCGAGCCCGAACCGGTGACGGAGGCATCAAGCTCCTCGCTGGGCCGCTCCCTTCTGTGCCGCGTACACAAGAGGCGACGCCTCAGCGGGGTTCGGAGCCGCCACCGTCCAGACTGGTGACAGGAGAGCGCGGCACCGCGACGGGCAGACGGGTTCTCCTGACTCTCTACCCGATGAAGATGTCGGCGATCTCGTTGGGGTTCACCTCGCCAAGAATCTCAAGGATGAAATCGATGCGCGCCACGGTTGCGGCCTTCTTGGGGTTACCTACCAGGGCGGCGCGAAGTTGCCGGAACTCGTCAAGGACGACGGGCAGGTCGACGATGTCCACGGAAATGCCCGACTGGAAGAGCGGCACCCAGTGGAGACCGAGCTTCTCGGCTGTGGCGGCCCATTCGGTGCCATACGCTCCTTCCGTAGCCACCGGGATGTAGAGACGCTCCCGCTCCTGCTCCTTGAATTTGATGAGGATGGCCACAGACATCAGCGCCCTCCCAGCTCATCGGTCACGAAGTCAGGCACGGGTGGCAGGAAAAGGTTGACGCCCAAACGTACGTCGAATGTCCAGCCCGGATATTTGACGCGAAGGGCCTGCAGTTCTGAACCATCCAATCAGGAAGGGCCATGCCAGGCAATCAGTTCCCCCAAGCAGGTGCGGAGGAGGCGAGCGCGGGATCGAGGCAGCGGCCAGGAAGGAGCGGATGAAGGAGAGGACGCCGCGAGTGGACCAGGCAGAATTACGCGCATGGCGGAATGGGGGCCGTGTTGAGGGGGCGGGCTGGAGCAAAGGGGTCGAGGAGGGCCGCTGCCGGAGAGAGCAAGGGCGTGCGCCGCGCCGGTGCAGGGGGCACGCCGAAGGCGATGGGCTTCTTCTAGAGAGACCAGGAAGGTCGCCGAGGGGGAGCTGCCGCCCGCGGCTCCTTCCGCCATGGGTGCGTCAAGGACAGAAGCGGTGGATCCACCGGCGCATGTCTTCCTGGTCGTTGTTGAGGAAGGAGAACCAGTTGGCGCGCTCCTCGTGGAGGAAGAGTTCGAGCAGGTGGCCGAGGGAGAGGAGTTGGGGAGAGGGGCGCTCCTGCTGCGCGGTGTCGATGGCTTCGGGCCACTCGCCGAGGGTGATCAGAACGCGCTCGCCTTCGAGGGGAGGCAGGGTCTGGAAGGAGACGTCTGGGAAGGGGAGGTGCCGCCGCAGGACCTCGAGTCCACCGAGCCGGCCGAGAAGGGGCAGGCCGAGGAAGGTGAGCCAGTAGGCGCCTCGGGCGTTGGTGCCGATGTGCTGGCTGGTCTCCCCGAGCTTGTAGATATCCAGACCCGGATAGCGGTCGCGCAGCTCGCGGACGGTGCGGTGGGCCGCGAACCAGCATCCGTCGGGGGCGACGAGGGCGAAGCTGGCGTAGCCGAAGCTGAAGGGCAGTTCGCGAGCGAGTTCGAGAGCGAGGGCGCGCACGTGGGCGGGGCCGTGTTCCACCAGGTACTCGGTGGGCAGTGTGAAGTTCACGGCGCAGGTGGGATCCTCATCGTGCATGAACCGCGTTTCGTCGAGCCAGCACCCCCAGTACTCAAAGGTGTAGCCGCTCGCCGCGTCACAGTGCTCCACCAACTCGACCTGGCAGGCGATGGGCCAGTTCCGCTCGAGCATCTTCTCGCGGACGTGCTCCCAGCCTTTGTCATCGAGAGGCTGGAAGTCACCATTGTCGTCGGGGTACCAGCCCAATGCCTGGGGGTGAATGGCACGGCGGTACGTTTGCAGGGCCCGCCATACGGCATGAATCACTTCTCCGTGGGAGCGGCGCATGAAGAAGCAGATGACGATGCCATCACGAGCCACAGGGAAACCCCTGTCTGTCTGCACTCGGAGGATGGGAAGGTGCTTCTTCATCAATAAATCCCCTGTGGCGTGAGGCGAAAGACTTCCGCACCCAGTGCCTCTTTGTAGATCTGGCCTTGATTCGCGCCGGGAAAGGCTCCCCTCGGGCCGTAATCCGTCCACCTTGAACGGTTGGATGGGGGACAAGGGAACTTGAAGTCGAGGACGAGCGCGGCCTGAAGGAGATTATTGTAGTCCGCGTGGAGGACGATATCGGGCTTGATGGTGCCCTTCAGCCTGTCGGTACAACCCTCTTTGATGAACTGCTGCTCCTGCTCGCGGCTGATGGTCTCGAGGATCTGGCTGGTCCGATAGAAGCGGTAGCGCTGCTCGATGCTGAAGGGGGCGGGCCAGAGCTGAGAGAGTACCTCGCGAGCGCAGGCGAGGGCGATGTCGTGCTTCTGCCTGCCCAGGAGCATGGCGCGGGTGATGGGCTCACCGCAGCCGTCCACGTCCATTTCCTCGCCGCATTCCTCCCGGGTGGGAGGGCGATTGCCGAAGTGCGAGGAGTTGACCCGATGCTCGGCCAGCCGGGCGCACTCCGTGAGGCGCTCCTGCAACTCCCTGGCCTTCTCCGCGTCGTGGTGGAGCACGGACATGACCAGTGGAGTGGCCACGACGAGCGCGGCGCCCACGGCCAAGGGGGCCGCGGAGGTGCCCGAGGTGCCCAGCATGCTGGCGTGGCGCACGCGAGCGGCGGACTCCGTGTCGAGGCGGAGGTCTCGGCGTGGAGGAGCACCGAAGCGCCCGGGGCCGGTGGCGCAAGCACCGAGCAGGGTACTGGCCAGGAGCAGGCGCGCGAGCCGCCCGCGGAAGGAGAGGAGCTTGTCGGTATTCAAGGGCATGGGAAGTGGCACTTCAATCACCGAACCGTTCCGGCACTTCATCCAGACACAACCGCGAGGGTCACGGTACCCTCTTCACATGGACGCGTCCCGCATCGAATCGGGTGAATTCGTCGTGGACTTCGTTCCTGGCGGCGTGCCGTCTCCGTGCTGCTCCCTCCCGGCTATGACTCAGGAGGCCCGTTCCCGCTCGTGCTCTTCCTGTACGGCGGTGGTGGCTCCCGGCAGACGCTCGTCGATGCGAAGCCGGTGTTCGACCCGTGCTGGAGCGACGGCAGCGCTCCTCCGGTGGTGCTCGCGTGCGCGACGGTGGGGGAGATCAGCTAATACCGCGCATAGGCGGAATGGGGGCCCTGTTGCTCGGCGGCGAGCTGGTGCAGGGAGGCGGAGGAGAAGACGGCTGAGGCCAGCAAGGCCGTGCGCGGCGCCGGTGTAGGGGTGCGAGCACCCCCATGGGGCACACTGCAGCCTTGGCCGCCCTTGCTTGAGCAGAGCGGCGTCGTTACGTGCGTTGCCGTCCCGGCGGAGGTGATGCCCGCCGTCAACCCGTGCGCCCCCTCCACGTAGCCCGTCCAGGCCTGAAAAGATGAAGCCGCCCTCCGCGAAGCGGCTCTTGCTCCGCCCGAAGAAGCGCGCGAAGGCCTCCCGCGTGGGCTCAAAGCCGAGTTGCAGCGACTCCTCGGCCGAGCGGCCCTCCTCGTAACGCTGTAGGGCGAACACCGCCTCGGGGAGAGAGGACAGGGCTGGGAGAAATCCAGTCTACTCAAATCTCGGCTGTATTCCATGGAGTTCCGGCTGTGCCGCCGCATCGTGCGACGGAGAGTTGGACGCCCTCCCCATGCGGAGGTCGAGGGGCGCGGTGCCCGCCACGTCGCCGAAGAGACGCTCATCCACTCCGGCGAAGTGGGCCCTCTGCTCGTACGTCCGGGCCTCCTCGTAGAGGACCCGGACGAGCGCATTTCGATAAGGCTCCAACCCCACCGACTCCGTCAATCAACGCAAGGTGAGAACAGCGAAACCTGAGGGTGTATCAAAACGGCCACTCAGTTCTCCGGATTTGGTTCGATAGGTAATACCCCAATCCTCTCGTCTTACCTTCAGCTCCCTTCTCTTCTTGAAGCCAGAGGCGGGGTTGGCTTTGCCCATGGCGGTGGGGCTGGTGCATCCCGCGGCATACAGGGTGCCCCCAATCGAAATGGCAAGTTGATCTCGCGAGCGCTTACGCCCGCCACCGCTCTTCTGCTTGTAGGCAACAACCTTGGCCTTCACCGAGGTGCGAATCAAAATGGAATGAATGGCCACCTTCAGCTTGTAGGTCCTGCCATCAATGGGGCCAAAAGGCGCATCTACTTTTTTGTTAGTGATGCAGCCATCGCTGAAGGCCACAACCTGCGCTCGCGGCAGTTCTGCCGCTGCGGTTCCGTGGCCAGCCACGGGAGGGACGGCTTGCGCTGTCTTGGGCTTTTCGCTGCTGTTGGGATTGGCTGGACAGGAGTCGGAGAGAGCCGCAGCCGCGGTCTGGGTCTGCGCCCCTCCCACCTCTGTCAGTCCATACTCGGTCATCCGATAGACGGTCTGACCTATCTTGAGTTCGTAGTTGCTGTTGAACAGGGTGTTCTCTGCATCGTCGAACGTGATGTCCAAGGAGTCAGGATCGGTGCCTGTCATGTCGTTAGCCAACCAGGTCCGCTCGACTACTTCAATCCGTGAACGCTTTGACGTGAATCCGGAAAGTTGTCGCTCCAGGTTCTTGTATGGAACGAATTCATCAAAGTTGTTCTGCTCATCCACGACATCCATCTGCTCGGCGGTCAGGTTGGGATACTGATTCTCGTAGTTGGTGTTGTAGGTCTCGTAGTCAGCCTCCAGTTGGTTGATGACCGCATAGAGATCGTCGGCGGAGTTGAACCGCAGGACACCATTGCTGGTTTCGTAGGTGACCGGGACGTTTGCATAGGTGATGGTGACTGAGTTGCTATCAGCAATGCACTCGAACTCATCATTGCCGTCCCAGTCATCCACGACGGGAGCGCACCCGGCGTTGGCCCAGACGTTGTTTGGCTTCGAAGAGACGGAAACTTGGCGAATCCCCGTTGAGCCAGGCCAGAACTTCTTGCAGTACGAGATGCCGCCAATGTTGCACCCGGACGAGCAGTCCGGGTCCGGCGCCCAGATTCCACCGGGAGACTGGCGGTTGTTGACCTTACCGCAATACCGCGCAAAGCGCCCGAGCACGGTGATGGCGGTATAGCCGACCCTTCCGCTACAGCTTCCGGAGCTATAGCAACCTGCATTGATGACGTACGTGCCGCCACCGCCAGTGGGCACCGTGTAGCTGAAATTGGAGCTGACGCCACCACAGGCATCATCATTGTAGGCGACCTGTTGACCGTTGGGGCCATAAAGCCGCAGATAGGTATCGCCCGAACCGGAAGCCCCCGAGATGCCGCACGTTCCAGCGGTGAGGGTCTGCCCGGCCTGAAGAGTCACCGCCACGTTCACCGTGTTCTGAGTGGCGGAAGCCGTATTCGAGGCAGAGTAGTTGAAGTAATTCACGGTGACGCTGCTGTCGATGCTTTCGCAAACGTAGGCGAACTGCTTGTTGCAGTCCTCGTCATTCCAGAGTCCCACGTAGGTGCCAGAGGATGCCTTGACAGCGCAGTCCTCGTTGCCGGCTGCATTGTTTGGCTCGCCTGGGCTCCAGTTCGCATAGAACGAGGTTCCAGTGGACCATCGCCACGAGCCTTCGACGCTGCGATCGTTGTACCCAATCCACCAGATTTCTGTTGAGCTCAGATTGCTCTTCAGCCACTCGTCTTCCGCGCTGTTGTTGATGGTCACCAAGCCATAACCCAGAAGCGCGCAGCTCTCGGCGGCCTGCGCCCAGGTCTTGCGGGTGGTGGCAAAGATGTAGTCATGGCCATTGTAGGCGATTTTCTGCTGAACCTCGCCCAACGTTTCTTCGGAAAAGCCTGGGGTGCCATTGAGCTCGTCCGAGCTCATGCCGCAGCCCATCAGCATTGCGCATGAAAGGATTGTGGCCAGGCTCAATTGTATGGGGAGTGTGACTCTTGCTGCGTACTTCACGCCAAACATTCTCATTCACCTTGGTGCGGCTGGAGGTCAGCCGCTTGCGTACGACAAGCCGCTCTCGTCTCGGCGGCGCTGTAGCTTTATCATGACAGTTGGAAATCGCTGAGCTGGGGGCAATAGGCGCAAGACGCGTCGTCGCCCCAGCAGCCAAGCAAGCCCATGACATTGGGATGCAGAGATCGCGGCTAGGCGACTCCGTGAGCCGTTTCAACGATGGCCAAGAGTCTGTTTGAGCTCCTGGGAAATGGGAGGCTTGGGGCTGCGCAGGGGCATGAAGCCGCAACCGAGGTGGGGAAGTGCTCGAAAAAGTATAGGCGGATGGGGCCTTGTTGAGGGGGCGGGCTGGTGCAAAGGGGTCGAGGAGGGCCGCTGCCGGAGCGAGCCAGGGCGTGCGCCGCGCCGGTGCAGGGGGCTGTGCAATGGGCTTGGGGCACACTGCTGCCCTGGCCGCCCTGCCTTGAGCAGAGAGCCAGGGCGTGATTAGCACCTGGTGGCCGAGCACCCCGGCAAGGCAGGAGGGCTGCGTGTCCTGCTCATCGGTCACCTCGACACCGTTCAGGAGGGCGCAGGGCTGGAGTTCGTGCGCGACGGGCCGGTGGCACGTGGCGCCGGCACGCAGGACATCAAGGGCGGCGACGTCATCCTCCTCACCGCGCTCCGGGCGCTGAAGGAGGCGGGAGCACTGGGCGACCTCCACGTCACCGTCATCCTCACGGGGGATGAAGAGAGCGTGGGTGAGCCCATCGCGGTGTCGCGGCGCGAGCTCATCGAGGCGGGTCGGCGCAGCGATGTCGCGCTCGCCTTCGAGGGCGGAGAGCGTGACACCGCCGTCGTCGCACGCCGGGGCGCGAGCACCTGGTCGCTCGAGGTCACGGGGAAGCAGGCGCACTCCTCGGGAGTGTTCAGCCAAAGCGCTGGCTACGGGGCCATCTTCGAGGCCGCCCGCATCCTCGACGAGCTCCGGCGCACGCTGGCCGGTGAGCAGTACCTCACCTTCAACCCGGGAGCCATCGTGGGTGGCACCGAGGGCGGCTTCGACCCGCGCACCGCCACCGGTAGGGCCGCGGGCAAGGACAACATCATCGCCAGCCACGCGACCGTGCGGGGTGACCTGCGCTTCCTGTCCGAGGAGCAGAAGGAGCGGGCTCGCACGCGCACGCGGCAGCTCGCTGCGCGCAACCTGCCGGGCACCTCGGCGGAGATTTCCTTCCAGGACGAGTACCCGGCCATGTCCCCCACGCCCGGCAATCTGCGCCTGCTGGCGGTGTACGACGCGGCGAGCCAAGCGCTCGGGTACGGCAAGGTCGAGGCGTTCGACCCGGGCAAGCGCGGAGCCGGGGACATCTCGTTCGTCGCGCCCTTCGTCGATGGGCTCGACGGGCTGGGCGCTCTGGGCAGCGGGTCGCACTCGCCGCGCGAGGAGGTCCGGCTCGACTCGCTCGCGATGCAGGCCGAGCGCACGGCGTTGCTCCTCTACCGGCTGTCGCGCCAGCCCCACCCGGCCCCGTGAGAAGGCGCCGCGGGTGGGAATACGACCCACCGAGCGACCGGGTAGGACGCCACGACAGCCGACCTGTACCGGGGGATGACGGCCCCGGGCCGCATGGCTACCTCCTGGCCTCGGGAGGCGGGACATGGGGCGGGGACGAAGGTGGGCGATGGTGGTAGCGGCAGCCACCGTGATGACGTCGGCGTGCGCCGTGTTCACCACGAAGGAGTCATCCAAACCCTTCCAGCTGCGCTCGGAGGTGGACTCGCGGGGGGCGGGGTTCGCCACCGCGCTCTACCAGACGGTAGGCGTGCGCATGGTGCCGGGCAATCGCCTGCGCTGGGCCAACAACGGCGCCGTCTTCGACGTGATGGTGGAGGAGCTGTCGCGCGCTCGCTCCTCCATGAACATCGTCCTCTTCATCTGGCGCCCGGGACAGGCCTCCGAGCGGCTGCTCTCCGTCATCACCGAGCGGGCCCGGGCGGGAGTGGCCTGCCGGGTGCTCGTGGATCCGCTGGGCAGCGCCCCCTTCGAGAAGGAGGTGAAGCCGAGGCTGGAAGCGGCCGGGTGCAAGGCGCACCTGTTCCGCCCGCTGCCGGCGGACGAGAACCTCGCGCGCAACCACCGCAAGGTGATTGTCGTGGACGGCCGGGTGGGCATCACCGGTGGAGTGGCCATCCAGGACGAGTGGCTGGGGGAGGCGCGCAACGAGAAGGAGTGGCGCGACACGAACGCGCGAGTGGAGGGCCCGGTGGTGGCGCAGCTCCAGCAGGCCTTCGCGGAGAACTGGCAGGAGACGACGGGCGAGCTGCTACCCGCGAGCGACTTCCCGGGGCTCGACAGGCCGGAGCCCGGACTGGACGGGGCGGGCGAGGGTTGGGCGGCCTTCATCGGCAGCACGGCCAACCCCGAGCTCACGCGGGCCGAGCGCCTCACGCAGTTGATGGTGCGCGCGGCGCGCAAGCGGCTGTGGATCGCCCAGGCGTACTTCACGCCGAACGAGGCCCTCACGGAGCTGCTGGTGGAGCGGGCCCGGGCGGGAGTGGACGTGCGGGTGCTCGCGCCCGGGGACAAGAACGACCACGCGGCCATCACCGTGGCCCAGCGCGCGACCTACGACAAGTTGAGGGCCGCGGGCGTGCGCATCTGGGAGTACCAGCCGTCGATGATGCACGCGAAGACGATGCTGGTGGATGACCAGCTGGTGCTGGTGGGCTCCATCAACTACGACCCGCTGTCCTTCAACATGCTCGAGGAAGGCTCGCTGGTGCTCCAGGACGACGAGGCCGCACGGCGGATGGAGGCCTTCTTCCTGGAAGACCTGAAGCACGCGCGCGAGGTGAAGGCCGCACAGGCTTCGCGCTGAGGCCCGGCGCGGCCGGAGGCGCGACCTGCTCCCTCCAGGGCAGTTGACTGACGTCGGTGAGAAGCGCCTGATACAGGCGCGTGGTTCACAGAAGGGCTCATCGCCCGGCTCGAAGCGGGCGAGTACACAATGACAGGCAAGCAGAGATACCGCCTCGTGACGCCCACGGCATGAACGAGTCAGCGAGGCTCGGAGCCGCCGCCACCGTCCAGGCTGGTGACAGGAGGGCGCGGCACCGCGACGGGCAGAAGACATTGACCCTGGTAGGCCCGGGTCTGCGGTGGGCAGGGGCGCTGGGCGACGGAGAGCCAACATGCGCCGGACACCTCCACCTCGAGGCCTTCCGTACAGGGCGCCCGCTTCTGATTCTTCACCGGGCGCGGAGCATCGCCGGCCCGGCCCGGTATGGGGTCCACGTAGACGTCCGTGGCCCAGACATCCTCCGCGGCCTCCTCTTGCACCCGCCCCTCTGAAACCGGGGCCAACGTCGCCGGCAGCAGCACCACCACGAGTGCGGTAGCACCCGACAACGCCAAGCGCCACCACGGGCGAGATTCGCTGGAAGCGTGGAGGGCTTGGTCCATGCGCCCTACCCCTTCGCGCACATCCTCCAAGGTGCACACCAGCGACTCAACCGAGTGTCTGTCGGGGGCCACGGACATGGTGGTGTGCTCCACCTCCAGGGCGAAGTAGTTGGGATCGGCCGAGGAGATGAAACGGACCCGACAGTCGTTCAGCCCCACAGGGGGCTTCTCGTCCCCAGCGGGGGGCTTGAGCACCAGGGCCGTCGCCCCGCTCGTCTCGTGCGTGGCCCGGTAGAGCTCACCCCGGCTGTACTCCTCCTGCGCCACCTGCTCCTGGAGCTGATATGGCCCCACCTGCTCCATCTCCTCCCAGTCCGCCTCGGGCTTCTTCTGCTCAGCCACCGCTTCTGGCTCCTTGAAGGCTCCCGTGCACTCCATGGCGGCCCTCCCCTACGTGTCTTGGGAAGTGGTTATCCTGGAGCCGACTTCAAGCGTCAACTTCCCTGACACAGAGGGGCTCGACCCCTTACACCAGTCCGCCCTCTCAACAGGGGTCCTATTCACCCTACAAGTCACGGTTTTTCGTCCAGAATGCTGTTCGAGAGAGCGCCACAGCTAGGAGGGCACCGCTGCCCGTCCTCGATGACCTCCCCGTCTCCTTCCGATTCGGTGCCAGTGGACGGAGACTCAGACAGCCGTCCGATGATGCTCCTTCCCTGGGCATCGTGCGGCGTCAGCACCAGATGGATCTGTCCCTCGAAGTCCAGGCCGAAGTGGATGCGAATGCCCGTCGCGAGGTTTCCGTCACCATCTCGTTGGTTGAGCAGCACTGCGATGGCATCGCGGTTGAAGCTTTCCGAGCGAATGAAATTCAACCGGGTGCTCAGCCCGGGTATCTGTCTGGGGATCTCATTCCAGGTGCTTCGGAAGCGTGCGGTATAGGCCGCCGCTTCCTTGGCGGAAATGATGTGGTTCCTGGCGGCATCCAAAGCACTGGCCTCCTGGTTTCCACCCAAGCTGTTTTCCTCATCAGGACAGGCAGGAGGGCACCGCAAGCCATCCTCGATGACCTCTCCGCCTCCTTCCGGCGAAAGGCCTTCACCTTTTTCGGAGGAGAGCGGCTGGATGATGTTGATTCCGCGCGAGTCGTATGACACCAGAATCAGTCTGACCTGTCCTCCCGCATCCAGGCCGAAGTAGATGCGAATGCCCGCAGCGGGATTGCCGAGGGAGTCTCTTTGATTGAGCAGGGAGGCAATAGCACTGCGGCTGAAGCTTTCGGAGGAGGGGATGTCCAATCGCGCCTTCAGCTCAGGAGCCTGACGGTAGAGTGCATCCCGGGTGTCTTTGAATCGGGAGATGTACATCATCCCTCTTTCCAGGGGAATGATGTGGACCTTGGCGGCTTCCGGCCTGCTGGAAACTTCTTTCGGAGACGCCGACGTGTGGCCTGATCCTGTCGTCAGGAGCAGGGTGGCAACCGAAACGGCGCAGTTGGTCAATCTGGATGGCATGGGGAGTCTCCAGGTCGGTGGGGAGTACCGTAAGCAATGAGCCTAAACGACGAGCCCAAGCTTATTTTCTCCAGGCACATACTTTCCAGGAGGTGGATGCCCGCTTGAGTCAGATGATCTCGCTCAAGTGGGGGCGGAGCCGGGGCCAGAAGATGAGAGCCCATCCTGGGCCGCGACGGTGGAGGAGCCGAAGCTTCCGTGGAGCCCCTGGCTGCGCGTGTGGTTCGAAGCCTACGCGAGCAGGAGGGTCGCAGCCCGCGTGCAGGATTGCCCCCTTCCAGAACCTTCAGCGCCGCTGCGGCGGGGTCAATTCCCACCACCCCCATGGCTCAGCCCTTGAGCACGGCGATGGGCGTGAGCCGTAAAACGGGCATCACCAACTCCGCCTCGTCCTCCAGCACCTCCGCGATGTCCCGGTAGGCCTCCGGCGCCTCCTCCACCAGGTCATCTACCCTGCCCCGGTCGAACACCACCCGGCGCAGCGCGTGCTCCAGCGCCGCCGGGCGGATGCGCGCCCTCGCCTCTCCTCGCGTGAGCACCCTCCCCGCCCCGTGCGAGCAGGAGCCGAACGCCCTCGGCTCTCCCCTCCCCTCCACCACGTACGAGGCCGTGCCCATCGAGCCCGGAATGAGGCCGCGCTGCCCCGTCTCCAGCCCCACCGCCCCCTTGCGGTGCACGAGCAGCGCCCGGCCCAGGTGCCGCTCCTCCGCCACGTGGTTGTGGTGCACGTCCACGCTCGCGCCCGGCTCAGGCTCACACCCGAGTGCCTCCGCCAACACCTCCACCGCACGGGCGGCGAGCATGTCCCGGTTGGCCCAGGCGAAGCGGCACGCCAGCTCGATGTCCGCCAGGCACGCGGCCCCCTCGGGGGTGTCGGTCCGCAGGCCCGGCAGCGAGCCCTCTCCCCGCGCGGCGGCCACCCTCAGGTGGTGCGCGGCGATGGCCCCTCCCACTCCCCGCGAGCCCGAGTGGATGAGCAACCACAGGTCTCCCCCCGCATCCCGGTCCAGCTCCAGGAAGTGGTTGCCTCCCCCGAGCGTGCCGAGGTGCCTCGGCGCCAGGCGCTCCCACTCCCGCTGGAGCCGGTGCGTGGAGAGGCTCGCGGCCTGGAGCCTGGGAGGCAGCGGCAATCCCGCCCCCCGGTGCACCGCGTCCCCTACCGGCACCCGGCGCGCCAGTGCCGACAGCAGCCGTTCCAGCTCCGCCCTCCCGAGCGACGCGGCCGGGAAGGCGAAGCGGTGCGCACTGACGCCGCACCCCAGATCGCCTCCCAGCGCCCCAGGCACGACGGTGCGCTCGGTGGCGAAGACGGTGCCCACCGCCACCCCCTGCGCCACGTGGACGTCCGGCATCGCCGCCACGTGCTCCACCACGTACGGCTGGCTGGCGATGTGCTGAAGCTGCTTCACCGCTCCCGGTGGCACCTCTCGCGCCCAGGCGAGGATGGGCACCGCCCCGGGCGGGCTCTCGAGGACTCGAGGCATCATGACTCGCCTCCTTCCTCGTCGGGCGCCAGGCGCGGCGCCACTCCCACGCAGACGAAGCGCAGGTTCGGCACCCGCTTCAGGTTCAGCCCGAGCGCCAGCTGCGAGCGGATGAAGCCACTCGCCCGCACCAGCGCCTCCTCCACCGGCGCCGGGCCGGACTCCTGGCGCTCGGGGGGAAGGGTGAATCCGATACGGGCGTGGCGGCCGTCCGGCGACAGCTCGAGCATCGTCACCACGACGCCCTCGAGCAGCGGGTCGGACAGCTCACCTCGGAACAGGAGGGACACCTCCTCGAACAGGGTGGACTGCAGGCGCAGGTGCCGCGCCGGAATGGAAGATTCTTCGAACGAAAAGGATTCTGCGTCCGCGCGCCGGTGCGACGCGCGGGAACGACGATGCTTCTTCGAGCTCATGGAGCGAACGGTTCCCTGGACGCCACACCCGCTCAGGGGCACGGCGCCTCGATTCAGGAAAAGACGAGGCTCCACGCCGGCGCTCGTGCGCCGGAGTCAGCGGATCCGTTCACCGAGGAGACGGTACGCGCCGGTCACCCGTGCGAGGGCGTGGAGAGACCCGAGACACCGTTTTGCACACGTCCCATGGCACACCTCCCGCCGCGCAAGGTTCCACCGCGCGAGCCGCGAACGCCCAAAATGGGCACACGCACTCCATGTGTCAATCCCCGGTCGCCGCCCCCCAGGAACGATTGCCCCCGGACCCGGCGGACAGCAGGATGCCGACATGGTCGAAAAACTGGTCCTCAGTGACGAGGAATGGCGGAAGCGTCTGACACCCGAGGAGTACCAGGTGCTGCGCGGTCATGGCACCGAGCGCGCCTGGACCGGCTGCTTCGTCGCAACCAAGGAGGCCGGCACCTACGTGTGCGCCGGCTGCGGCAACCCCCTCTTCAAGTCCGGCGAGAAGTTCGAGTCCGGCACCGGCTGGCCCTCCTTCACCCGGCCCGTCCAGCCGGACGCGGTGACGGAGTACCAGGATCGCTCGCACGGGATGCTCCGCACCGAGGTGCGCTGCGGCCGCTGCGATGGCCACCTGGGACACGTCTTCCCCGATGGCCCTCCCCCCACGGGGCTGCGCTACTGCATGAACTCCGTGGCGATGAAGCACGTCCTGGAAGGTCAGCCCTTCCAGCTCGTCACCAAGTGAGCCCCGGCGCGCGGCGGGCTCAGCGCGCCGCGCGCTCGGCCTCGACGAGCCGCTTCTGCGACAGGCTCAGGTACTTCTCGTCCAGGTCGATTCCCACGTAGCGCCGGCCCAGCTTCAGCGCCGCCACGCCCGTGGTGCCACTGCCGTTGAACGGGTCCAACACCAGCGCGTCCTCGGGGGTGCTCGCCTCGATGACGCGCTCCAGCAGCGACACCGGCTTCTGCGTGGGGTGGCTGCCGTGCGCCTTCTCCTCGCGCCGCGGCGCCGTCATCGTCCACACCCGGCCCGACTCGTCCGCCGTCAGCTCCTCGTCGCCCGTGCGCGGCAGCGCCCACACGTCGCGCATCTGCTTGCCGCCGTTCTCCGCCTTCATCTTCGCGTAGTTGAACGTGTGCTGCAGCTTCGCGGCCGGCTTCGGCGAGGCCCAGATGAGCAGCTCGGAGGAGTGCGTGAAGTAGCGGCACGCCAGGTTCGGGCTGGCGTTCGGCTTGTACCAGGTCACCGTGTTCAGCAGCTTGTAGCCCAGCTTCTGCATCGCGAAGCCGACCGAGAAGATGACGTGCTGCGTGCCGCTCACCCAGATGGTGCCCGTGGGCTTGAGCACCCGCTGGCACGCCTTCAGCCACGCCGAGGTGAACGCGTGGTCCTCCTCCACTCCGCGCGACACGTCCCAGCCGCCCTTGTTCACCGCGGCGCGCTTGCCGTTCTTGCAGGTGAAGCCGCCGTTGGACAGGAAGTAGGGCGGGTCGGCGAACACCATGTCGAAGGTACCGGGCTCGAACTGCTCGAGCAGCGCCAGGCTGTCGCCCTGGTACAGCCGGAACGCATCGCTCTTGGCGAAAAGGCTCTCGCGCAGCGAGGGCTGAACAAGCTTCAGGGCAGGAGCTGCGGCTTCCGCGGACATCTCGCCTCCGTCAGGGGTCGTCGTGACGGGGCGGACTGTGCGGTCAACACGCTGCTACGTCCAATTTCTGGTCTGTAGCACCCTGAAACTTGACGTGAATCGCGAGCGCCAGAAACGCCGCGAGCACGGTGGGAGTGTCTCTCGGGGAGACCTCCGGCACCGTGCTCGGCGGGTGCTACGAAGCGTGACGGAAGAGACTAGGCCTTGGCCTTCTTGGCGGTCTTCTTCGCGGCGGGGGCAGTGCCCTCGGCGGGAGCGGCGGCGGGACCACCCTCGGCGGCGGCGGCACCCTCGGCGGGCTTGGCCGCGTACTTCTTGCGGAACTTCTCCACGCGACCGGCGGTGTCGAGCAGCTTGTACTTGCCCGTGAAGAAGGGGTGGCAGTTCGAGCAGACTTCCACCGTGAACGAGCCACGGGTGGACTTGGTCTCGACGACGTTGCCGCACGCGCAGGTGATACGAGCCGGCGGATAGACCGGATGCATTTCAGGCTTCATGGTCAACGACTCCCGCGCCTTGCCCCCACCCCAAGGTGGGAGGTCTGGCGTTCTAGAGGTAGGCCGGCGCTTATAACGGCGGACCGGCCCCGGCACAAGGCCCGCCTCCGGGCCCCGTCCAGGACTAATGAGATGCGGAACCGGGCGGTTCGATTCGCTCCACCCGCTTCTTCAGCTCGGCATCATCCGTGACATCGCTCCCCAGCTGGATGTACGTGAGGCGGTGGGTGCGCTTGACCCCTTGTGTGCCCCCCCCCGCCTGCGCCGCCAGCGCCTTGCGCCGGGACTCGAAGTTGGTCACGGCCTCCTGGAGCGCGTTCCGGGCCGCCTCGTCCTTCATGGACGCCAGGCGCTTCTTCGCCTGCTGGATGTTGTCGTCGAGGATCTTCAGGTTTTCCCGGGCGCGATCCGCCTCGGTGAGGTCCACGAAGGGCCCCTTCCCCCCATCCAGCGAGAGCTCCAGGCGGGCGAGCTGCCGGCCCCGCTCCCCCGGAGCCACCAGGGTGGCGTAGTCGTTGCGCTGCGCCACGCCCTGGCTCCGCCCCTCGTGCGACTGCACGATGAAGTCCATGGCATCGCCCCCCTGGGTGGAGAGCGTCACGGCATCCATGTAGGGCACCGCGGCGAGCACCACCACCACGTCCACCTTCTCCTTCTCCCGGAGACGGCGCGACTCGGCGATGGCCGCCGGCACCGGGGGCCTGCCCACCACGCCCTTCTGCGTGGCCACCGGGCCCTCGGGGGAGATGCCCACCAGGCCCACCTTCACGCCGTTCACCGTCTGCACGGTGGACGCCGGGAAGAGCGGCTTGCCGTTCGCGTCCACCAGGTTGGCGGACAGCAGCTTCATCTTCGCGTCCGGTCCCTGGGTGGCCTTCACGAGGAAGTCCGTCCCGAGCGTCAGGTCGCGCAGGCCCACGGCCATGGCCGCGGTGCCCAATGCGTTCATCTGCTCGAGCAGGAGCTGTGCACGTGCCTTCTCCGTCGGATCTCCGCCGGGGTTCGAGGACTTGAAGAGCGCATTGCCCGCATCCAGCAACAGCACCGGCCCCTTCGCGCGCTCCCGCGTGAGGGCCGTCTTTCGTCTGGCCAGACCGCCAGACGGGTTGTGGCGTCAACCACAGGGGGCGATCTCGCCCCCGTTGTCTCCGGTGAACAGGAGCACCACCTGCTTGGGCGCCGCGCCCGCCACCAGGGGCGTCAGCAGCAGCGCGAGCAGGGAGAGCAGCGTCAGACGCAGTCTCATTTCTTGGTTCCCTTCTTCTTCGCCTTGTCCAGCTCCGCCAGCCGGCTCTTCGCCGTCTTCGCCGCTTCCGACTTCGGATAGGCCTTCACCAGCTCCTCCAACGCCAGCCGCGACTCCTCCTGCATCTTCAGCTTCTTGAAGCAGTCCGAGGAGCGCAGGTACGCGTCCGGCGTGGGCTCCGCCTTCGGGTACTCCTGCAGCAGCTTGCCGTACTCGGGCAGGGCCTCGCGGCACTTGTCCTCGGCGAAGTACGTCTCGCCCAGCCCGTAGTGGGCCTCGGCCGCCAGCGCGTCCTTCGGCCACTTCTTGAGGAACTCCGTGTACAGCTGCCGGGCCACCGCCGTGTCCCCCGCCTTGGCCTTCTCCTGCGCCAGCGCGAGGAACTCCTTCTTGTCCGCGGGCCGCTTCAGCTCCTCGGCCTTCTTCCGGGCCTCGGCCTCCTTGAGGGCCGCCTCGCCCTTGAGGGCCAGCAGCTTGCTCTCCGTCTCCTCGTTCGTCTTCGCGAGCGCCGCCTCCAGCTCGCCAATCTTGTAGAGGTACGTCTCCACCTGGCCGCGCAGCTGCGCCAGATCCTCCACCGTCTTCTGCAGCTGGACGCTGATGTCCGCGCCCGTGCGGCGCGACGCCGTGTCCAGGCTCTGCAGGGCCTTGGTGACCTCGGCGACCTTCTCGTCGATGCGCGGCAGCGTGGCATCGAGCTGCGCGCGCGTCTGCTTCAGCTCCGCCTGGAGCTGGGCCTGGGTGGCATCGATCTTCTCGAGACGGGCCTCCAGCGCGCGCCCACGGTCCGCGGGGTAGAAACAGCCGGAGATCGCGAGCGGGAGGGCGATCAGTGCAAGCCTTCGCATAGGGGGCGCATCTTACGGGCAAACCCTCCGGCCCGCGTGGGCTTCTTCACGCTCCCGGAGCCAGCCCGCCTGCCCGTCAACGCGGCGGGGTGGAGGCGGCGCGCTCCAGCCGCTCGATGGCCCGCGCGCAGGCCACCTGGAGCCGGGCGTTGTTGAGGTAGAAGGGCGTGGCGCGAGCCCTCCCCTCCTCCAGCGAGCGCAGGGCCTTGCGGTACTCCGCGGCGGCCTCGGCCAGCGCGCCCCGCTGCTCCAGCACCATCCCCAGCAGGTAGCGCGCCGAGGCCAGGTCCGGATCCAACGTGAGGCAGCGCCGCAGCGTGTCCGCCGTCTGCGGGCTCACGTCGCTCGCCTCCGCGGCCCACTCCAGCACCTGGGCGAAGAGGGCCTCCGCCTCCGAGTGCGCACTGTCCGCCACGGGCGCCCCCAGCGCCGGGGGCCGCTCGGCGCCAATGGCCGGGAAGCGTCCCGAGTTGCGTGCCTCCGGGGCCCTGTCCACGGTGGCGGCCGGAGGCGTGCCCGCATCCGGGAACGGCCGCGTCCCCACCGCCGGAAAGCCACTGCCGCTCGGCGTCCTCGGCGCCACGGGTGGCCGTGACCCCACCGCCGGAAAGCCACTGCCGCTCGGCGTCCTCGGCGCCACGGGCGGCACCGGGCTCGCGGCGGGCGCGGGCTCCAGCGCGCGGGCATAGAAGAAGGCCTGGTCACAGCGCACGATGCGCAGGCCCGGCGGGGTGCGCAGCAGCGGCTCGGTGGCGGAGAGCATCAACAGCCCCTCGGGCGCGAGCCGCTCGGACAGCAACCCCACCACCCGGTCGAAGGACTGCGTGGTGAAATAGATGAGGACGTTGCGGCAGGCGATGAGATCGAACCCCTGCCCCTCCGCCGCCGTCGGGTACGGCGAGTCCATCAGGTTGTGACAGGCGAAGCTGGCCCGATCCTTCAGGTGGGCCACCAGCGTGAAGCGGCCCCCGCCCACCGGGACGAACCACCGGTCCCGCACCATGGGGTGCACCCGCTGGAGCTGCTCCGAGGTGAAGCACAGCTCCCGCGCCCGGGCGATCGCCGTCTCCGAGATGTCCGTGCCCAGCACCGTGCTGCCCGTGTCCGCCCCCATCTCGGCGAGCATCACCAGCAGCGTGGCCACCTCCTCGCCCGTGGCGCAGCCGGCGCTCCAGAGGCGCAGGGGCCGGCGCCTGCGCGCCACCAGCGGCTCCAGCACGTGCGTGCGCAGCGCCGAGAGCTGGGACTCGTC
Organism: Archangium violaceum; assembly: GCF_016887565.1. NCBI lineage: Bacteria > Pseudomonadati > Myxococcota > Myxococcia > Myxococcales > Archangiaceae > Archangium > Archangium violaceum. The sequence continues at coordinate 9,080,611 of NZ_CP069396.1, forward strand.
CCGGAACAGGTCCGTCTTCTGGACCGTGATGGCGTCGATGAGCTCGGCCAGGTCCCCGGCGCCCGCGGGCGACTGCAGGAACAGCAGGTACTGCGCGCTCTGTCCCCCCGGCCGCGCCGCCAGCTTCTCGTCGAGCCGGCGGCACTGCAGATCACTCAAGGCCATGCCCGTCCGCCGCGCCACCAGGGCGTGGACGGGACCGTAGCCAGGAGGAAACAGAGGGGGCACCGGGTGTCAGCGCCCGACGGCGAGGGACTCACCCCGGGCCAGCCGCACCAGCGCGCCCGCGATGTCGTCGCCGTGGATGATGTGGTCCACCGCCTTGCGCGCCACCGCCGTCCCCGGCATTCCGAACACCACGCAGGACTCCTCGTTCTGGGCCACCGTCACGCCTCCGGCCTGCTTGATGGCCACCATGCCGTCCGCGCCGTCCTCACCCATGCCGGTGAGGATGAGCCCCATCGTGCGCCGCCCGTACGCCTTGGCCGCGCTCTCCAGCAGCACCGTCCCCGACGGCATGTGCCCGTCGCGCTCCACGCCCGGCTTGAGCGCCACCCGTCCCCGGAAGGGAATCACCAGGTGCTGCCCCGGCGGGGCGATCAGCACGTTGCCCGGCAGCAGCTGCTCGCCGTCCTGCGCCAGCCGCACCTTCAGCTTCGACGAGTTGGCCAGCCAGCCCGCCAGCGACTCGGAGAAGGCCGCGTTGATGTGCTGCACGATGACGATGGGCGTGGGGAAGTCCGCCGGCAGCTCCGACAGCATCCGGAAGAGCACCTGCGGGCCTCCCGTGGAGCTGGCCACCGCCAGCACCCCGTATGGCATCCCCATCACCGGGGCCGGTGTCGGCCCGGCGGTGCCCGGCAGCGGCGGCCGCCGCTTGCTGTGGATGTGCCGGATGACCCGCACCGAGGACAGCAGCTTCACCTCGCGCGACAGGTTCCACGCATCCGTCCCCGCATCGATGGCGGGCTTTATCTGCAGCGCCAGCGCGCCCAGCTCCAGCGCCCGGCACGTCAGCTCCGGCGCCTGATGCCGCGGATCCGCCGTCAGCATGAGGATGGGCGTGGGCACCTCCGCCATGATGTGCTCCACGGCCGTGAGCCCGTCCATCACCGGCATCTCCACGTCCATGGTGATGACCTGCGGGCGCAGCTCGCGGGCGGCGTCGAGGGCCTCCTTCCCGTTGTTCGCGGTCCCGACGACCTCCAGATCTGAATCCCTGCTCAGTGCTTCACAGATCAGCTGTCGGCAGATGTGCGAGTCGTCGACGACCAGCACCGACACTTTCTTGCCCATGTGGCTTCCATACCCCGTGCGCGTCCCCCGGAGTATACCCAATGTGGCCACGTGTCCTTCAGCCGCCCGTCAGCCCAGGAGCCGGCCCACCACGTCCACCAGATCCTGACGCACCAGGTCACCCTTGGTGATGTAGCCGTCCGCACCGGCGGACAACCCACGCTGCCGGTCCTCCTCTCCTCCACGGGTGGTGAGGATGACCACCGGGAGGACCTTGTGCGTCGGATGCTCCTTGAGCCGGCGGGTCAGCTCCAACCCGTCCACCCGGGGCATCTCCAGGTCGGTGCAGACCAGATCGACCTTCGTGTTCCCCAGCATGTCCAGGGCCTCCATGCCATCGGTGGCCATGACGACGTCGTACCCCACGGCCTCCAGCAGCGAGGCGATGAGCTCCCGGGTGAGGGGGGAGTCGTCCACCACGAGGATGCGGCGGCGGGGAGGAGGCGGAGGGCGGGGCGTGGCGGCGCGCGGGACCCGGAGGCTCGCGGCCCCCTGGGCGCTGACGATCAGGTGGGCGGCCGACAGCACCATGGCGAGCCGGCCGTCCGCCAGGGTGGTGGCGCCGGTGAGGTGCGGAAAGCGCGCCAGCAACCCCTTCAGCGGCAGGATGGCCTGGAGGCTCTCCTCCAACACCCGGTCCACCGCCAGCGCGGCCACGGCTCCCTGGCTGCGCACCACCAGCACCAGCGCCCCTTCGCCCGGCACCTGCTCCGGACACAGCCCGAGCAGGGCCCCCAGGGACGCGAAGGGCATGGGCTGCCCATCCACCTCCAGCACCGCCCGCCCGGCCACCTCGCGGATCTGCGAGGCCTCCACCTTCATGGCCCGCGAGACGTGCACGGCACTCAGGCAGAGCGTCTCCTCGGCCACCTTCACGAAGAGCAGCGGGGCCACCGTGAGGGACACCGGCACCCGCAGCTCGAAGCGCGTGCCCCGGCCCGGCGTGGACTCCACCAGCACGTCCCCGCCCAGGGCCCTCAGGGAGCTGCGCACCGCGTCCAGCCCCACGCCGCGCCCGGAGATGTCCGTGGCCACCTCGCGCGAGGTGAAGCCGGAGAGGAAGATGAGCTCGCGCGCGCCCTGGTCCGACAGCGCCGCCGCAGAGGACTCGTCCAGGAAGCCCTTGCGCACCGCGGCCCGGCGCAGCAGCGCGGGCTCCAGCCCCACCCCGTCGTCCTCCACCCGGAGCACCAGCCGGTTGCCGTCGCGCGCGGCGCTCAGCGTCAGCCGCCCGCGCGGGTGCTTGCCCGAGGCCACCCGGTCCACGCGCGACTCCAGCCCATGGTCCAGCGCGTTGCGCACCAGGTGCAGCAACGGATCCCTCAGCGCCTCCACCACCGCCCGGTCGGCGCGGGTGTCCTCGCCGTCCACCACCAGCTCCACTTCCTTGCCCAGCTCGCGCGCCAGGTCCCGCACCATGCGCGGATAGGGCTCGAAGAGGACGGAGAGCGGCAGCATGCGCAGGCGCTGCACCTCGTCGGACACGTAGCCCAGGTCGCGCAGCTCCTCGTTGGCCAGCAGCTTCGCCTCGCGGTGCAGGGTGGCGGCCAGCTCCTTCGCCTTGCCGAGCCGCTCCGCCAGTGCACCCGCCGCCGGTCCCAGGTCCTCCGCGGCGCGCGCCAGCAGGCTCAGCTCCCGGGCCAGCTCCAGGCGCCGGGCCGTGGCCAGCTCGCGCCGGCGCGACACCTGCGTGAGGTTGGTCACCGCGCTCGTCAGCAGGTCCAGGCTCGCCACGCCGATGCGCACCGAGCCGTCCGCGCGATCTCCCGAGCGCAGCCCCGGGACGGACGCCGTCCGGGGCGGCGACTCGGGCGAGGCCGGGGGCATCCGTCCGATGGTGGCCGCGACCGTCGCCGAGGACTGCGCGCGCGGAGGCTCCACCGCCACCGTCCGGCCCACCATGGGCGAGCGGGGCGCGGCGACGGGTGACGGCAGGGGCGGCGGCGTCGGCTGCCGGGACACCAACGAGGGAGCCAGCACGCTCAGCGGCGCCGAGCCCCACGCGGGGGTGACCTCCTCCCGGTCATCCCGCTGGGGCTCCCTGGCGTCCCGGGAGGTGTCCCGGGTCTCCTTGCGCGCGGGCGGGGTGGCCTGCGCCGGGCCCTGCGTGTCCGGCTCTCCGCCCGTGCCGACCCCCTCCGCCCGGATGCACTCGCGCAGCCAGCGCACCAGCTTGTCCACCGCGGGGGGTTCCTGCTGCGGCTCGGGCGCCGCTCCGGCCAGCGCCAGCGCCAGCACCGCATCCGCGGCATGGAGGAGCGCGTCGATGGAGCCGGCCGACAGCGCATGCTCGGCGCGCTCCGTGGAGCGCACCAGCTCCTCCATCTCGTGGACGACGGCGTTGATGTCGTCGAAGCCCATCATCCGGGCCTCGCCCTTGAGGCCGTGCAGCTCGCGCAGCACGGTGCGGCCAGCCTCCAGGTTGGCGCCGGACTCCAGCTCCATGACGCGGCGGTTGATGCGCTCCAGACGCACCCCCACCAGCTCGCGGAACTGCTTGAGCAGCTTCTCCCGCGCGCTCACACCTTGCCCCCTGGCGTGGCACCCGGGTCGATCTGGAAGCGCTCCACCACGCCCCTCAAGTCACGCGCCAGCGAGGAGAGGTCTCCATTGGCGCTGATGACCTGCTTGGTGGCGTTGTGGCTCTGCTGGGTGATGCGGAGGATGTCCGCCATGGCCTCGGCCAGCAGATCCGTCCCGCCCTGCTGCTGCTGGGTGGCCAACGAGATGGCCCGCACCGCGTCCGAGGTGCGCCCGGCCAGCTCCACGATCTGACGCAGCGACTCGGAGACCTGCTGCGCCAGCGTGGTGCCCGTCTCGGTGGCGCGCACGCCGCCCTCGGTGGCCAGCACCGCCCCGCCCGAGGCGTCGCGCACCTCCTCGATGAGTCCCTCGATCTCCTTGGTGGACTCGATGACGTTCTCCGCCAGCCGGCGCATCTCCGCGGCCACCAGCGAGAAGCCCTGCCCCACCTCGCCCGCCTTGGTGCCCTCCAGCTCCGCGTTGAGCGCCAGCAGGTCCGACTTGTCGGCCACCCCGTTGATGAACTCGACGATCTTCCCGATCTGCTGCACCCGCTTGTTCAACCGGGCCACCGCCGCGGCGATGGCCTGGTTGTCGTGGCGCATGCGGTTCATCGTCTCGAGGAAGGCCTCGGCGCTGGCCTGGCCTCCCTTGGCCGCCGCGAGCGTCTTGTGGGCGATCTCCGCCACCGAGCCGGCGTTCTCGGCGATCTGCCGCGCCGAGCGCGCCAGCTCCTCGGTGGTGGCGCTCGTCTCGTCCAGCGAGCTGGCCTGCTCGGCGGCGCCGGCCTCATAGCGGGCGGAGGTGGAGAGGATCTCCTCCGTGGTGGAGCCGATGCGGGAGCCGGCGCGCCGCAGTTGCGCCAGCACGTCGCCCAGGTGGGCCCTCATGGTGGAGAAGGCGGCGGAGACGGACCACACCTCGTCCTCGGCGGGGATGAGGCGCTGGCGGCTGAGGTCTCCCTCGGCGATGCGGTGGGCCTCCTCGCCCAGCTGGCGCATGGGGCGGCCGAGCAACGTGCCCCCGAGGTAGGCGGCGGCCAGCGCCACCCCGAAGATGAGCACGCAGAGCAACCCACCGGACAGCAGGGCCTTGGTGCGCAGATCATCCACCAGCGCCACCTGCCGCTCCGGGTGGACCTGCGCCAGCACCTGCTCGAACGCCCGGTCGGCCAGCGCCGAGGACACGTCCCAGATGAGCAGCGCCGGCGTCACCACGACGATGGCGGTGAAGACGACGAGCCTCAGGCGGATCTGCGAGCGCCGGGGCGCCACGGAGATGGCCAGCTCGGGCGTCAGCCCCAGGGGTCCCAGGTCCAACGCCACCTGCCGGACCCGCAGGGTGAGGATGCAGTAGGTCAGCAGCGCGGAGAGAGGACCGAAGAGCAGCCCTGGCCGACCGATGCGCATCACCATGGAGGAGTCCATGGGCGTGCCAGCCGCCCACATCCCCAGGTTGATGAAGACGGAGGAGAGCAGCCACACCACGAGCGTGGCCCCGAAGGCGAAGTCCGCGAGCCGGTGGAGCTCCAGCAGCGCCTGTTCGAGCCGCGCCGGCTCACACGGGCCCCGGGCCAGCTCCACGCTCCGCAGCACGCGCAACCGGCGGAGGCAGAGGACCACCGCCACCCCCATGGCGAAGAGGGAGAACACCCCCGCCAGCCGGAGGAACAGCGAGAAGCTGTCGTCCCGCTCCTCGCCGAAGATGAGCTGCGCGTAGCGTCCACTGAGGGCGGCGGTGGTGAAGTTGGCGTAGAGCACCGCCATCAACAGCTGGCGGCTGAAGGGGCGCCGGGCCCGGAGCAAGCGAGGGCCGACCATCACCCCTCCCTCTCCGCCACGCGGAAGCGCTGCACCGTGGACTTCAAGTCCCTGGCCAGCGAGGCCAGGTCCGTGTTGGCGGCCACCATCTGCTGGGTGGCCTCGGCGTTCTCCTCGGTGACGCGCAGGATGTCGCCCATGGCCGCGGCCAGCTGGTCCGTGCCCGTCTGCTGCTGCTGCGTGGCCAGGGAGATGGAGCGCACCGCGTGCGACGTCTGCCGCGCCAGCTCGAGGATGAGGCCCAGGCTCTGATCCACCTGCGCCGCCAGTGCCGCGCCGCGATCCGTCGTCTTCAGGCCCGCCTCCGTCGCCATCACCGCCGCCTGGGTGGCGTCACGGATTTCATCGATGAGCCGCTCGATGGCCAGCGTGGAGGACAGCACGTTCTCCGCCAGCCGGCGCATCTCCGCGGCCACCAGCGAGAAGCCCCGGCCCGGCTCGCCCGCCTTGGTGCCCTCCAGCTCGGCGTTGAGCGCCAACAGGTCCGACTTGTCGGCGATCTCGTTGATGAACTCCACCACCTTGCCGATCTGCTGCACGCGCTTGTTGAGCCGCACCACCGCGTCGGCGATGGCCTGGTTGTCCCCCTTCATGCGGTGCATGGCCGCGAGGAACGCCGCCGCGCTGCGCTGCCCGCTCTGGGCCGCCCCGAAGGTCGTCTCCGCCATGGCCGACACCGACTCGGCGTTGACGGCGATCTGCTGGGCCGAGCGCGCCAGCTCCTCGGTGGTGGCGCGCGTCTCGTTGAGCGAGATGGCCTGCTCACCCGCCCCGGACTCCTGGTCCGCGGACGTGGCCACCAGCTGCTCCGTGGTGGAGGAGATCTGCAGGCCCGCGCGCTGCAGCTGCACCAGCGCCTGGGCCAGCTGCGCCTGCATGCGGGTGAAGGCACCGGACACGGCCCACACCTCGTCCTCGGCGGGGATGAAGCGCGGGGTGCGCACCTCGCCCTGGGCGATGCGGGTGGCGTCCTCGGAGAGGGCGCGCAGGGGCTCGGCCAGCGCGGTACCGGCCACGTACGCCGTGCCCACCACCAGCGCCACCACCAGGCCCGCGAGCAACGCCAGGGGCAGACGGGTGTCCTGGCGCGCGCGCCTCACCACCTCCTGCTGCACCACCAGCTCCTTCGTCTCGAGGATCTGATCGAAGGTGTGCACCGTGCGCGTCACGGACACGTCGAGGATGAAGACGGACGGGCTGAGCACCGCCATGGCGGTGAAGAGCACCAGCCGCCGCCGCAACCGCAGCTTCTCGGGCGGGAGGGCGGCGATGATCTCCTGCGGGGACAGGCCCTGCTCGGCGATGCGCTCGGCGGCGCGGCGGCTGCGGCGCACCACCATGAGATACACGAGCATGCCGGACAGCGGGCCGAGCGACAGCCCCACCATCCCGATGCGCAGGCCCATGGTCCAGTGCGCGTTCGCCAGGGGAGTGAACGTCACCGCCAGCAGCAGCGCGCCGCCCAGCCAACCCTGAAGGGTGAACCAGAAGCAGCGCCCGGGGATGCGACGCACCTCCTGCAGCGCCCGGCGCAGGTTCTCCGGGATGGGCGTCAGGCGCCCCTGCTCCACCGCCCGCAGCACGCGCAGCGCGTGCCGCTCCTGGGCGATGGCCAGGGCGGTGTTCAGCGCCAGCACCGACACCATCAGCCCGAGGAAGAGCCAGCCACTGTCCCGAGGCAGCGAGTCGGTCAGCTGCCCATACACCAGGGCCAGCACCAGCCCCACCGTGCTGCCGAACAAGGACGGCTGCGTGGTCCAGACCGCCAGACCCTCCAGCCCTCGCGGTGCGCTCACGCCGCCTCCCGGGTAGAGGGCGCGAGGAAACGCCCGAACTCCGCCAGTGACATCAGCGGCCACAGCATGCCGTGCGCCTGGACGAAGCCACGCAGGCTGCCACCCGCCACCCGGCCCAGCACCGCCGGGGCCGGCAGCAGGACGAGTGGCTCGGCGTCGATCTCCAGCGCATCCACACCCACCGACTCCCCCGTGGCGGCCACGAGGATGCGCTCGGCGCCGGCGCACTGGCCGAAGCCCTGGCACGCCGAACCGGTGGTCCCTCCAAAGGTGCTGGGAGACTCGATGGTGGCCACCTCGTGCGCGCGGAAGGCCACCCGATCGGCGCCCGCCCGGCACAGGAGCATGCCCGTGATACGGCTGCCCGCGACCATCGCTCAGCCTCCCTGGCTGAGGTGATCGAAGAGGCCCTCGGGGTCGATGACCGCCACGTCGCGCTGGGCGCTGCGAGCGGGCCCGCGCAGGTGCAGGTGCACCCCGTTGGCGCCCAGGGGCTCCAGGCGGCCGTCCACCTGGGACACCCCGGCCACCCGGCTGGCGGTGAGGGCCAGCGTGCCGCGCCCCAACCGCACCAGCACGGCGCGGCGGGTGGGCTCGCTCTCCCCGGACACCAGCATCCCCATGTCCACCACGGGGATGACCTCCCCGCGGTGGGCGAAGACTCCCAGCAGGTGCCCGGGAGCTCCGGGCACCCGCGTCAGCTCGGGGAAGCTGACGACTTCCGCCGCGCACTCAGCGGGCACGGCGTACCAGCTGCTGCCACAGGCAAACACGAGGTAGGACTGCCGCGTCGTCTCGGTCTCGGTCGAGGCCATTTCGCGCGCAGCCTACCTCATACCCGGCTAGCGCACGAACTCGACGCGACGGTTGGTTGCCCAGGACTCCTCGTCGGCGCCCTGCGCGGCCGGCCGGTTCTCGCCGTAGCCCACCGTCTTCAGCGAGCCGGCGGGCAGGCCCAGGTCCACCAGGTACTTCTTCACCGAGGCGGCGCGCTTCTGGGACAGCTGGAGGTTGTACTCCTCGGTGCCACGCTCGTCCGCATGCCCGGCGAGCTGGATGGTGCCCTTGACGCCAGTGCTCTTGATGCACTGGGCCAGCTCGCTCAGCCGCGTCTGGTCCTCGGAGGTGAGGGAGGCCTCGTTGAAGCCGAAGCGCAGCGGCTCCCAGTTGCACTCACCGGCCTGGGCGGCGGCGGCCACGCACTTGTTGCCCTGGCACTCCTGGCCCTCGCCGCAGTCCGTGTTGGACACGCAGGCGCCGGGAGGCAGCGCGCAGCGGCCCTTCTGGCACTCCTGGGGCGCCTGGCACGGCGTGGTGGCGCTGCACTGCGGCGCCGAGCACTTGCCGGCCTCGCAGATCTGCCCACCCTGGCACTGCTCGTCACGCGAGCACTCGGGGCCCTTCGGCACGCACTTGTTGCCCTGGCACGCGAAGCCCTCCTTGCAGTTGGCGTCGGTGGAGCACTCCTGGCAGGTGCCATTGACACAGACCTCGCCCTTCTCCTGGCAGGTCTCGTCGCTCTTGCAGTTGGGGTACGTCGGCGGACAACCAGCCAGCACCGCCACGGCGAGGGCCAGCCCCGCGACCATTGAAATCCGACGCATTCTTCCTCCAAAAAAGATGTCGTCCAACGGACGAGTCAGCCGGCCCGCGTCTAGCCCGCACTGGAACGCTGAGTCAAAGCCTTTTGGCCCCGCCGGAAGGTTCCGATTCAGGGCCACCACCGACGTGCATCGGACCGAAGCGCCTAATCCGACCCATCAGGCGGGCTTTACCCGTTCAGCGCTCGGCCTCCTTGGAGCCGACGACGGTCAGGTTCATGCCGATCTGCACCGACAGCGGCTTGCCGTCGACGGTGACGGTCGTCTTGCCGTTGATGTACCAGCCGAACGAGCCGGTCGAGAACGCCTTCACCTCGGCGATCATCTCCTGGCCGTTGATTGTCACCTTCAGCGGCTCGGCCTTCTCTTGGAACTGCGACAGCGAAACGGGACAGGGGGACTTGGCCATGGGGCGCGGAAACTAGCACTGGGAGAGCGAGCCGGGCCACAGGCGCGTAAAGGCCCGCCCCGCCCAGCATCGGCCGGCCGGGCCCCGGGCGGCCGTCCTGGAGATGGCTCATCCCACCAGACCTCCTGGCATGTCGGACTCCCCCTGGCAGGTTTTCCCCCGGAACCACCATCCTCACACCACGGGATGGAGGATGAGGGGACTGCCCGGAAGGAAGGTGCCGATTGCCCCAGAGTGTCCACGGTGTTCCTGGAGAATGGGAACCCAGGGGAGAGCGCCCGCTGGCGGAAGAAGAGGTGGAGCCAGGGCAACTGGCCCTGCTGATGCTGACGCAAGGCGAGGATGGGGCCATGTCGGGCCTGGATGCCCGGGGTCATGTCCAGCTGTGGAGCCGGAGCGCCCAGGAGCTCACCGGACATGTGGTGGCGGACGTGGTGGGCGAGCCCCTCTCGGTCCTCTACGTGCCCGACGCACGGGAGCAGGCGGAGCGGGCGCTGCGGCGCGCCGCACAGGAGGGACGCAGCGAGGAGGTGGGCTGGCGGGTGAGACGGGACGGCACCCGCTTCCGGGCCCGGCAGATCCTCACCGCCCTGCATGACCCGGATGGTCGGCTGGTCGGCTTCGCCTGTGCCCTGCGGCCCATGGAGTCCCGGGGCGAGCAGGAGGAGCGGCAGCTCAGCCACGAGCAGGCCGCGCGCGCGCGGGCCGAGGCCATCCTGGAACAGCTCGCAGATGCCTTCATCGTCGTGGACCCGGAGCAGCGGCTCACCTACGTCAACCGCCGCGCGACGGAGGTGCTGCGCTGCCCGCGAGAGCAGCTGCTCGGCCAGCGGCTGGACGAGCTGCTCCCCTCGGACGAGCCGGGCGGGCTGGTGCAGGCCACCCGTCAGCTCCTGGCCGGGCAGTCCGCCGTGGACTGCGAGCTGGACCTGGCGGGCACCTGGTTCGCCTGTCACCTCAGCACCTCGAGCGAGGGCGTCTCCATCTACCTGCGGGACGTGACGGAGCGGAAGAAGGCGGAGCAGGTGCAGAGCCGCCTCACGACCATCATCGAGGCCACCCCGGACATGGTGGGGATCGCCGACGCGCAGGGCCGGGGCCTCTACCTCAACCGCGCGGGCCGGCGCATGGTGGGACTGAGCGAGACGGACGACGCCAGCCTCTGGCGCCTGGCCTCATCGCACTCGCCCAAGGCCGCCTGGCGCCTGCTCACCGAGGGGGTGTCCACCGCGGTGCGCGAGGGCGCGTGGACGGGAGAGACGGTCCTGCGCACCCCGGATGGCCGGGAGATGCCCATCTCCCAGGTGCTGCTGGCACACCGGGACGCGAACGGCCGGCTGGAGATGCTCTCCACCATCATGCGCGACATCTCGGACCGCAAGCGCGCCGAGGAGTCGCAGCAATTCCTCTCCGACGCCAGCCGGGTGCTGGTGGCCGCGCTGGAGTACGAGGCCACGCTCCAGAGCCTGGCCCGGCTCATCGTCCCCCGCCTGGCCGACTGCTGCCTGGTGGCGATGCTCGAGGGCGATGAATTGCGCCGCGTCGCCATGGCGCACAAGGATCCAGCCCAGGAGCCGCTGCTGGCCTACCTGGAACGGCTCCCGGTGCAGCCGAACGCGGCGGTGGGCGTGCAGGCCGTGGTGCGCACCGGCAAGCCGGAGCTCGTCCCCGAGGTCACCGACGCCTTCCTCTGGGCAACGACGGACAACGACGCGTACTACTCCATCCTGCAGCAGCTCGGCTGGCGCTCGACGCTGACCATCCCGCTCGTCGCGCGCGGACGCACGCTCGGGGCCTTCATCCTCGCCTACACGAACTCGGGCCGGCGCTACGGCCCCGCGGAGCTCGTGCTGGCCGAGGCGCTCGCGGCCCGCGCCGCCCTGGCCATCGACAACGCCCGGCTCTACCGGGCGTCCCAGCGAGCCACCGAGGCCCGCGACGAGGTGCTGGCCATCGTCTCGCACGATCTGCGCAACCCCCTCAACGTCATCTCCCTGGCGGCCAGCCGCCTCCAGCGGCCCCACTCCATCGAGGACACGGAGGTGTGGCGCAAACAGCTCGAGGTCATCCGCCGCTCGGCGGATCGGGCCGTCCACCTCATCCAGGATCTGCTCGACGCGACGAAGGTGGACGCGGGGCGGTTCACGGTGGAGCGGCGCCTGGAAGAGGTCGGGGGCCTGCTGGACGAGGCCGTGGAGCTGCACCGGCCACTGGCCGAGGCCCGCTCGCTCCGGTTGGAGCGCCTGGTGGAGGACGGGCTCCCCCCGGTGATGGCGGATCGCGGCCGGGTGCTGCAGGTGTTCTCCAACCTCATCGGCAACGCCCTGCGCTTCACGCCCGCGGGAGGCAGCATCACCCTCGAGGCCAGGCGCGAGGAGCAGGCGGTGCGCATCTCGGTCGTCGACACGGGGCCGGGAATACCCTCCGAGTACCTGCCCCACCTCTTCGAGCGCTTCTGGCAGGCGAAGGAGGGAGCGCGGGAGGGAGCGGGGCTGGGACTGCCCATCGCCCGTGGAATCGTCGAGGCCCATGGCGGCCGCATCGACGTGGCGAGCACTCCAGGACACGGCAGCACCTTCTCCTTCACCCTGCCGGTGGCGGAGCCGATTTGAAGGATCCGGGCACCGGCGTGGGATGAAATCACCGCGCCGGTGCCGCTTTCTTCAAAGAACGGGAAGTCCCCTTCAATCACAGGCGTCTATTACTAGCCGCGCCAATGCCAGGCATCCTGGCGGTGAGCGTGACGGGCGGCGGTAGCAACGACTCCTCTCGCTCCCCCGTATGCCAGACGAAGCTCGGGACGAGCCTCTCATCGGGCCCAGGGACAGCCACGAGGCGGACCTTCACGCTCCGTGATTCGCGATGCATACCTTAGAGGTTTTGCCCTTCAGCATGTAGAGACCCGGGAGAGACGGACATGCAAGAGTTCATCCGAGTGGAAGGCGTGGAGCGGGGAGACCATGAGGTCGGACTGGTCGAGCAGCGGCCATTGGGCCTCCTGGGGGATGGGTGGGCCTTCCATCGGAATGGGCTGGACCAGGCCTGTGACGCGCTCGCGCGTGGCGAGGCCCGGAGGGGCATGCAGCTCCTGTTCTCCACGCTGGGACATGCGCGCTCCGTGCTGGATGGCGAGGACTGGAAACAGTTCTGCCGCGCCTGTCTCACGCACCCGCTCCGGGAGCTCGTGCACCAGGATCCCATCGCCCGCCGCAGCTTCGCGAGACCGCGAGGCTACGCGGGAGACGCGGTGCTCCTCGATCTCATGTACCAGACCGAGATGCCGGAGCGGGCCCGCGCCTCGAAGCTGGGACAGGAGCTCTGCCAGTTCATGTACGAGCAGCCGAGTGCCGTCAGCCTCCGCGGGAGGAGGGACCTGCTGGCCCGGCGGATCAACGAGCTCTCGGAGGATGTCTCGGACGCACGCGTCCTCTCGCTGGCCTGCGGACACCTGCGGGAAGCCCACCTCTCCCAGGCCGTGCGAGAGCGGCGGCTCGGCCGGTTCCTGGCGGTCGATCAGGATCCGAAGAGCCTGGCGGTGGTCCAGCGCGAGCTGGTGCCGCTCGGTGTCGAGGCGATCCCCGGCTCCGTGAAGGCGGTGCTGAAGGGGCAGCTGGCCTTCTCCGACCTGGACTTCATCTACGCGGCGGGCCTCTACGACTACCTGCCCCAGTCCATCGCCATCCGGCTGACCCGGCTGCTCTTCTCGATGCTGCGCCCCGGCGGAAAGCTGCTGCTGGCCAACTACGTCGACACCACCTTCGACGCCGGCTGCAAGGCCTACATGGAAGCCTTCATGGACTGGTGGCTCATCTACCGGGATGAGCACGAGGTGCGCGAGTGGCTCCAGGACATCCCCCGGAGCGAGCTGGCCACCCACCGGCTCTTCCGGGACGAGGTCGGCAACCTCATCTACCTCGAGGCCGTGCGCCGCTGAGACTGCGGGCCGTCACCCTCCTGGAGGAGGTGGATGTTCCGCCGCGAACCGGAGCGTCGTTCCCACGCGAGGGTTGTTTCATTCTCTGCACGTGCGGAGATTCGAGGCGGGGGGAGGGAACCGGCATGCGGCCATGGAAGCGAGGTGGGTGGACGTTGCTGGTGAGCCTGGTGCTGGCGTTGCTGCCGGGCACCAGCCGGGCCGCGTTCGACCTGGGCGATGCGTGCAGGCTGGTGGACTTCCCGAAGGGAAACAAGAAGCTCCGCAAACCTCCCCAGTGGTTCATGGCGCAGATCGCGGACAGGGATCGGCTCGAGCTGGTCACCGACCCGGGAAAGCGGCCCCCCGGCTATCCGTGCGCGTTCAAGTTCACCGTCAAACCGGGCGACAGGCCCGTGGGCGGAAGCGAGCGCGCGGAGCTGTCCCAAAGCGATGTGACCCCCCTGGGCGAAGGCACGGAGCTCTACTACCGCTGGAGCACGATGTTCGATCCGTCGACCCTGCCCGAGGGGCCCGAGAAGGAGAAGATCAAGAGTCTGGTCTTCACCCAGTGGCACCACACGGGGAAGAGGCCCTCGGAGATCTCGGGCGCGCCGCCCATGGCGCTCGAGGTTCGCAAGCGCAAACCGCGGGAGGGGGGTGGATACTTCCTGGCGCTCATCGTCCGCCAGCATGGCAACCATGACGCGCCCCCGCTCTGGACCCACCCGGTGGAGCCCGGGAAATGGTACGACTTCACGGTCCACGTCCGGCTCTCCACCGGGAAGAACGGGCTCGTCGAGCTGTGGTGCAACGGCGAGCACTTCCGGAAGGACAACATCCAGACGCTGTATCCGGGGACTCCCTACGTCTATGTGAAACAGGGGTTGTACCGGAACAACGGCATCGGAACGGTCAACGTCGTCTACCACTCCCCGATGTTGACGGGCTCCACCCTGGAGCAGGTGCGGAGCGGCGCTCCCCTTCCACCCCCGCCACCACCCACCGAGGAAAAACCGGAGGCCCCCGCTCCAGGCACTCCTACCCCGGCCTGGAGCGGCGACTTCTCCACCGGAGACCTGTCCCAATGGACCAAGGTCCAGAGCCAGGATCAGCGCCCGGGCACGGAGCGGGTGAAGGTCGAGGGAATGCCGGCCCCGCTGGGCGGGCTGAAGCACGCGGCGAGGTTCACCGTCCTCCCCGGGGACAAGGTCGAGAACGGAAACCGGAGCCAGGTGCTCCGGTCGGATGTCCTCCAGAAGGAGGGCAGCGAGGCCTTCTACGGGTGGGCCACGTTCTTCCCCCAGGACTACCCCTCGACGCCCGAATGGCAGGTGCTGGTCTCCTGGACTCCCATCTCCGGAGCCACCGCGGCTCCGGTGGTGCTCGAGACCCGGGGCGACCGCATCCAACTCCGGCTCAGCTCCAGGAACGAGCCGCTGTGGAGCGCGCCGCTCCAGCGTGGGAGCTGGCAGCGGTTCGTCATCCACCTCGGGTTCTCGGAGCAGCCCACCCAGGGCTTCGTCGAGCTGTGGCACAACGACCAGCAGGTGCTTGCCCGGACTCCCGCGCGGACCGGCACCGACGTGTACATCAAGCTCGGGTTGAACCGGGCGCCGAACATCACGGTGCCCAGCACCGTGTTTCACACGGGAATGAAGCGGGGCAACACCCGGGAGGAGGTTGCCCCACTGCCGTAGCCCGGCGCAGGGGGAACCGTGCATCAGGTCAGCACGCCGAGCGCGCGTTTGTAGTACGCCTCGCGGCTGGCGAGCCCGTTGTAACCGCCGTTGATGCGGCGGGTGACCTCACGGAAGTTGCCCGCATCCGCGTAGGTGTTGAGCTTGCGGCTGTTCCAGAACCAGGCCGCGGTACGGAAGCCCACGTCCGGGTCGGCGGCGCGGGTCGGGTTGTTCTCCAGGTCGATGCCCAGCGCCTTGCCCGCGGCACGGTAGTTGGAGCGGCCGGTGAGCTGGATGGGGCCACGGCCCTTGAAGCGCTTGCCGTCCCCCGGCCGTGTGTTGCCCAGGTCCTTGCGGCCCTCGTAGGCGGCACCGGAGGCGATCTCCTCCATGTAACGGAACTCGCCGCTCTCGTGGGCCAGCTGCGCGAGGAAGGCGGCCCGGCGCTTGGAGGTGTTGATGCTGGCCTCGGCCATGGCCTTGTTGAGGTGAGGCAGGTACTGCCCGGCCTTGGCTTGCGAGAGGTTGGGCATGATCTTGCGCAGTTGCGCGAGCGACACGCCGCCCTGGGTGCCGGGCACGGAGGGGCCGGGGCTGGTGGAGCCGCCGATCCTGGCACCGAGCTTCTTGAAGGCGGCGCGCGTCTTGGGCCCGTAATAGCCAGTGGCGGGCACACCATGAGCGGCCTGGAACGCCTTGAGCGCCACCTCGGTCCTGGGACCGAAGGTGCCCGGGCCCGTGTTCATCTCCGCTTGGGTGAGGTGGCCCGCCTTCACCAGGGCACGCTGGAGCAACTCGACGTCGTTGCCGCCAGCACCCTCCTTCAGGTCACCCGCGGGCAGGGTCAGTCCCGCCATGAGGCCACTGCTCGCCGAGGGTGTGCTCGGGCGGCTGGTGGGACGGCCACCCGGTGAGGGGCGAGGCTTCTCGATGCTGTCGGGGACGGTCAGCTTCTGCCCGACCGTGATGCGACTGGGGTCCTGGATGCCGTTGTCCCGGGCGAGCCTGGCAACGGTGGTGTGGAACTTCTTGGCGAGGGCCGACAAGGTGTCCCCGCTGCGAACGGAGTAGGTGCTCACGGTGGGCCTCCTCTGAGTCCAAAGAGTCCATGGAGAAGGAGGGCCCCTGGAGCGGATGTGACGTGCGCTCGCCGTCCGTCTCCTCCCTCTCCGAGCGGATGTAGGACAAATCTGTACCCCCTTCGGAGTCGCCTCGGAGTGAACGGCCTGGGGCCCCGCGGCCCTTGAACGGCCAGCGGATTTCCGGAACGGTGCGCCCCATGCCCGCCACCGTCCTCATCGTCGATGACGAGAAGAACATCCTCCTGACCCTCCAGACGTCGCTGCAGCTGGCGGGCTACCGCACGGAGCTGGCGGCCAGCGGCCAGGTGGCCCTGGACGTGGTGTCCGCGCGCCCGGTGGACGTGGTGTTGATGGACGTGAAGATGCCGGACATGGACGGACTGACGGTCCTGGGCCGGCTGATGGAGAGCAAGCCGGAGCTGCCCGTCATCATGATGTCCGGGCACGGCACCATCGACACGGCGGTGAAGGCCACGCAGCTGGGGGCGCGGGACTTCCTGGAGAAGCCCATCGCCCGCGACCGGCTGCTGGTGGCGCTGCGCAACGCGCTCAAGCACCAGGCGGTCATGGAGGAGCTGCGCGCGCTGCGCGCGGAGGTGGGCCGCTACGACATGGTGGGCAATGGCCCGGCCATGCAGCGCATCTTCTCGCTCATCCAGCGCACGGCGCCCTCCGAGGGCCGCGTGCTCATCACCGGCGAGAACGGCACCGGCAAGGAGCTCATCGCCCGGGCGCTGCACCAGAACTCGAAGCGCAAGAGCGGGCCCTTCGTGAAGCTCAACTGCGCGGCGGTGCCGCACGAGCTCATCGAGAGCGAGCTGTTCGGCCACGAGAAGGGGGCCTTCACCGGCGCGGTGAGCGTGCGCCGGGGCAAGTTCGAGCTGGCCCACGAGGGCACGCTCTTCCTGGACGAGATTGGCGACATGCCCCAGGCCATGCAGGCCAAGCTGCTGCGCGTGCTGCAGGAGGGCGAGCTGGAGCGGGTGGGCGGCACGGAGACGCTCAAGGTGGACGTGCGCGTCATCGCCGCGACGAACAAGAACCTGGAGAAGGAGATCGAAGCGGGGCGGTTCCGCGAGGACCTCTACTACCGCATCAACGTGGTGCAGATTCACTCGCCGCCCCTGCGCGAGCGGCGGGAGGACCTGCCCGCGCTGATCGACGCCTTCCTGAAGGAGGCCTGTGCGCGCAACGGGCGCCGGCCGCTGTCGCTGTCTCCGGAGGCGCTGGCGGTGATGGCCGCCTATGACTACCCGGGCAACGTACGGGAGCTGCGCAACCTGGTGGAGCGGCTGGCCATCCTCTGCGAGGGCCCCATCGTCGCCGGATACGAGGCCGCCGAGCTGTTGCCGCGCGGCAGGGGCACCGTGCCGGCACCGCCTCCCGCCGATGCCTCCGCGCCGCGAGCCCCTTCACCCGCGATTCCCGCCGCGGCTCCGGTGGCTCCCGCGCCGCCGGCCCCCGCCACCGGCTTCCGGCCCCGGGTGGACCGTACCTTCCGCGAGCAGGTGGAGGACGCCGAGCGGGAGATCATCCTGCACACGCTCTCGCATACGCAGGACAACGTCACCGAGGCAGCGCGGCTGCTCGATCTCGAGCGCGGCCACTTTTACAAGAAGATGAAGGCCCTGGGCATCCGCCGCGGCGCGGAGAAGGACTCGGCCTCCGGCGGGGGTGAATCATGATGGGCTCGCGAGGAGGCATGTTGGGCTGGACGGTGGTGCGGGTGGTGTTCGGCCTGACGCTGGCATTGCTCCATGGGCTTCCGAAGGTGACGGGAGGTGTGGAGCAGTTCGCCAGGGGCGTCGCGGCGCTCGGCTTCCCCTACCCCACCTTCTTCGCCTGGTGCGCGGCACTGGCGGAGCTGGTGGGCGGCCTGCTGGTGGCGGTGGGCCTCTTCACCCGGCCGGCGGCGGCCTTCGCGGGCTTCACCATGATGGTGGCGCTCTACCGCCACCGGGTGGATCCGTTCGCACGCATGGAGCTGGCGCTGCTCTACTTCTCGGTGATGCTCGCGGCCGTGCTCATCGGCGCGGGCCCCCTCAGCCTCGACGCGAAGGTGCGCCACCGCGCCTGACGCCGCACCTTCTGCGTCCAGCCACACGCGGGCGTGCAGGATTTGCGGACGACGAGAGGCACCTCCCGGAGGAGCAGCAACTCGCACGCTTGCTGCATCACGGCGGCGGCGGTCGCAGATCGACCGTGACTCGCTGGGAGGTGCCCGCATGCCGCCGGACCACCACTTCCGCCCTGCCCGACTCGCGCGGTCGTCGAGGTCTCACCGCTCCCACCGGGGAGAGATGACACCGGGTGACCGGGTGCTGCTCGATACCTGGCTGGCGGAGGTGAGGCGCCATCCCCTCCTGTCCCGGGAGGAGGAGACCGCGCTCGCCCGGCGGTTCCGGGAATACGGTGACACGAAGGCCCGGGCCCGGTTGGTGGCCTCGAACCTGCGGCTGGTGGTGAAGCTGGCGCGCGAGCACCACCGCCCGCCCCTGCTCCTGATGGACCTCATCCAGGAGGGCAACCTCGGCCTCGTCCTCGCCGTGGAGCGCTTCCAACCCGAGCGCGGCGTGCGGCTGTGCACCTATGCCGCCTGGTGGATCCGCGCCTACCTGCTGCGCTCCATCATCGAGAACTGGCGGCTGGTGAAGCTGGGGACCACGGACGTGCAGCGCAAACTCTTCTTCCGGATGCGCGAGGAGGAAGGGCGCCTGCTCGCCTCGGGTCAGGAGGCGACCCCTCGATTGCTCGCCGCGCGGCTGGGCGTCACCGAGCAGGACGTCGTCGAGATGGATCAGCGGCTGCGCCAGGACGAGGTCCGGCTCGATGCCACCGCCGAGGATGACAAGGGCCGCCCGGTTCCGGGGCGGGCGTTGCCCTCGGGAGCGCCAACCGTGGACGAGGAGCTGGGGCAGCGGGAGCTCACGCGCTGGTTCCAGGAGAAGGCCCATGCCTTCGCCCGCGAGGTGCGCGACGAGCGAGAGCGCTACATCCTGGAGCACAGGTTGCTGGCCGAGGAGCCGGAGACGCTGAAGACCATCGGCGACCACTTCCGGGTCAGCCGCGAGCGGGCGCGACAGGTGGAGGCCGGGTTGCTCGCCAGCATGCGGGAGTACCTCCACGAGCGGATGCCGGACTTCGCGTGGCTGGGCCCGACCTCCGCGCCCGAGCTGCCAGCGCCGACCTGACGCCGGGGCGGCACGCAGGGGCATGGGCGTTGCACATGAGCAGCGAGGAGCGAACGGGGCACGTGCGGCCCCGAGGAGAGGTCGGATGCGAATCAGCGAGCTGATGACGAAGGACCTGGAGACGATCGAAGCGGATGCACCGTTGCGCCTGGCGGCCGAGCGGATGCGCTCGTTCGGCATCGGTGCGCTGCCCGTCATGGACGGAGATCAGCTCGTGGGGATGCTGACGGACCGGGACATCACCGTGCGCGCGACGGCGGCGGGCAAGGACCCGAACCGCACGCCCGTGCGCGAGGCGATGACCCATACCGTCATCACCTGCGACGCGGACGCTCCCCTCTCCGAGGCCGAGCACCTGATGGAGGAGAAGGCGGTGAGACGCCTGGTGGTGCTCGACACGTACAAGAAGCCGGTGGGCCTCATCAGCCTGGATGACCTGGCCACGGTGCCGGGCGAGGCGAAGCACACGGGCGAGGTGCTCCGGGAGCTCAACACCCCGCAGTAGGGTGGGCCTCGAACCACTCGAAGAGAGAGAGGGTGCCGCCACTGAGCCGCGCCAGGGTCTCCTCCAGGGAGTCCTGGTTGCCCCAGAGGATGTCTCCGTCCCCGTGCTGGTCGAGCAGCCCGCGGATGAGGTGGCACCAGTTGCCCGTGCCCCGGCTCAGGTAGAAGCCATACGTGCGGCAGAGCAGGGGCCGGTGCGCGTACACCCGGCAACCCCCGGACTCGCGGTCGAGGAACGGGCAGGTGTAGGGACGCTCCGTGCCGGACAGCTCGGCCACACGGGCGCGGATCTCCGCCTGGGCTTCCGGTGACAGGGCCTGGAAGCCCTCCCAGAGGTACGTCCACTCCCACCGGGTGACGGTCAGCGGCGCCGCCAGGTGGCGGCAACAGTGATCGCAGCCCTTGCGGCAGGGCCACCAGGCATGGCTCCCCGTGGTGGACGAGACCCGCTCGTCGATGCGCCGGTAGAGGGCTTCCAGTGTCTCCCGTTGGTCACCTGTGAGTGGCTCCATGGTGGAAGGCATTCTGCGGCCTGGTACTCGGAACGGGGTAGCGGTTCGAGCCCTGATAGAGTCCCGCCCCATGTCCGAGGTCCTCCTCCGTACCCATGGGCTCACCCGTTCGTTCGACCAATTCAAGGCCGTGGATGGGGTGGACCTCGAGCTGCGGCGCGGCGAGGTCTACGGCTTCCTCGGCCGCAACGGCGCGGGGAAGACGACCACGCTGCGCATGTTGATGGGCATCCTCCGCCCGGACCGGGGGGAGATCGAGCTGATGGGCCAGCGCGTCCGCCGGGTGCGCGCGGCCCAGAAGCAGCGGCTCGGCTACGTGTCGCAGGAGCAGGTCTTCTATCCCTGGATGACGGCGCTGGAGCTCGGGCGGTTCGTCTCCGGCTTCTACCCGGACTGGGATGACGCGGCGTTCCGGCGGCTCCTCCGGGTGCTGGACGTACCCGAGGATCGCAAGGCCGCGCAGCTCTCCGGAGGAACGCGGATGAAGCTGGGGCTGGCGCTCGCCCTGGCGCACCGCCCGCCGCTGTTGATCCTCGACGAGCCCACCGCCGGGTTGGATCCGGTGGCGCGGCGCGAGTTCCTCGACATCCTCCGCGAGCAGGTCCGGCGCGAGGGACAGACCGCGCTCTTCTCGTCCCACCTCGTCGGCGAGCTGGAGGAGGTGGCGCACCGCATCGGTATCCTCCACGAGGGCCGGCTGCGCTATCAGGGGAGCCTCGACACGCTGCGCCAGTCGGTCCGGAGGGTGGTGCTGGAAGCGCCACCGGAGCAGCTCCCTCCGGGCCTCTCACTCGTGAGACGCGAGCTCCTGCCGGAAGGACGCGAGGCCCGGGTGCTCTTCGGCGAACCGGAGGCCTGGACGGCCAGTGCCTTCGCCCCCGAGGCGGTGGAGTCCCTCTCGCTCGAGCACATCTTCCTCGCCTACGCGCGGCGGTCGGACGAGTCATGACCTGGGCCCTCCTGCGCAAGGAGTGGCGCGAGCATCGGGGCTCGTGGCTCCTCCTCAACCTCTTCTTCGGGGCCCTGCTGGTCCTCTTCCTGGTGGGAGAGGCGCGCTACTCGAGGAGGGGCAGCCTGTTCGAGCTGCTCCGGATGTCCTCCATCCTCCTGGCCACCGTGGGAGCCCTCTTCGTGGCCCACCGTCTGGTGGTGCGCGAGTACGGCCAGCGGACCCAGCTCTTCCTCGAGTCACTTCCGCTCTCGCGCACGCGGATCCTCGCCACCAAGCTGGTGCTCGGGGCGGCGGTGCTGCTGCTCCCGCTCGCATTGAACCTGCTCGTCCTCGGGAGCCGAGCGCGAGCGTACGAGGACGTCTCCCTCCGCTTCCTGCTCGTCCTGGTGATGCGGGCGGGGACCCCGGTGCTGCTGGGCTGGGTCTTCTTCGCGCTCGCCGGGCTGCTCGGCCGCTACCGCACGCCCCTCTTCATCTTCCTGACCATCGCCCTGTTCGCGGTGGACCACCTCACCGAGTTCAATTTCTCCCAGGCGGGGCCCTTCGCGCTGCTCGGCGCGGACTTCGCCTTCGAGCGCCACCGCATCCCCTGGAACCATCTCGGTCCGTGCTGGGCCCTCACGGTGGTGATGGTGGCCCTCTGCTTCGCGCTGGTCCTCTACGAGGATGGGACGCTGGCCGAGCTGCTCTCCCAGCGGATGAGCCACCGGGAGAAGGTGTTCATCGCGTGTGTCTTCGTCGGGCTCTTCGCGGTCATCTCGATGATGGATGAGGAGAAGCAACGCAAGCCCTTCGCCCTGCACACGGCGGAGCAGGCCAGCGTGAAGGGCTCGGCCCTCCAGGTGGCGCCCGGGGTGGGGTTCTCGCGAGAGCAGGCGCGGAAGATGGCGGAGCGGCTCGCGGGAGACCTGTCCGCGCTGAGTGACTACCTCGGGCTCGAACAGCTTCCGGCCGTGGCGGTGATGCCCATCCGCGAGCTGGATGCCGACGTGTTCCAGCGCGCGAAGCTCGAGAAGGCCGATGGGGTGGTCGTCCGGGCCAACCTCGCGGACCCGGGCTTCGACCTGCGCGCCTTCGAGTCCTTCCTCTTCCGCGAGGTGCTCATCCGGGCCAGCGAGGGCACCGTGCTGCGAGAGGAGCGCCAGTGGTTGCTCGATGGCTTCACCACCTGGTGGGCGAACCGGGACGAGGAGGATCCACGGCTGTCGCCGAGGGCCGCGGTGGCCTCGCGAGAGGACTTCGACGCCCGGAGCTGGTTGAGCACACGGGAGCGCCTCGGGCCCTGTCTGGCGGGGGCGTTGGCCACCCGGGGCGTGCTGACGCTGCGTGGACAGTTGGGTGAGCCCGCCTTCCGGACGCTGATGCAACGCACCCTGGCTCGAGCGCCGGGAACGGGCCTCTGGGGGCTCTGGCAGGAGCCACGTCTGGACGCGCTGCTGCATGAGCTGGGCAAGACCTCCGAGGAGGAGTTGTCGAAGCGCTGGCGCGAGGCACTCCAGCGGGACCGGGAGGCGCGGGCGGACCTGGTGCGGAACCTGTCCCGGCTGCAGCCGTCCCTCACGCTGGTGAGGGAGTCGGAGGAGACCTTCCGGCTGGAGCACACGCTCTCGGAGGAGGGCCGGACGGAGCCCACCGGGAAATACGCGCTCCTCTACAGCGAGCTCGAGCCATTCGAGAACGAGGTGGCCCACCATGAGCTCTCCCGGCAGGACGCGGTGGGCTCCAGCCAGGCCGCGGTGCTACCGCACGGTCTGGTGAAGGGCGAGCGGTGGCTCTTCGTGCTTCAGGTGGAGTCCGAGCCGCTCGGGTGCCCCATCCGCCTGCTGGCGGAACGGAAGGAGATCCGATGATCCGCCCGCTCGTGTCCAAGGAGCTGCGCGATCAGCGGCCGTTCCTCTGGCTCGCCCTGTTCTTCCTGGCGCTCGACGTGCTCTCGACCCTGTGGACCGAGGCACTGGGGCTCTCGCCCTACGAGGCGACCTTCGACGTCCAGTTCAAGCTGGATGGCAACCTGTCCATGCTGACGTTCATCCTCGCCTTCGCGCTGGGCAGTGGCCTGCTCGTGCGCGAGCAGGATGACCGGACGCTGGAGTTCC
Organism: Archangium violaceum; assembly: GCF_016887565.1. NCBI lineage: Bacteria > Pseudomonadati > Myxococcota > Myxococcia > Myxococcales > Archangiaceae > Archangium > Archangium violaceum. Next base: position 9,103,988 of record NZ_CP069396.1, read on the forward strand.
TGGATGCACTGCCCACTTCGCGGTGGAGCCTCTTCTGGGTGAAGCTGCTCGTCGCGCTCGCCACCGTGCTGGTGTACCCGCTCGGGACGAGCCTGTGGATGATCGGCCAGCACGCGCTCTCCGCCACCTCGCTCGACCCGGGTCTGCACCTGGATGTGATGGCCGTGGGCACGGTGCTGCGGGTGGTACAGGCGCTCACGGTGCTCGCGCTCGCACTGGCCCTGGCACCGCTGCGGCGGCTCTGCTGGACGGCGCTGGCGGTGCTGATGTTGAGCCAGTCGCTCCTCGAGGAGCGGATGCCCTGGCTGTCCGCCCTCAACCCGTTGCGCCTCACGGAGCCACGATTCGAGGGTCTGTATTGGCGCTGGCCCGTGAAGGCGCTGGGCCTCCAGCTCTCCGTGGCCTGCGTGCTGCTCGCCCTGGCGCTGGCGCAGTTCCTCGGCATGGGGGAGCGGCTCGTCGCCTCCATCCTGCGGCGGCTCCAGGGCTCGTGGATGGGGACGCTGGCCACCGTGGCCACCATCGGATTGTTCCTCGCGACCTTCGCCTTCTGGGCCAGGGACGACGACCCGGAGGAAAGGAGCGGCGGAGAGAAACCCCGGGTACGGTTCCCCACCACCGCCACCGCGCAGGCGGCGACCCGGCACTACCAGTTCACCTACCCCGCCAGTCAGAGGAAGCGCACCGAGCCGCTCGTGGGCGGGGCGGATGGTGTCTTCGATCAGGTGCGCACCTTCCTGGGCGTGGAGGAGGGGGTGCCCATCCGAGCGGATCTCGGCGGGAGCACACGACACACCGCGGGCACCGCGTACTGGAACACGCTGAGGATGAACCTCACCGGGCTCTCGAGCCCCGAGGAGGCGCTCGCCGTGCTCGGACACGAGACGACGCATGTGCTCGCCCAGCGCATCACCGGACCCGAGGCCGCCCCGCGTCTGTCGAGCATGAATCTGCTCAGCGAGGGATTGGCCGCCTATGTGGAGTACCGGCTCTTCCGAGCGCCTGGAGCGGAGGAGGAGTACCAGCTGATCGCCGCGGCGGCCCGAGCCCGGCGCGAGGTGAAGACCGAGGAGTTGCTCGAGCCGGAGAAGCTCGCGGCCGAGCGGGACGAGAACCAAGTGTACCCGTTGGGGAGGGCCTTCATCGAAGTGCTCGTGCGGAGGCATGGAGACGGAGCGCCAGCGCGAGTCCTCGCGGCGCTCGGGAGGAAGGACGCGCCCGAGAATCTCGACGGCACGCTGGCGTGGCAGGACGCCTTCCAGACGGCGGGCATCGACCTGTCCCAGGTGTTCGACGACTTCTTCGCCTACCTGGACGAGCAGGCGGAGCGACGACGCCAGGTCATCAACTCACTCCCGCGCCCGCGAGGGGCACTGGAGCGGGACGAAGAGGGACAGGTGGGCATCCGGGCCATCGTGGACGGGACGCTCCCCGAGGGCTGGGAGGTGGTCTGCCGTTTCCGCCCGGAGGAGAAGGCCAACCACCACGCGTTCGATGGGCCCTACTCTGGAGTCGGCCCTCACTGGCGGGATGCCTCGGACATCTCGGGAGGTCAGCTCTGGTACCAGTTCGGGCTCAAGGGCCCGCGAGGGCTGGTGCTCTATGAGCCCTGGACGATGGTGCGGGTGGAATAGTGGAGTGTCCACGAGGTCAATTGGACAGGATCCGCGGGGCCGTGGATGTCCCCTCTCCCTCTGGGAGAGGGCTAGGGTGAGGGTCTTTTGCCTGGACTGTGTGGCTCCAGGGACCCCAGTACACAGGGCGACGATGAGACACCCACGTGCCGCGATATGAGTCGGGGGCGGGGAACACGCGGGTGAAAACCCTCACCCCCCGCCCTCTCCCAGCAGGGAGAGGGAGCATGCGAAACCCGACCATGTCCACGAACTCCGTGGATGCTCCATCACACGAGGTCCCCCCACCAGCCATGCAACCCCGGTGAACCTCACGCCCCGAGCGCGACGGGCCGCGCGACCGCCTCCGTTGCTCGCGTCGTGTCGTCCACCTGCTGCCGGGCGGGGATGAAGGTCATGGCGCGCTCGGCCAGCGCGGTGATGGTGAGCGACGGGTTGACGCCCGGGTTGGCCGAGATGGCCGAGCCGTCGATGACGTAGAGGCCCTCGTAGCCGTAGAGCCGGTGCTGGGAGTCGATGACGCCCGTCTGCGGCGAGTCCCCCATGCAGCAGCCACCGAGGATGTGCGCCGTGGTGGGGATGCCCATCAGCGTCTCGGTGGCCATGGCCATGGCCATGCCGTCCAGCTTCTCCGCCACCCGGTGGGCCAGCTCGGTGGCCTCGGGGATGTTGGCGGTGGGAGCGGGGCCTTCCTGCAGGCCCGTGGTGAGCGCCTTGCGCCCGCCAGTGAAGAGCCCTCGCCCACGCCTCATGCGCAGGTGCCCGTCCAGCGTGCGCATGTAGAGGAGGATCATCGTCCGCCGCGCGAAATCACGGATGAAGAAGGAGCGCACCAGCTTGATGGGATGGCGCACGAAGAGGCCGGCCAGCTTCGCCAGCCGCGACAGCGCCGTGGCTCCTCCGACGTGGGGCGCCATGAGCGAGCGGAAGAAGTCCGAGCCCGCGCCATAGCGCACCGGCTCCAGGTGCGAGTGCGCGTCCGTGTGCAGGATGGAGCCGATCGCGATGCCTCGGGACAGGTCGTTCTGGCTCTGGCTCTTGCCGGCCACGACTCCGATGAGTGCCTCGGAGTTGGTGCGCACGCCGTCACCGAGCCGGTCCGACAGCCGGGGCAGCCCGTCCGGGCGCGCCTTCAGCTTGAGGAGCAGATCCACCGAGCCCAGCACTCCACCCGAGAAGATGACCTGGCGCGCCGTGAAGCGCCGCTTGCGGCGGGAGAAGCGCGAGGTGCCCTCCAGCGCCTCCACCTCGTAGCCCCCCTCGGGCAACGGACGCACCCAGCTCACCTCCGTGTCCGCGTGAATGGTGAGGCCCCGCTTCTCCGCGAGGTAGAGGTAGTTCTTGTCCAGTGTGTTCTTCGCGCCGAAGCGGCACCCCGTCATGCAGGCGCCACAGAAGTTGCAGCCGGTGCGCTCCGGGCCCTCGCCACCGAAGAACGGGTCCGGCACCGTCTCCCCGGGCTTGCCGAAGTAGATGGCCACCGTCGTGGGCTGGTGGTCCTCTCGCCCCATCTCCTTGCCCACCTGCTGGATGATCTCGTCCGGCAGCGTGCGCATCGGGTTCACCACCGCCCCGAGCATCTTCCGCGCCGTGGCGTAGTGCGGCGCCAGCTCCGTCTTCCAGTCCGCCAGGTGTCCCCAGGAGCGCGCCTGGAAGAAGTCGTCCTTCGGGATGGGCAGCGTGTTCGCGTAGACCAGCGAGCCTCCCCCGACTCCCACTCCCGAGAGCACCGTGACGTGGCGGAAGAACGTCATCTTGAACAGGCCGCGCCACCCCATCTGCGGCATCCACAGCCACCGCTTCAGGTCCCAGTTCGTCTTGGGGAAGTCCTTCGCCTGCAGGCGCCGGCCCTTCTCCAGCATCACCACCCGGTAGCCCTTCTCCGTCAGGCGCAGCGCGCTCACGCTCCCGCCAAATCCCGAGCCGATGATCAGCCAGTCGCAGTCGAACTCCATCTCGCGTCCTCTCCCTCTGTGGGGCTCCTGCACAGCGTATAAGGACCGCTCCAGATGCGCTCTTTGGCCCGGCTGGGGAGCACTCGGACGGCCGTGGATCCGTGAGCCACGATACCCTCACCCCGTCCCTCTCCCGAAGGGAGAGGGGAAGTGGGGGACGATGTCACTCGGGGGTGCTCAGTTTCTGGCGGGCCGCTTCCCGGCGCTTCGCTCGCACCTTGCCCGCGATGTTGAGCAGCAGCTTGTCTCTTTCCCAGCGCTCGAGCGTGGGCTCGTCCACTCGCTCCCAGAGCGGTCCCAGCTCCTCTACCCTTCTCCGGCACAGGTCGATCGCCCCGCCCAATGCCAGGTGCACCGCTGGTGAGGTCGGGTCCGATTGCGCGAGTCCTCGCATCGTCACCGCCAGGGCGAGCAGTTCTTCCCGCACCTCGTCCGCCCAGCCCGAGCGCCGCGCCACCTGCAGGAGCCAGCCGAGTACCGCCGCGAACACGTGGCAGTCCTCCACCGTGCGGAACGGTTTGACGTAGCGCGCATAGCCATCCCCGGGCAGCACGTCTTCGGGTGCCACCTCCACCTCGTGCAGCACCAGCTCGGCGTGGGGTACTTCCGGAACGAAGGGCGGTGGCGGCAGCTCGGTGAGCGTCACTCCCGGCCGGCGCGAGTCGAGCCGCACCAGCCGAAGCCGGTTGCGCCCCTGCTCGTCCTGTCCCTCGGTGGCCACCACCAGCAGCACGTCCGCCGCGGTGCCCAGGGTGACGAAGGCCTTGGTCCCCTCCAGTCGCAGAGGCCCCGCTCCAGAGCCGGTGAGCCGGGTCTGCATGGCGGCGGGATGTCCGCCTCCAGCCTCGGTGACGCACAGCGCGTACCGGTGCTCGCGCGACAGTTGAGGGAACAAGGCGCGCAGCGCGGAGTGGTAGCCCGAGGCGAATGCGTAACCCAAACGGTCCGCCGCGAAGCCCCCGGCGAACGCCACGTCCACCGGAAGGGGGAAGCGCGAGGACAGGCTCAGGTGCCGCGCCCACCAGTCCTCGACGGACCCTAGCGGCGTGGGAGCGGGTGACTCGGTGAGGAGGAACCGCAGGAGCTCTTCCATGGGGCGCCCACTCTAATCCGAAGCGCGGCTCCTGCCCGTCCCCATGTGTCCGCGCATGCGGCCCGGCCTGGTCCGATGGCTAACGGCTCCCGCGGGCCCGGCGGCTCGATGTGGAGCGCGCGGTCTTCCTGGCGGCCGTGGTCTTCTTCCGGGCCACCCTCGCGGCGGGCGTGTTGGCCACGAACTGCTTGCCCTTGCGCGAGCCCGCGCGCTTCTTCGTGTCGGTGGCGAGCTTCTCGCTCTCGCTCATCCGCGCCCAGGCCTTCTTGGGCAGGTAGCGCGTGGTGGTGCGGCCACGGCGCGCCCGGGTGCCTCCCTCGCGCGTCTGCCACTCCTCCTTCGTCCAGGACTCGAGCGACTTCTGCTTCTCGTCCTTGCCGCCTCGGTAGCCGCCCCCGGCCTTCTTGTACTCCTGCGCGAGCAACTGGGACTTGCGGGCACTCCACTCGCCCCGCTTGCCCCCCTTGTCGCTGGCCTGGAGCTTCTTCTTGAGCCGCTCACGCAGCTCGGGGCGCGTGTACTTGCTCGCGGACGAGCGGGAACTCCGGGTACTGCTGCGAACACTCTTCCTGGCGGCCATGCTCATCCTCCCCCGCATCACGCGAGCGCAGAGGTGGGAATGGCCCCCCGGAACGGCAACCCGGGACACACACGGCCCGTGTACCCCAGGACACTCAGTCCTTGAACTCGGCCCACACCGGCGCGTGGTCCGAGGGCTGCTTGCCCTTGCGCGCCTCGCGATCCACGTCCGCCGCCACCAGCCGCTTCGCCATCGGCTCCGTCGCGAAGATGTGGTCGATGCGCAGCCCCTTGTTCTTCGGGAACGCCAGCATCCGGTAGTCCCACCAGCTGAACCGCTGCTCGTCCGGGTGCAGCTTGCGGAACGTGTCCGTCAGCCCGAACGCGCACAGCTCCTTGAGCGCGTTGCGCTCCTTCGTGGTGAAGAGCGTCTGCCCCTCCCACAGCGCCACGTCCCATACGTCGATGTTCTCCGGCGCCACGTTCCAGTCACCGCACAGCACCAGCGGCTCGCCCGGCTTATGCCGCGTGTCCAGGTAGCGCCGCAGCCGCCCGTACCACTGCAGCTTGTACTGGTACTGCTCCGAGTCCACCTCCTGCCCGTTCGGCGCGTACACGCTCAGCACCCGCACCCCGTTCACCGTCGCCGCGATCAGCCGCGAGTGCGTGTCGTCCACCCCGTCCGACAGGCCTCGCACCACGTCCGTCGGCTCCGTCTTCGCCAGGATGGCCACCCCGTTGTACGTCTTCTGCCCGTGCACCGCGGCGTGGTAGCCCGCCTCCCGCACGGCCTCCATCGGGAAGTCGGCTTCGGTGCACTTCAGCTCCTGCAGGCACACCACGTCCGGTTGCGCGCTCTTCAGCCAGTCCACCAGCCTGTCCAGGCGGGCACGCACCGAGTTCACGTTCCAGGCAGCGATCTTCATCCCGCCCAACGTCGCACGTCACTTCCTCCCCCGCCACGGTTTTTCCTTTTCCCCTCCGGTGTGTATCTCCCTGGGTCCTGTAGCGCACTGTGGCACCTCGGCCCACGGGCTCTCTGGAGCCCCGGGTGTGGCCCTCGGGCCGCACCGCGCCCGCCCGGGGAGCGGGGAGCCGTCCTCCCAGACCCTCACCCCGGCCCTCTCCCAGAGGGAGAGGGAGGCTGGCACGGGCATCGCAGTGGGCTCCTCCCGACAAGGAGTCACCATGAAGAACCTCATCCTCTCCGCCTGCTTCGCCGCTCTCTCCCTCACCGCCTGTGATGCGAGCCCGTTCCGGCGTTCCCAGGGACTCCGCCCCTCTTCCACCCCGCACCTCGCGGCCACCTCGCTCCCCTCACAGCAGCCCCGCGAGGTCGTCTCCCGCCAGGAGCTGCCCCTCACCATCGAGGACGTCCCCCTGCCGGACGAGGTCCCCGAGGTGCCCGTCGAGGACCTCGCTCCCGCCGAGCCCGCGGACTCGGTCGCGCTCCCCCACGAGCAGCACCTCTATCCCGTGGACCACCTCGCCCGGGCCCGCGCGCTTCGCGAGGAGGGTGACCTCTCCGGTGCCCTCACCGAGGCCCGCCGCGCCGTTCACGACGCCGCCGACGACATCGAGGCCGCCGAGAATGCCCTCGACGCCCTCATCCGCCTCGCCCGCCTCACCGGCCAGAAGCAGCTCGCCGCCGACGCGTACGCGGAGCTCTCCCGCCTCTACCCCGACGGCCCCGAGCCCCTCGTCGAGCAGGCCCGCCTCCTCCTGGAGCTCGGTGACACCGAGGGCGCCCTCCACTCCGCCGAGGCCGCCATCGAGCTCGACCCCGAGTACCCGGAGACCTACCAGGTCCTCGGCCGCGCCCACCTGTCCGCCGGCCAGCTCACCGAGGCCATCGCCCGCTTCAAACAGGCCGTGCACCTCGACCCGTACCACGGGTACGCGCTCAACAACCTCGGGCTGGCCTACCTGCACTCCGGCCAGGACACCCTGGCCGCCGAGGCGCTCGCCCAGGCCGCCTACCTGCTGCCCCACGTAGGCTATGTTCACAACAACCTGGGTCTGGCCTATGAGCGGCTCGGCCGCTACGAGGAGGCCCGTATGGCCTTCGACACCGCCACGCGCCTGTCGCCCAGGGACCTCAAGGCCCGCCTCAACCGGGACCGGCTCAACCACGAGACCGGGCGGGCGACCAGCCCCATTCCGGTTCCTCGCCCGCCGGTCTAACGTCGTCCCTCCTTTGTTGTCCCCGCGTCCCATGAACCCGGCCCGCGAGATGAGCTCCCAGCCCGAATCCCCGTCCCCCTCCTCCTCTCCGGTGCCCCCCTCGCCCCCGGCCCGTCCCGGCCTGGGGGCCCGGCTGTGGCGCTGGACGAAGCGGCTGCTCGTGCTGGGCGCCGTGGGCCTGGTGCTGCTCGCGCTCGTCCTCGTGGGCGCCTACCTCTACTTCAGCCGCGACCTGCCCTCGCCCGAGGCGCTGCGCACCTACGCCCTGCCCCAGGTCACCAAGGTGCGGTGCGCCGACGGCTCCGTGTGCGCCGAGTTCTTCATGCCCCAGGGGCGCCGCACCGTCGTGGACATCAAGAAGCTGCCGCCCCACGTGCGCAACGCCTTCCTCGCCGCCGAGGACGCCGACTTCTACAAGCACGAGGGCCTCGACTTCATCGGCATGTTCCGCGCCGGCGTGAAGAACCTCATCCCCGGCAGCCGCAAGTCCGGCGCCTCCACCATCACGCAGCAGGTGGTGAAGAACATGCTCCTGTCTCCCGAGCGCAGCCTCTCGCGCAAGATTCGCGAGTGGATCCTCACCCCGCGCGTGGAGCAGACGCTCACCAAGGATCAGATCCTCGGCCTCTACATCAACCAGTCCTACTTCGGGCAGGGGCGCAGCGGCATCGAGGAGGCCGCGCTCTACTACTTCGGCAAGCACGCGGAGAACCTGAGCGTCGGCGAGGCCGCGGTGCTCGCGGGCACGGTGCAGTCGCCCAACCGCATCAACCCGGAGAAGAACATCGTCAAGGCCAAGCAGCGCCAGCGCTACGTGCTGGGGCAGATGATGGCGCAGGGCATCCTGCCCAAGGAGAAGGTGGAGCCGGAGCTGGAGAAGCCCATCGTGCTCGCCCCGCGGCCGCCCCCCGAGGTGGGCCCCTACTACGCCGAGGACATCCGCCGCACGCTCGTGGCCCGCTACGGTGAGGAGGCCGTGCTCACCGGCGGCCTGCGCGTGGACATCGCCATGCAGCCCAAGCTGCAGGCCATCGCCGACCTGGCGGTGCGCAACGGGCTGGAGGCGGTGGACCGGCGCCAGGGCTACCGGGGCGCCCTGGGCACGTTGGATCCCACGCGCTTCGCGCGCCTCGAGCCCCTCATCACCCGGCACATCGAGGAGGCGGGACGCCGTCAGAAGGAGGGCGCCTACGTGGCCGACCTCTCCACCCTGGTGCAATCCGGCGAGCAGCAGCCCGTGAAGCCGGCCGAGGAGCCGGTGGTGACCACCGTCGCCGAGGAGGAGGAGGAGGCCACGCTGTCCCCCGACGAGAAGCTCGCGCTGGACGTGCAGCTGCAGCCCCTCAAGGAGGGCCTGCGCGTGGCCGGATACGTCACCCAGGTGGATGACGCCGGCAAGAAGGCCCGCGTGAGCCTGGTGGGCCGCACCGCGGAGATTCCCTTCTCCACCGTCACCTGGGCGCGCCAGAAGGGCAAGGGCGCCCCCTCGAAGATGTCGGACGTGATGAAGGTGGGAGACATCGTCCTGGTACGCGTGCTGCGCGTGACGCCTGCCCCCGCGGTGCTGGAGGCCGCGCTGGATCAGGTGCCGCTGGCCCAGGGCGGCCTCGTCGTCATCGACCCGCGCAACCGCAACGTGGTGGCGCTGGTGGGCGGCTATGACTTCAAGCTCTCGCCCTTCAACCGCGCCACCCAGGCCCGGCGCCAGCCCGGCTCGTCCTTCAAGCCCTTCCTCTATGGCGCCGCGCTCGGCAGCGGGCGCTACACCCCCATCAGCACGGTGAACGACGCCCCCGAGGCCATCCGCGATCCGTACACCGGCAAGACGTGGAAGCCGCAGAACTACGACCGGACCTTCGAGGGCCCCATGACGCTGCGCGAGGCCCTCACCAAGTCCAAGAACACCGTCTCCGTGCGCCTCATCGAGGCGATTACACCCGCGGCCGCCATCGACTTCGCCCGCCGCGCGGGCATCCGCTCGCCGCTCCCGGAGAACCTCACCCTGGCCCTGGGCACCGGCGAGGTCTCCATCCTGGAGGCCGCCAACGCCTACGCGACGATCCAGGCCAACGGCCGCTACGCCGAGCCCCTCATGCTGCTGAAGGTGACGAACGCGCAGGGCAAGGTGCTGGAGGAGCACCAGCCGGCCTTCGAGGAGACGCTGCCCCCGGCGGTGGCCTACCTCACCACGTCGCTGATGCGCAGCGTGGTGGAGGAGGGCACGGCCCGCGCGGTGACGGAGCTCAACCGGCCCGCCGCCGGCAAGACGGGCACCGCCAGCGAGAACCGCGACGCCTGGTTCTCCGGCTTCACCGCGGACTGGGTCGCCAGCGCCTGGGTGGGCTTCGATGACCACTCGCCCCTGGGCAGCAGCGAGACGGGTGGCCGCGCGCCCCTCCCCATCTGGCTGGAGTTCATGCGCGCCGCCCACCAGGGCCTGCCCTCGCGCGAGTTCGAGGTGCCCCCGGGCGTGGTGCAGGTGCGCATCGATCCCGCCAGCGGCCTGCTCGCGGGCAACTCCGTGCCCGGCCGGCTCGAGTCCTTCCTCGACGGCACCCAGCCCACCGCCGAGGCGCCCCCGCCCGGCCACGTCAGCCCCAGCGACTTCTTCCTCCAGGAAGGTAGCCGGGGGGGTTTGTGAGCCGGGCCCTCGCCGCCGCGCTGCTGCTGGCCGCGCTCCCCGCTCCGGCCGCCAACCCCCTTCCTCCCCAGCTCGCTCCGGGCGCGCCCTCCACCCCGGCCGCCCCGGCGCTCGAGCGGCTCGCCCAGGCCGTGGCCGCGGACGTGCGCTCCGTGCGGCCCGAGCCGCCCGTGGCCCTGCACCTGTCCGGTGGCGCCCCCGAGCTGCGGCGCGCCTTCGAGACGCTGCTCGCCTCGCACCTCGCCTCCGCCCGACTCGGCCCGGTGGTGCTGGAGGCCCCCTCTCCCGAGGCCGCCGAGTCCCTCGCGCGTGAGCAGGGAGCCCGCGCCCTGGTGCGCATCACCCTGGGCGTGGAGGGCGGAGAGCTGCGCGCGCACGGCGACGTGTTCGGCACCTGGGTGAACTTCTGGTCCGGCCGCATGGCCACCCGAGCGCCCTCGCCCGGCGCGGCCATCGCCCAGTCCGTGGAGGCCGATGCCGCGGCCCTCGCGCTCGCCGCCGTGGAGCCTCCGCGCACGACGCCGCCGCTCCCCGAGGAGCCGCGCCCCCTGCGCCTGCTGGGCGCCGTGCTCGCGCGCCTGCCCTCCCCTCCCGCCGCGCTCGCCGCGGGGGACCTCGATGGGGATGGCAGGGACGAGGTGGCCGCGCTCACCGAGCGCTCCGTCTTCGTCTTCGCCGCGGATGGGCGCCTCGTCGCGGAGCGCTCGCTGGAGGCACTGCCCCCCGGCCCCGCTCCCACGCGCGAGCCCTTCGGTGCGCTGGCCATCCTCTCCGGGCCGCCGCGCCTCGCCGCCTTCTCCACCCGCTTCGCCCAGGGCGAGGTACTCGCGCTGGAGGGCGGTGCGCTGCACGCCGTGTCCCGGCTCGACGCGCCCCAGCTGAGCCCGGACGCGCGCGGCGGCTTCGTCCCGGGACAGACGGCCTTCGTCCCCGAGGTGCGGCTCGGCGGCACGGTGCTGCCCGGCGTGCCCGCGCGCTTCACCACCTTCAGCGCCGCCAACTCCCGCCTCCTCCTCATCCACCCGGACGGCTCGGCCTCCTTGTTCGCGCGGCTTCCGGGGGCGCCCCTGCCGCTCTCCGGACTCGGCGCTGGCAGCGCGCTCGGGGACCTGGACGGGGATGGGACGCCGGAGCTGCTCACCACCTCGCCCGAGCTCCAACCCTCGCCAGACACCCTGCGCGTCTTCAGGACCAACGGGAGCGACCCCACCACCCATGAGCCCCTCTGGCAGGGTGCCCTGCCCTCCGGCCGCGCCCTGCACGTGGTGACGGCCAACCTGGACGGGGACAAGCGCCGCGAGGTGGTGGTGGGCCTCACCCGGCCGGACGGCACCGGCGAGCTCTTCCTCCTCCGCCAGGGTGCGCCATGACGCTCCGCCACGCCCTCGCCAGCCTCCTCCTGCTCGGCGCCGCGCCGTCGCTCGCCGCCGGTCGCGTCCCCTACGGAGGCGAGCTGCGCGTCGCCTACACCGCGCCCGCCGAGCCCCCGGAGCCGGCCCTCGCCGACACGCCCACCGAGGCCACCCTCCTCGGGCTGCTGTCCCGGCCCGCCTGCAATCTGACGCAGGATGGGCACGCCTCGCCCGCGCTTGCCCGCGAGGTGTCGCGCCCCTCGTCGCAGGTGGTGCGCCTCGTGCTGCCCTCGCCCGCGCAGGCCAGCGCGCTCACCCGCGCCTGGACGCGGCTCCTCGGCCCCGAGGCCGCCTCGCCCTACCGTGCCCTCCTCTTCCCGCTGCGAGGCGAGGGCCGGCAGCTCTCCGCCACCGGGGACACCCTGGAGCTGGCGCTCTCCTTCCCGTGGCCGGACCTGGAGCGCGCGCTGTGCCACCCCGCGCTCGCTCCACCGCGCACCGTCCCCGCCGCGCTCGGCCCCTTCTCCGCCGCCGGCCCCAACGCCGTGGAAGCGCGGCTCGCCTGGACCGGGGGCCGGCCGTACGTGGACAGGCTGCGCCTCACCCGCACCGACGAGCGCGGCCTCTCGCGCCTGTGGTCGACGCAGGAGGCCCAGGTGGTGCTCGGCGTCCTCCCCGACGCGGGCACACCCTCGGGCGCGGCGCTGTACGCCACCTACCTGGCCTGGTCGCCCCGACGCGTGCCGCCGGACTTCCGCCAGGCGGTGGAGAGCGCCATCGACCGGGAGGACCTCACGCGCCTCTTCGTGCGTGGGCCGGCGGTGCCCATGCCGAACCTGCTGCCTCCGGCCCTCCTCCCGCAGGCGCAGGCGCCCCGCCCCTCGGCGCCGCCCCAGCCCCAGGCCGGCCGCAAGGTGACGCTCCTCTACGACACGACGAGCGAGGACCAGCGCGCGGTGGCCGAGCGCCTCCAGGTGAGGCTGCACGACCGGGGTTACGCGGTGGCGCTGGAGCCCCTGCCGCGAGCCGAGCTGCGCGCCCGCTGGGCGAAGGGAGACTACGAGCTGATGCTGCACTCGCTGCTGCTGCCACCCGTGCCGGGCCCGGCCCTGGCCGTGGTACTGGACGCGGCGGGCCGCAAGGACCTGCTCGGGGTGGAGCTGCCGCGCATCGGCGCCCTGGCGGACCCGGTGGCGCGCGACACGAGGGCGCGTGAGCGGGCGCTGGCGCTCGCCCCCTCCGTGCCGCTGCTGCCCCTCTACACGCAGGGGCTGGCACTGCGCGCGGCGCCGGAGGTGGGGGGACTCACCTTCGATGCCCAGGGGCTGCCCCTGCTGGACGGCGCCTGGCTCCAGCCGGCTCCGGCGGGTGTTCCGGGAGCCCGGAGATGAGACTGAGGACACGGCTGGCGCTCGCCTTCGCCCTGCTGGCGCTGGTGCCGCTGGCGGTGATGGTGCCCTTCACCCTGACGCAACTGCGCGCCACCCTGTCGAAGGGACTGGACGCGCGCATGGATGGGGCCACCGCCTCGGCGCAGGAGGCCCTCGAGCGGGCCGCCGCCAACGCGCGCCGGGCGGTGGAGGAACTGGTGGAGAGCACCGCCATGGAGGACCTGGCGCGCGACGCCCGCGAGTCCCCCGCCCGAGCCATCCGCGCGGATACCGCGCAGGCGCTGATGAAGAGCCGGGGCCTCACGGTGCTGTCCCTCTTCGACCGGAAGGGCACCACGCTGTCCTCCGGGCACCTGCCGGCGCGCCGTGGAGACCCGGATCCGGTGCTCTTCGCCGCCACGCGGGAGAAGTCCCCCAAGCCGGTGCCGGTGAAGGTATCGGTGCGAGGAGACCAGGGCCTGAGCGAGATACCCGCGCTCGTCACGGCGAGACCGGTGGACTACGGGGATTCGCGGCTCTGGGTGGTGGGCGGGGTGCTGCTGGACCAGGGGTTGGCGGCGCACCTGGCGCGGCTCACCGGGGCGGAGGTGTCGCTGCTGTCCGGTAAGGAGGTGGTGGCGAGGGCCGGGAGCGTCACACCGCCCACGGTGGCACGGGTGCTGCCGCTGGGCGAGGCCGCCACGGTGAGGCTCGTCTTCAGCCGCGCGGCCGAGCGCGAGGCCACGTTGGGAGTGCTGCGCTCCTTCCTGTTGCTGGCGGGACTGGGTTTGAGCTTCGCGGTGCTGCTGGGCCTGCTGATGGCCCGGCGCATCACGCAGCCGGTGGAGGCACTGACCTCGGGCGCACGGCGCGTGGGAGAAGGCGCGCTGGACGTACAGGTGCAGGTGCAGGCGACGGGCGAGGTGGGCGAGCTGGTGAAGACGTTCAACGACATGACGACGGAGCTGCGCTCGACCACGGAGCGGCTGGTGGCCAGCGAGCGCGTGGCCGCGTGGCAGGAGGTGGCGAGACGGCTGGCGCATGAGATCAAGAACCCACTGACGCCCATCCGCATGTCGCTGGAGACGTTGATGGCGGTGCAGGACGCGCAGGACGCGCGCTTCCCCGCCCTCTTCCGAGACAGCGCGGGAGTCATCCTGGAAGAAGTGGACCGGCTGAAGCGGATCGTCGACGAGTTCAGCCGCTTCGCGCGCCTACCCAAGCCGCAGTTGGAGCCGGTGGACCTGGGCGAGCTCGCGCAGAACGTGCTGTCGCTCTACGCCTCACCGCCGCCGGGAATCCAGATCCACTCGGAGATGCAGCCGGGGGTGGTGGCGAAGGCGGACAGGGATCAGCTCACCCAGGTGCTGGTGAACCTGGTGAAGAACGCCGAGGAGGCGATGGCCAAGGGAGGCGGAGACCTGCGCGTGCGCGTGCGAGCCACCGACCGGGAGGCCGTAGTGGAAGTGCAGGACAGCGGCCCGGGGATTCCACCGGAGCACCGGGCCCGCATCTTCGAGCCCTACTTCACCACCAAGGACGGCGGCACGGGCCTGGGACTGGCGATTGCGGCGCGCATCCTCCAGGAGCACGGCGGCAAGCTGGACGTCGGCGGCGAGCCCGGCCAGGGAGCCTGCTTCACCCTGTCCCTTCCTCGCGAGCACTGAGCCGAATTGACGCAGAGCGTCTGCCAATTGAACAAGTCGGAACGCGTACTCAGGTCGCTGTCGTTTGTAGACGGGGTGGGCCGCGATTCCGGGGACACTTTTAAGCCGTGGTGATGGAGCCCTGGGGTATCCGCGACAGAGAGGCTGGTCGTACAATCCTACCGCCCACGTAACCAGGGTGAGCCCAAATCCTCGCGTTGAGTCCGCCGTGACCCAACACCAAGGGCGTACAAGGCACTATTGATCATCAAGCGTGGCGTGAGTGATCGTTAACCATGCGCATGGTTCCACCGGTCATCTCCAACGGCACTCCGAGCAGTGCGGAGCGCGAGGTGTTCTCGCGGCTCGTAAGGACGGATTTTGGACCCAGCGCCCGGGCGCTGCACTCGCTCAACATCTCGGAGCACGACTACAAGAGGGTCGGCGAACTTGACTTCGTGATTGTTTGCGAGCGCGGTGTGCTCGTTCTTGAGGTGAAGGGCGGAGGCGTCGCGTGCGACGAGGATGGGATTTGGACCTTCACCGACCGCTATGGAAACACCTTCCACAAATCGGAGGGCCCATTCCAGCAGGCGCGCTCTGGGATGTTCTCGCTGAAGCGCCGCCTCGGCGAG
Source organism: Archangium violaceum (assembly GCF_016887565.1). Taxonomy (NCBI): domain Bacteria; kingdom Pseudomonadati; phylum Myxococcota; class Myxococcia; order Myxococcales; family Archangiaceae; genus Archangium; species Archangium violaceum. Next base: position 9,119,017 of record NZ_CP069396.1, read on the forward strand.
CTTCTCGGTAAGGAGAGAGTTGCTCCCGTCCTGTTTGGATTCGGGGTTCTGTTCCCCGACTGTGAGTTCCCAGAACGAGGCGTGGAGTGGCCATCCGAGGTCGTGTTCGACGCAAAGCAGGGCGCTCGAGGAGAGGACCTTCGTACCTACCTCAATAAGGCGTTCCAGTATTGGGAGTCGAAGGAGCGCGTCCCGTTCACGGTTTCCGGCGACCTTTTGAAAGAGATCGCCCAGGCGCTCCGACCGAGCTTTGATCGTGTTCCCTCCCTCCGCGTCAAGTCTCACCGATTAACCCAAGCAATGGAGGAACTCACCGAGGAGCAATACTCCCAGTTGGATTGGATCGAAGAGAATCCCCGCAGCATATGCTCGGGAGGCGCTGGCACGGGCAAGACCTTCCTTGCCGCTGAGCTCGCGCGTCGACAAGCCGCGCGGGGGAAGCGTGTACTGGTCGCCTGCGCGAGCCCAGTTCTCGCAGCTTACTTGGGGTCTCGACTGGGCGATTCCAAGATCACCGTGGCGTCTCTCGACCACCTGCGACGTGACACTGGCGGACCGCGCACAGCGCCACGTCCGAGGTTCGATGCCCTTATAGCGGACGAAGGTCAGGACCTTCTCAACATGGATGCCCTCGGAACTCTTGAGGCGGAGCTCAAGGGTGGCCTCGCCAAAGGAGAGTGGTGCTTCCTGTTAGACACCAACCGGCAAACTGGCCTGTCCGGCTGCTACGAGCGGGAGGCGCACGACTACATCCTGGACCATCGGCCGGCTGCCGGAAGGTTGTCGCGCAACTGCCGAAACACTGAGCAGATCGTCATGCAAACCCGCCTTCTCACTGCGTCAGACCTCGGGAAACCCGTCGCCGGAGAGGGTCCTCCTGTGGAGTTCGGGTACTATGAATCCGACGAGCAACTCTCTCGTCTCATAGACGGCCATCTTGGGCGCCTTCGGGAGGAGGGCATCGCGCCATCCGAGATCACCATTCTCCTGGCTCGTCCGCTCGCTCGGTCCTCGATTCAACGCACTGAGGTTTGGCGCCGTCGGGCGATCACCGTCATTGATTCGGTGAACGCGGCGAACTGGCCCGCGCTGGGTTTAACGTGCGCGTGCGTCGCCGACTTCAAGGGTCTTGAGAACAAGTTCATCCTTCTCATCGACCTTGAGCTTGAGGGCCCCCCCGACTTGGTTACCAACCTGATGTACGTCGGCATGAGCCGGGCGCAGGTCGGCCTCTGGATGGCCGTGCCCATTTCCGCCAAGACCCGCCTCGCGGCGATGGCTCACGAGAACGCCCCCAAGGTGACTCGGCCTACGCCGCGTCCCAAGCGCTCCATGCCCTAGACAGGAGGATCCGCCATGAACGACATCCGCACCCAAGTCGTCCACTTCCTTCACGCGCACGCGGTAGGCCCCCTGAATGGAGCGAACGAGACCCTCCACGAGGCCCCTCACAAGCGCTACCTCATGGGGACGCTCTACCCCACGAACGCTAGTAGCGGTGAGCTCCTCACCGAGGAGGTCGATGACACGACGGGCGGCTCGGTCGGCGAGGAGCTCGCCGATGACCCCGTTACATTGGCCAACTCCTGGATGCCCAGCTCGATTGGCGTGAGCTTCTTTATCGTGGGCACACCCTCGCTCACATGCTGTGTGTGGGGCGCTCGCTACGAGGGAACACGCGTCAAGAAGAAAGAAGCCTTTCAACGCGAGCCCATCGCGGAGCGCTCCAATCCCGAGGTCGTCACCCTCGCGCGCCCGAAGGAAGGCCTTGAGGGCCACCTGCGGAGCCACGAGGAGGTGCTCGGGGGCCGTGCGCGCATTGAGGCACTCTGGCGACATGTGGGAGACGGGCATCTCGTCACCGTGACCTTACGCAACATCCAGAAGCAGGCGGACCCCGCCGTCGTGGAGTCATCCCTGTGCCTTCACCAAGTAGGCATTGAGTGCGTTCCCGTCGATGGGACAATTCGTGAGTACCCCTCGGTCGACTTCCTCAGTCGCGACCCGGAGGAAGCGGAGCTCCGCCTCCTGCACCGGCACGCCCGAGTCTTCGGGATTGGGCATGGTTGCGCGGCGGATTGGACACCCTCGGAGAACAAGCGGACCGCCATCAGCGTCCGAAGCGAGCTAATGCCCTCTTTCACGGTGCCCGATGTTGTCACTGGTGGTGCCGATGATGACATCCTTAGATTGTCAAAGCTCGCCGACACCTCTCTCGGAACAGCGGAGCTTAGCGCGGAGCTCGGCGCGTTCGCGGACAAGTACGGGAAGTGGATCGCTGACCTGAAGGCGGTTCACCTGGACATTCCCCCTTCGCTTCACGCCGCTCGGGATGCGCTCTTGGCGCGCCTCAAGGAGACGCTCGATCGAATCCGTCGTGGCATCGAGGTACTGACGAGCGAGCCAGACACACTGCATGCGTTCCGGCTGGCGAATCAGGCGATGCTCATGCAGATGCGACACGGGAAGGAGGACCTCGCGGGCGAGCGAAGGCCGCGCGACCAAGTTCAACTCCCGGTCATCGATTACGCCGCGCTCAACTATAAGTGGCGTCCCTTCCAGCTCGCGTTTCAGTTGCTTGCCCTCCCCTCGGTCGTGGACCCCGCGGACAGGGACCGCGAACTCGTCGATCTGCTCTGGTTCCCCACAGGCGGTGGAAAGACCGAGGCCTACCTAGCGCTCGCCGCACTCTACATCTTCCATCGGCGACTCAAGAACGGCGACGCTGGCGGAGGGACTGCGGTGCTCACTCGCTACACCTTGCGCCTGCTCACCGCACAGCAATTCCAGCGCGCTGCGGCGCTCATCTGTGCCTGCGAGATCTTACGACGCCAACAAAGCGCCGTGATGGGCCAGGACCCGATCTCGATCGGCTTGTGGGTGGGCGATGAGGTGGTGCCCAACCGTTATGAGAAGGCGGCACAGCGGTTCACGGAACTCTTCTCCGAGGAGTTCCCCTCCAATCCCTTCCAGCTAGAGCAGTGCCCCTGGTGTGGCACCAGTATCATTCCCGAACGCCGCAACGACGACGCCGAGAACTACGGTGTTCGAGCGGGGAATGCGTCCTTCGAGTTTTACTGTCCCACCGCGAAGTGCCCGTTCCACACGAGGCTTCCCATAGCCGTCGTCGATGATGCCCTCTACGACAGCCCGCCGACGTTCCTCTTGGCGACAGTGGATAAGTTCGCACGGCTCGCCTGGGAGGAGCGCGCAGGCGTCTTCTTCGGCGGAAGCGGCCGATTGCCCCCTGGACTCATCATCCAGGACGAGATGCACCTGCTCTCCGGTCCCCTGGGCACCACCATCGGCGTCTACGAGGGCGCAGTGGAGGCGCTGATGAGCTATCACGGCGCTCGCCCGAAAATCATCGCGTCCACCGCGACGATCCGGAATGCGACGGATCAGGTGCTGGGCCTATTCGGTCGGAAGGTTCAGCTCTTCCCTCCAGCGGGACTGACGGCGTCGGACTCGTACTTCGCGAAGACCGACGAAAAGAAACCCGGGCGGCGCTACATCGGGCTGATGTCACAGAGCCACACCCCTCATACGACTATCGTCCATACGGCCGCGGCTCTGCTACAAGCGCCGGTGGAACTCGGATTCAGTGGACAGGCTCTCGACGCGTATTGGACCCTTGTTGCCTACCACAACAGCATTCGAGAGCTTGGGCGAACCGTGACCCTGGCGCGTGACGACGTGCCTGCCCGCGCGAAGGTCATCGCCAAGGACGAGGCTAAGACGCGCAAGCTCGAAGAGCACACCGTGGTGGAGCTCACCAGCAACGTGGGGGGAGGCGACCTTCCCAAAATCCTCGAACGGCTCAAGCAAACGCACGAAAAACAGGACTCGGTTTCCCTCCTCGCCACGACCAACATGCTCTCGGTGGGCGTCGACATCCCGCGGCTTGGGCTCATGATCATGAACGGGCAGCCCAAGACAACCGCCGAGTACATCCAGGCGAGCAGTCGCGTTGGCCGTGGCGGGGCCGCAGGCTTGGTCATCGCGTTGTACGTCTCCACCAAGCCCCGCGATCGCTCGCACTACGAAGGATTCATCCCCTACCACTCCGCGCTCTATCGGCACGTCGAGCCCACGAGCGTAACCCCTTTCTCTCTCCCCTCTCGGGAGCGCGCGCTCCACGCGGCGCTCACGATCCTCGTTCGCCATGGCGTCGGACTCACCGCGAACAGCGACGCGTCGCGCTTCCGCCTTGACGATCCCCAGGTTGAGCGTGCGATCCAAATTCTCGAGGAACGAGCGCGCGCTATCGACCCAGACGAGGCGAAGTCAACCTCCGAGCATCTGAGGGCGCTCGCCGCGGAATGGGCGGAGCTCGCCAAGGAGACAGCCGAGAACAACCGGAGCCTGTACTACCAGGCCAGTAAGCCCCATACGGGCTTGCTCCGCAACTTCGGAGCTCAAGGAAGCGGTTGGGCCACGCTGCACTCGATGCGCAATGTCGACCGCCAGTGTCGAGTGCTGGTGATTGGAGAGGAACGATGAGCAATCAACCGCCACGTGGAGTTCGGCTGTCGCAGACGCTTGCCCCTTTCGGAGTAGGGGCGATCTATGACCTACGAGGCGAGAGCCTGGTCGCGTGCGACATTTCCCGCTGGAAGAGCCAGGGCCAACCCATCCGGAGCAAGCGACTCGCCGAGGCACTTGGCGTGGAGGGTTTCCGCAGCGCTCCCGCGAGCACTTCGCTGTACGGGGATGGTGGTGCCCGCGTCCCGTATTTCCGGTTTCCTCAGTGGCTCTTCTGCCCTAACTGCCGAGCGATGGCGAAATGGACCACTTCCAAGGAGGTGAACGACGAACCGCCTCGCTGCGAGAACTGCAACCGGCGCCCCCAACTGGTTCCGATGCGCTTCGTCATGGCTTGCGAGAAGGGGCACCTGGGCGACGTTTCCTGGGATTATTGGGCTCACTTCGGGGCGAAGGAGCCTAAACAGAAGGGTTGTAAGGACCGTGACAACCTGCGGTTTATCGCCCTCGCTGGCTCTGGGGCTGGACTTCAGTCCCTGCGCATCGAATGCAAAACATGTGGAGTGTGGCGCACGCTCACGGGAATCACCAGCAGGGACACGGTCAAGGCGATGAACCTCCGTTGTCCCGGGAAGCAGCCCTGGGAGTACATCGACTACAGCAACAAGGTCACCCCACATTGCGACGAGAAACCGGTCATCCTTCAGCGAGGGGCGAGTAACGTCTATTTCTCTAGCATACGGTCGGCGCTCGACATCCCTCCAGAATCGACGTACCAGGAGTTTGGCGAGCTAACCCTCGCGGTTACAAATCACGAACTCTGGGCGTTGATTCGGTCCGCGCCCAATGGACCGTTCGCCGGCCCCGCGATCGAATCAATTGCTCAAACGGTTGGCTGCTCGAAGGAACAGATCGAGCTCATCGTTCGCCAGGAGTTAGGCGATCAGAAGCCGCCGAAGCCGTCCAGTTCCGACGCCACAGACTTGGAAACGGATGAGTGGTTGGCCTTCATTACTCCGCAGGGGGAGCAATCAGAAAAGAGCACCTTCATCACCCGCCATGTCCCGCTCTTTGCCGAAGCCACCCATCCCGAGCCGACCTCGGCCCTCGGTCTCTTGGCGCAACTCATCGACAAGGTTGTTCTCGCCACCAAACTACGAGAGGTGAGAGCCCTCGTGGGGTTTAGCCGTTACAACGCCGCGGGTCCATTGGTGAAGCCGGACCTCGGCCGCAACCTGAAATGGCTGCCCGCGATCGAGGTCTTCGGAGAGGGCATCTTCTTCTCGCTCAATGAAAAGCGCGTGCACGAGTGGGAAGCGGAAAACTCGGACGTCGCGGAGGTTGGACGAATCCTTGAACAGCGTCGCCAAAAACACTTCATAGGGAGCAGGTTGAAGCCCGCCACACCGCGCTTCGTACTCCTCCACACCCTCGCCCACGTCCTCATCCGGCAACTTTCGTTCCAGTGTGGATACTCCTCCGCATCACTACGAGAGCGTATCTACGCGGGAAAGAACCCGGATGGTGAGCCGCAGGCCGGGATACTTATATACACGGCGGCGGGAGACGTTGAGGGGACGCTTGGCGGACTGGTTCGCCAGGGAACCCCGTCCCTTTTCGCCCACACGCTTCTGTCCGCCCTTGAGCGAGCCTCGTGGTGCTCATCCGACCCCATCTGCCGGGAAAGCCCGGGACAGGGTTTCGGGACACTCAATCTCGGGGCATGTCACGCTTGCGCATTGGTGTCGGAAACAAGTTGCGAAAACGCGAACGTCTTGCTCGATCGTGGACTTCTCGTGGGCACGCCGGGTGGAGTTACTGGCTTCTTCGCGGAGGTGCTCGCCGCCGCCCGTAGAGACAGCGCGCGCGCCACCGATGACGAAATGGAGGCAACCGCTTGAGACTCCCCGCTTACCAGGAACTCTCCCGCGAACAGGACCGAGTGAACAACCTGCCCCTCGACGATTCCTATTTGGTCGTGGGGCCACCCGGAACTGGAAAGACAGTCATGGCCCTTTACAGGGCCAATATGCTTGACAAGAAGCGGGTCAACGTCTCCCTTCTGATGCTCTCGCGGCTCCTCTCCCAGTACACCGACGATGCCGCTGAGAGCCTGGAGTTGGAGGCGGCAATCAGCACCTTCCACCGCTGGTTCTACGGCTTCTACTACTCAAGTTATGGACGTAAGTACCCGCAGGTAAGTAAGTTCAAGCCTGATTGGGCCGCGATCCTCAAACAAGTAGCGAAGAAGCCACCATCAGCGCACTCACTTCCTCATCTCATCGTCGATGAGGGCCAGGACTTCGCACCCGGTTTCTTCCCGCTTGCCCGCCATATCGCCCGAACAGTCACCATTTTCGCAGACGAAAACCAGCGCTGCGCGCGTCGGCCCATCGTGATCACCAGGATCGGAGCATCGTGATCAGCGAGATCGGAGCATCGTGATCACCGGGATCGGCCATCGTGCTCAGCGGGCCAAGGTGCCCGAGGACTACGCTGGAGGTCAGGTGGTTCGCCCTACGGGGCCCGTCGGCTGGTAGCAACCGGACGCGGGAGGGCGGGCGAGCCGAGCGAGCACGCTGGACGGCATTCGTCGACGGCCCTCCGCGAGGAGGGCCGATGGCCACGGAGCGACTGTCCATGCGTCACATACGAGAAGTGCTACGGCAGAAGTGGGAGCAGAAGAGAAGCCACCGGGAGGTGGCCAGCAGCCTGGGAATCAGCGCGGGGGCGGTGGGGAGCGTGCTGGCGCGCGCTGCGGCGGCGAAGCTGAGCTGGGAGCAGGTGGAGCAGATGCGGGAGGAGGAGCTGGAGGAGCGGCTGTATGGCGCCGTGCCGAAGCCCACGGCCCAGAGGCCCCTGCCCGACCCGGTGTACATCCACACGGAGAGAAAGAAGCCCGGCGTCACGCTGGAGCTGTTGCACCTGGAGTACCTGGAGAAACACCCGGAGGGGTACCGCTACACGCAGTTCTGCGAGTACTACCGGCAGTGGTTGGCCAAACACCGGCTCACCATGAGGCAGGAGCACCGGGCGGGAGAAAAGCTCTTCGTCGACTACTCGGGAAACAAGCCGCACCTGGTGGACGAGACAACGGGCGAGCGCGTGGAGGTGGAGCTGTTCGTGGCGGTGCTGGGGGCCTCCAACTACACGTACGCGGAGGCCACGCGCACGCAGCGAGGGCCGGACTTCATCGCCAGTCACCAGCGCTGCTTCGTGTACCTCGGTGGCGTGCCGGGAGCGCTGGTGCCTGACCAGCTCAAGAGCGGGGTGACGCGCGCGTGCCGCTACGAGCCGGGAGTGCAGCGCACGTACGAGGAATTCGCGCGGCACTGCGGCACGGTGGTGCTGCCAGCGCGCCCGCGCTCGCCCCGGGACAAGGCGAAGGTGGAGGTGGGCGTGCTGGTGGTGCAGCGCTGGCTACTGGCGCGGCTGCGCCACCACACCTTCTTCTCGCTGGAGGCGCTCAACGAGCGCATTGGCGAGCTGCTGGAGGACCTCAATAACCGAAAAATGAGGCTGTACGACGCGAGCCGGAGAGAGCTCTTCGAGCGGCTGGACAAACCGGCGCTGCGGCCGCTACCGGCCGAGGCTTTCACCTACGGCGAGTGGAAGCAGGTGCGAGTCAACATCGACTACCACGTGCAGGTGCACCATCACTTCTACTCGGTGCCGTACGCGCTGGTGCACCAGGTGCTGGAGGCGCGAGTGACGGCCACCACGGTGGAGCTGTACCAGCGCGGCGAGCGCGTGGCGAGTCACGTGCGTAGCGACGAGCGGGGCCGGCACACCACGCAGCCGGAGCACATGCCCAAGGCGCACCAGAAGCACCTGGAGTGGACGCCCTCGCGGCTGGTGCACTGGGCGGGCACCATCGGCCCCAACACCCAGAAGCTGGTGGAGAGCATCCTGCGCGAGCGTCCTCACCCGGAGCTGGGTTACCGCTCCTGCCTGGGGATACTGCGGCTGGCCAGGCGCTACGGCAACGAGCGGCTGGAGGCGGCGTGCACGCGAGCCCTGGCCGTGAGCGCCCGCTCCTTCCGGCACGTGGACTCCATTCTCCAGAATGGGCTGGACCGGCTCGCCCCACCAACGGACGAAGCGCAACCGGAGCTCGCCGCGCAGACGCACGAGAACGTGCGCGGCAGCGACTACTACCACTGACCCTCACGCTACCCACGAGCCTCGTGCGTGAGGGGCGCGCCGTCGCACTGCGTGCGCCGGCGCGCGACGACGAAGCTCTCCAACACCGCGGCACCCAAGCAGGTGCCACACACCCGAGGACAAGCACATGCTGAACGAACCGACGATGCAGAAGCTGCACTCCCTGAAGCTCTCCGCCCTGGCGGCCGAGTGGGAACGGCAGCAGAAGGACCCCGAGCTGGCGAAGCTGTCCTTCGATGAGCGGCTGGGGATGTTGGTGGACGCCGAGTGGCTGCACCGGGAGAACGCGCGTACGGCGCGCTGCCTGCGCGAGGCGAAGCTGCGGCTGAGCAGCGCGAGCCTGGAGGACCTCGACTACGCGCCCAAGCGCGAGCTGGACAAGAGTCTGGTGCGCCAGCTGGGCTCGTGCCGCTGGGTGGCCGAGCACCAGAACGTGGTGATTACGGGAGCCACGGGGACCGGCAAGACGTACCTGGCCTGCGCACTGGCGGAGGCTGCGTGCCGCAAGGGCTACAAGGCGCTCTACCGCAGAGCGCCCCGGCTCTTCGACGAGCTGACGCTGGCACACGCGGATGGCTCGTACGCGCGGGTGCTGGCGCGTCTGGCCAAGGTGGACGTGCTGGTCATCGACGACTGGGGGCTGGCTCCACTCAAGGAGCAGGAGCGCCGGGACATGCTCGAGATTCTCGAGGACAGGTACGGCAACCGCAGCACCCTCATGACCAGCCAGCTGCCCACCACGAAGTGGCACGACCACCTGGGGGACCCGACGGTAGCCGACGCTATTTGCGACAGGGTGCTACATAACTCCCATCGGGTCGTGTTAAAGGGCCCCTCCCGCAGGAAGGAGGAGTCTGCGGAGAAGTAGGTCCCCGGTCAGCGTCGCTTCGCTCCGATCACGATGACCGATCCACCTGATCACGATCGACCGATCTGGGTGATCACGATGGCCGGAATACGCACCAGCGCATCAACGAGGACAACTCCACCCTCGACACAATCCGCGCCTACACGAACATTCAGAAAGTCCACAAGCTCACCCGAAACTACCGAAACACGAAGGAAATCGCGGCGCTCGCCGCGTGCTTCTACACGGGCCTGGAAAGCGGCATCCCTGCCTCCCCGACCCGAAGTGGTGACTTGCCTGTGCTGCTCGGGCACTCGTCCGCCCAGAAAACCGCCGACTACATTCTCCGGTTCGAGCGCAATCATCCCGACCTGGAAATCGGGGTACTAGTACCCACCAAGCGAGTCCAGTCCCGGCTCTGGCACCTCCTTGATGGAAAGACACGAAACCCTATCGAGCGCTACGTGGGTGGGAAGGGAGCGAAAAGCGAGCCCTTGCGTTTCGGACGGCCAGGAATCAAGGTCATCTGCTACGCGAGCGCGAAAGGCCTCGAATTCGACGCGGTGTTCCTGCCTGAGCTCCAAGACTGCATGCAGGACATGGCCCGTCCAGAAGCCAGGATGATGTTTTATGTGCTCATCTCGCGGGCGAGAGATCAACTCTTCTTCTGTTATTCGGGCAAGGACGCTCCCAAAATCGTCGAGGCGTTCCCGAAGGAGCTTTTAGATTGGCGACCATGACAGATGTCCCAGGAACCATGGAGTTGGCGATGAAGGCCAAGGTACCGGCGAGCATGGCGGTTCGTTCCCCCGTCTTCCTTGTAACCAACCGATACAACCTTCTCGATGTCCTTTCCTCAGGACTCATCGTCCCATACGAAGGTATCGAGAAGTACTACCCCGACCTCCTCGAACGCACCCCAGGGCGGCTTCTCCTCGTTGGGGCACCCTTCAACGAGGGGGTGCTCGCCTTGGCAAGTGACGAGACAGACCCGACGTCTTTCCCGGTGGCGATCGAGCTCGACTCCAATCGGCTCTCCGCAGGCAAGGTCCCAAGCTTGGGGGAGGATGGCCAATCCATCGAGCAGTCCATCGGTGCCCCCAGCGCGATTGCCTGGGCTCCCCTGGGAGCGATTCCTCTCTCGGCTATCAAATGCGTGCATTTCGCCTCCGATAAAGACCGCGAAGAGCATGAGGCGAGGAGATACGAGAACGTCCGAGTCGATGCTCTCCCGACTCGTACATCACCAGAGCTTTTCTCCGAGGCCACTGCCCGCATCACTCCAGAGGCGTTCCTGGCCTGGCTCTCGTCGCTTCCCACTTCCCAGGGAGTCGACGCACGGACATTTGACACTCTCGACCGTCACGCGGGCGCATGGGCTGTCCTCGCATCGGCGCTTCCCGCAAGCGCCAATACCCTCGGGGCATTCGCGACACTCCTCACGGAGGCCACATCAAGCCGTCCGACAAAAAAGGGAGCGAAGCGAAAGCCGAAGGCCGCAGCAAAGCGTTCTGGGGTCTTCCCAGGCTGGCTAGAATTGACCCCCGCAGGGACCCGACTGGACGACACGCCGCCCGCTCAAGCAGATCTCGATACACGGCTCTTTCTCGCGGCATTGGGTGTGTTCCGGGCGAGCTCGCCACGGGAGCGGTGGCGTCCGTTGGATGTCCTGTCCAGCATCGAGGCGAGTGTCCGGGAGATGAGTCTGTCCGCGCAGGATGAAGCGGAACTATTGAGGAACCTCGAACCTATTCGAAGCATTCTCAGGAACGAGCGCGACTTCCGTCCGCTCAACACTGGCAAGGGGCTTCTCGTCGCGAAGGCACTGTTGCTGGTAATGCTAAGACCGGAGCCGCAGCGGCTTCTCGCCTGGGATCGCCAAGCGTCCGGTGCGAGCGACGCTATGATGATGACGGCGGCGGTCCTCTCCGGTCTGCTCTCCGGCCATAAGCGTCTCCCTATCTCACTTCGAAGCGAAGGACTGGACACCTTCCTGGCCGAGCACACCGCAGGGCTCCTCTCGCCTGCGGAAGGAGTATGGACCACCCCATCTCGCCCCGACCAGAACTTGTCAGTCGAGGAGATCACCAGTGAAAACGGCCCCACCTCGCTCGTAATCATGTGGCGTGGCCTTCCTCTCCTAAGCCGCACCAAGCCACCTCCGACGCTAGCGGAAACGATGCTCTCCATGAGTTTGAGCGATCCCGCCAAGAACGAACTCGCACTTCGAATCGTCCGTGCACTCGATTGGTCGGACTGCGTCAGATCCGTGATTAGTCTGCCGGCTGGCGAGTACAGTTTGAAACGGGGCAAGGGCTCAAGTCTCATGCTGACGACCACCGGTTTTCCAACGGTCACCCACGCTCTGGATGAGGCTCGCTTCAATGAGCGCATCACCAAGGAGGGAGTTCCCCCGGACCGGGAAAAACAACTGTGGGAGATCGTAACTGGCGAGGCGCCCGCGCCCCACTCCCCAGCGATGCCATGATGACGCTAGCGGCACGACCGCGATATCAGGTGGGCTCGCCACAGGCCTGCATCAACCATTCGTGGCGAGGGACGGCAGAGCAGGGCTCCCTGTGATAGCTGTCCTCATCTCGAAAGGGTCAATCCCTTTCTCCGGGCGACTCAAACCAGATGGAGTGCATGCCCGGCGCATCAAGAGGCTCGCTAGCGCTCAGCATGGGCTGAGGGTGGGGCGGAGTGCCTCCGTGTTGGCGCGCGAACTGCTAGTGAGGGCCATTTGGAGCTGTCCGTGGAAGCTTACCCGCTCCTCTGATCAGTCCTCGACGTCCTCGTCTTGCATGAAGACGGATGCATCATCCGGGAGGGGCGGCCGCTTCTTAACGCCCGGACGGTTGAGCTTCAGAAAGTCCTGGACGAGGGCCTCAGCCTCCTGAGGGGTGCGCGTCTTGTTCAGGTGCTTGGCCCAGGGTCGTCCCGGGTGCAGCGTGTCCCACCAACTCAACTTGCCCTCGTGGCGCCCCTTGCCCGGGTTGTGCAGGCCAAAGCCCTCCAGGGCCACGTTCCAGACTGGCCGATAGCGCTCGATGAGAAGTCGCTCGGCCATGGTTATCCAGAGTTCCTTCACCGCCAAGTAGCGACAGAGGAAGTCTTTCACCTTGAGGTTCGCAGCAGCATCAATGGACTCGCGGTGCTCCCCAAGACGCTTGAAAAGGGAGTTGGACATACCTGTGGCCGACTTAGTCCTCTCCCCCTTGCGAGCCCCCTTCGGCACCGCCTTGCCCACATAGATGGGCCAGCTCGCGTCCTTCAAACTGATGGGGCTATAAATATCAAAGCCCCCCTTGTAGTAGAGCGCATAGACGCCAGCGCCGGGAAAAGACTTGGGGAAGTCGAGTGGGACAGCGTCTCGACGCTCCAGTTCCTGTACACAGGTTCTGGCGAGATTGTCGTAGTCGAGCGGGTCGAATTCCCTGAAGTCAGTGGCCACCAGAACTCCTCAGCTTCTCGGCCACGCTATTGGCAACAACCGCCGCGAGATCTACCGGCACAGCGTTCCCGAGCTGGCGCATTGCCTCGGACCAAGCCCCTTCGAAATGCCAGGAGTCAGGGAACGTCTGGAGCCGGGCAGCCTCGCGCACGGTGAAATAGCGCAGTCGGCCATCGGGTAGGGCCAGCATGTTCTCTCCTCCCGGAACGCCATGCACACCGGCCTTCAGCGTCTTGGCGGGCATGTCCAAGGGACTACCGGTGTGCCCTGGGTACGCCTTCGCACCAGGGTTGAGCTTGTGGTTCGAGAACTTGCCGCACTCGCGACCCACACGCGGCTCGGGCAGATCCACGATGGCATCACGCACGGTCTTCCACGGCTTCGTCGGGAAGGGCTCGTCCCGCTCTTCCAGATCACTCAGCTTCAGACCCAATCGCGCGGGCTTGCTGGGAGGAGAGCGAACACCATGGCGCTTCCAGTAATCACCCGTGATGTACTGCTCCCAAACGAGGGCGTCGAGGCTATGGGTGGGCTCCGGGAAGTGCCATTTCAGGCCCGTATCATCCCGGAAGCCGACGAAGAACACGCGCTCACGCACCTGGGGCACACCATAATCGGCGGCGTTCAACAGCTCGGTGACGACGTTGTACCGCAGTCCCTTGTGACGCCCCTTCGTCTTCACCTCCTCCAATCGGTGGAGATGTGCGGTCCACTCCTCGTCGCGCTTCTTGGTGACGGTGGGATAGGTGAGTTGGAGGCGGATGTACTCGAAGTAGTTGCGGAAGCTCTGCCGGGTCAGCCCCTTCACGTTCTCCAGGATGAAGGCGCGCGGTTGCAGCTCGCGCACCGCCCGCACGAACTCCGGAATCATGTTGCGGGAGTCATCCTGGGCCTGGTGCTTGCCGCCGAGGCTGAACGGTTGGCACGGAGCCCCGCCAGCCACCAAGTCCAGCATCCCTTGGCCGAAGATCGCGTAGGAATTTATCCGCACGTCGGCTTGGTGAACGCGCCACTCGCGAATGCCCGGAAGAGCCTCCGCGCGGGCGTTCTCGCGAAGCGTCTCGCAGGCGTCCTCATCCCACTCGTACAGGCCGAGATGATGGAAACCAGCGACATGCGTACCGAGGGCCAGCCCACCAGCACCGGTGAACAGCTCGATGGAGTCCATGGTGCTCGATCCATGCAGCACCTCGCGTCATGTCGCAAGCTTCTGATGCACTACGGTTCACTTTCGGCCTGGTCCATGGGCGTGACCCCGGGTCAAGTCGCGGGGCCATCCAGGAAGAGGCGAAGGTCCTCGCGCAGGGACTCCTCGTCTCGTAGTTGGCACTCCCAGACCACGTGCACGTCCCACCCCAGCTCCTTCAGTTCCCGCTCCTTGCGTAGGTCCCTTGCCCTGTTGCCCTCGAGCTTCGGCAGCCAGAAATCGAGCCGCGATTTCGGTAAGCGCGCGAGCGGGCAGGCCGGGTCGGGATGGCGGTGCCAGAAGCAGCCGTGCACGAAGACGGCCTTGCTGCGACCCGGGAAGGCGAGATCTGGATGCCCAGGAACCTTCTTGTAGTGGAGGCGGTAGCGGTACCCCATCGAGGACACGAGGCGTCGAACGCGCAGTTCCGGCGTGGTGTCCTTGTTGCGAACCCGGGCCATCCGTTCGCTGCGCGCCGCGGGAGTCAGGGTATCCATGCGGAAGATCTCGCTGTTCCAGGGGGACAACCGACTACAGAGGTGAGGCCGTCGGAGTTATCTTTCAAGTAGTCCGCTGATTCAAGAGTTCAGCGTGAACTCGACTGGCCGCAGTTCAGTGGCTCGCCTCCTCGTTCCCTCCTCGACCAGCCGAACGTTCCATGGAGTCTCGGGACATCTCATCGGATTCCAACGCCATTCCGCCGCGACATTTTCCGGATGCGCCTGACGAACCGGTCGAACCCGAGGGCTATCTCCCACCAACCGTTGGTGGTAAGCCGTCTCCACGCGTCGTGAACCGCGAGCAGCCGCCGAGTCCAACCTCGCCCGCGGTTCTCCCCACTACGCGAGGCAGGGACCACACTCGGACGGCTCATTCACTTTTTTCATCGGCCCTCCGTCAGGTTCCCTGGTGCCCCTACGTACTGTGCGGCTCGATGACCCAGACCCGACTGTTTTCCCTCTTCGTTCTGCTCCTCGTTGCGTGTCATCCCCCCAAGACCGTCGACCCGACTCCCGACGGAGGCGGAGGGCAGAACCCCCCTCCCGGCACCCCGCCCACCTTCACCGTCCACATGTCGGACGAGATCAAGACCACCTTCCAGCTGTACAGCAGCGTCCACGTGCTGCTCGGTGATGGCAGCAGGTTCCGCGAGCGCCTCGACGACAGCGGCGTGGTGCGGTTCCATGACCCGGCCATCGCAGGTCCTCAGGACGTCAGTGTGGTGATGGTCCAATCCACCGGAGAGGTGAAGGTGAAGACCTACCTCGCGCTCGACGGGACCGAGGTCTGGTTACCCAGCTTCGTGGGATTCCTGTCGGCCCTCCCCTGGACGAAGCAGGGCACCGTGACGGGCCGGGTGACGGGTGCGACCCATGTCGGCAATCTGTCCGTCACCGCGGTCGGCAAGGGGCTCTCCGGCGTCACGACGCTGGCCGAGGACGGCTCCTTCAGCATCGACGTTCGCGGTGACGAACCCGGCCAGGTGGACCTCTTCGCCCGGGAGACCGAGGGCCCCGATGGAAAGGTCCTCCGGGTCGGGCTCGCGCGGGGCATCGCCGTAAGCTCCGGCACCACAGTCAGCGGGCTGGAGCTCGCGCTCGATCATCCGGTGGACCAGTCGCTCAACGTGACGGTGGAGGGCAGCCGCTACCAGGGCAGCTCGGTGAGCGCCGAGCTCTGGTACATCCTGGGCGGCCAGCTCCTCTTCCGCACGAACGCCTCCGGCACGATACCCCTCTCGGTCCCGGCGATCGCTCGGACAGCCCCCTTCGACACCATCACCCCGATGCTCCACGTCACCTCGGGTGACACGACGAATCTCCAGGGTGGAGCGGTCCAGACGAACATGCCCGTGAGCGACACCTCGTCCGCGGAGGTCTCGTTCCTGGCCCCCCTGAGCATCACCTCGCCGGCCGTGGGGACCTTGGAAGCCCCGGGCAGCGCCTCGCGCTCGGGCCTCGTCCTGCGCTGGAATCCCGATAGCTCCGCGCACCTGACGGAGGTGGAGCTCGCCGCGCTGGTCGGGCCGGGTTCCCTGGATTGGACCGTGGTGGCACCCGCTTCCATCACCTCGTTCACGCCCTTCCCGCTCCCCGCGGGCATCGCTCCGGTCACCACCTTCCCCGCGGGCTCCTACCGCGTGTGGGCGACCACCACCTGGCGGGCCAAGGCGAGCAGCTACGCGGACTTCTTCACCGGAAGCCCGACCCGCGACCCGTACGAGGAGACCCGGACGACCCGGCTCCTCACCTACGTCGAGCTCCAGTAGTCACCGGACGCCGGGCCCCAAAGAGGTTGGGAGTGGTAGCCGCGATAAGCTCTCGGGTGAATGGACCTCATTCCCTTCCTCCCTGCTTCGCGTCCACGCGCGGAACCGTGAAATGACCACCCAGCGCAAGCGGGCTCGACCCGGAGACATCCTCGAGGTCAAAACACCTCGGGGGTTGGCGTATGTCCATTACACATACGTCTCCAAGGATCCGTATTGGGAGGTCCTCCGGATCCTTCCTGGATTCTTCACCACGCGTCCGGCGGACTTCACGGCCCTGGTCAACAATCCGGGTGCATACTTCGCCTTCTACCCAGCTCGTGCCGCTGTCTCACAAGGGTTGGTCGATGTCGTTGCCCATCAACCGGTGCAACCGGGGCAGGAGTTTCCCGCCAGCTACAGGCGAGCTGGAGCAAGGAGCCGGAATGGCAGGATCCTCGCATGGCTGATCCACGAAGGCACGAAAGAAACCCTGGTCCGGGAACTCACCAAGGAGCAGCGCCATCTGCCCATCGCCTCCTTCTGGATGCACGACGTACTGGTAACATCCCTCACGGAGGAATGGCGGCCCGAGCAGGACATCGGCATTCCCCCGGAACCGGAGGGCACGGTTGCCTCGTCGGCTGAGCCAAAGTCAGAGGAGAGCCCTTCGGAAGACTCCAAGCCCCGGCATGTCAGGCACTACCTGTACTTCACCACCGCGAAGGTGGGCAAAGCGGTGGCCGCCCAGCTCACCACTCGCGGCTTCGAAGTAACGAGCCGCAAGAGCGCCGATGGGAAGAACTGGCTGGTGCTGGTCGAGCACTTCGTGAGCGATGGAGAGCAGTTCGACTCGGCGCGGGAATCCCTGGAGCACCTGGCACAGGAGCACTCCGGGCAATACGACGGGTATGAGCTGGAAGTCGCCTCCAACCCGAAGTGAACGAACCGGAGGAATCAACTGCTCGGGCGCGAGCGTCACTTCTCCGTCTGGCCCGAGCGTGAACCCTTTCCGTGCGTCCGCGCGTGCCGTCCCGGGGCCTGTCCCGGCTCCTTCTTGGACATACCGTGGTCCTTCTGCGGCGGGCCCGGGTCTCTCTGCGCGGCCTGGTGCCGCTCCCACTCCGCCTGGAACACGGGGTCCTCGCGCGGCACGGTCGCGCGGGGAATCCCCGCCCGCATGATCTTCTCGATGCGCTCGACCATCAGCCGGTCCTTCGCCGTGGCGAACGTCGAGGCCACGCCGCTCGCGGAGGCGCGCGCCGTACGGCCAATCCGGTGCACGTAGTCCTCCGGCGCGTGCGGCAGGTCGTAGTTGATGACGTGTCCCACGTCCTCCACGTCCAGCCCCCGCGCCGCGATGTCCGTGGCCACCAGGCACCGGTACGTCCCGTCCCGGAAGCCCTTCATCGCCTGGTTGCGCTGGTTCTGCGTCCGGTCCGCGTGCAACACCGTGCACCGGTACCCCGCCCGCTGCAGCGTCTGGTGCACCTTGTCCGCCCGCTCCTTCGTCCGCGTGAACACGAGCGCCGTCTCCTCGTCCCGCGCCAGCAGCGTGAGCAGCAGCGCCGACTTCTCCTCCGGCTTCACCACGTACAGCCGCTGCTCGGCGCGCTCGGCGGGCGTGCCACTGCGCGTCACCTCCACGCGCACCGGCCGGTACAGCTCCTCGCGGGCGAAGCGGCTCACGTCCGGCCCCAGCGTCGCGGAGAACAGCAGCGTCTGCCTCTTCCGGGGCAGCGCCGCGAGGATGCGCTCGAGCTGCGGCTGGAAGCCCATGTCCAGCATCCGGTCCGCCTCGTCCAGCACCAGGGCCTCCAGGTGCGGAAACGCCGCGGCGCGCGACTCCAGCAGATCCACCAGCCGCCCCGGCGTGGCCAGCACGAGCGTGGGCTTGCGCTTCAGCGCCTCCGCCTGCGCCCCCATGTCCTCGCCACCGATGACCACCACGTGCGAGACACCGCGCGACCCGCCGAAGAACTCCACCGGCTCGGAGATCTGCTGCACCAGCTCGCGGGTGGGCGCCAGCACCAGGCCCAGTGTCCCCTTGCGGCCCGCGAAGCGCTCCACCAGGGGCAGCACGTACGCGGCCGTCTTACCGGTACCGGTGGCCGCGCAGCCGATGATGTCCCGGCCCTCGAGCGCCGGGGGAATGGCCTGCGCCTGGATGGGGGTGGGCCGCGAGAAGCGCGCGCGGCGCAGGGCGTCGAGGGACTCGGGGGACAGGCCGAGCTGCTGGAAGGTATCGCTCACGACATGGGGGTACCACGCCGCCCCCGCGAGGGCCATCCAGCCGGCGAGCCGTTCGCTCAGAAGCGGCCAGCCAGCACCAGCGCCTGATGGTTGGCGCCGAGCACGAGGACCGGCTGCACCTGGAGCCCCCGCGCCTTCTTCCGAGCGCTGGAGGACAGCTCGTATCCCAGCAGGGCGCCCACCACCGACAGGGGGATGGGCGCGGCCACGAGGAAGCTGGCGAACGGCTCGCGTGTGTCCTCCGCCAGGTTCCACAGCCCCACCGTGGAGAGCGCCCCCAGGGCGAAACCTCCGACCGTCAACAACAGGCTTCCGTCTCCCGCCATCAGCTCGCCGCCCCACCAGACTCCCAGCGGAAAGCCGACGGCCATTCCCACGAGCGCGAAGGGAAGGACCCCCGGGCCGTCATCGCTCCCGAACAGCCGGAGGCCGCTCCCCATCATGTACAGCCCCACGCCCACGAGCCCTCCCGCGAGGCCGGTCCCCAACCCCGCTCCCGTCTCGACGAGCAACCGAAACCCCAGGGGCTGCTCGAGGGGAGCCATCTGCACGACATCCGGGATGCGCCTCGGCGCGTCTCCCGCCGGCTCCTCCACGAGCCGCAACCGCCACCGGTTCTCTCCTCCCCGAGTGGGCGCGTCCCAGCTCCGCCCCTGCTCCGCCCGAGCCATCGCCGGGAGCAGGAACAGAAGCGCCAACACACACCGCAAGGCCACGCAGCTCGACATGGGGAGCCTCCCACCGGCGTCGTTCACCCGTGGCCTTAGCACACGTGCTACTTGCCCGGCGCGGCCAGCCCCACGACAGCGAGCGGTACTTCATAGAAGTCACCCTGGCCATTGCCCGGCGCGGCCAGCCGCTCGGCGAACTCCTTCGTGGTCAACGCGCGCTCGGGCGGCGCGGTGGAGAAGAGCCGCCGTTGCGCGTAGACGAGTGTCCCCCGTGTGGCCACCACCGTGGGAGTGAAGGCTCCCTCGGTACGATTGACAGCGAGGCCGAGGTTGCGCGGGGCGCGCCACCCCTGCTCCTCGCGCTCACTGACGTACAGATCGAAGTCGCTCGAGCCCCCGGGCCGCTGCGAGGAGAAGACGAGGTAGCGCTCGTCCGGGTCCACGAAATGGTTGCCATCTCCCTTGCCGGAGTTGATGGACTCCGGCAGCGGCTCGCCCTCGGCCCACCCGTTGCCCCGGGGTGCGTGCCGCACGATGCGCCGCGCGCCTCCCTTCGGCGAGCGCGTCACGTAGACGGCCCCCTCCCGCGTCACCGAGGTGTTCGTCTCGTCCTCCGGGGTGTTGAGCCCCTCGGCCAGCCGCGGCGCTCCCCAGCCCTTCTCCGTGCGCTCGACGAGCCAGATGTCGAAGTCCGGGTGCACCTTCTCCCCCTCGGACTGGGGGCGCACGGAGGCGAAGAAGAGCCGCCTGCCATCCGGAGTGAACGAGGGGTCGATGTCCCGGTAGCGCCCGGAGAAGGGCAGCACCTCGGGAGCCGTCCAGCGGCCCTCCCGCCACTGCGAGACCATCAGCACCTGGAAGCCGAAGCGCGTGGGGTCCGCCCGGGTGAACACCACCGTGCGCCCATCCGGCGAGAACGTGGCGCCGAACTCCTCATTGCCCGTGGACACCACTCCCGGGGCGAAGACCGCTGGCTCGGCGGTAGCCGCGGGCGCCGCGTGCAGCAGCAACATCAAGGGAAGGGACAGGAGCGAGGACATGACGATGCCTTTCCGCCCGGGAGCGAGCCCGGGCCAGTGGAGACGACGAAGAGCGTGAAGTGAAGACGCGCGGTGCTCGCGCCGAGGCGGGACGGAGCCTCAGGCGCGGCGCAGGACGAGCACGGGGGTGGAGACGAGTGCCAGACCGGCCACCAGCCCGAGCACCCCACTCAGGCCGTAGAGGATGCAGGCCAGGGAGCCGCAGAGCGAGGCGACCGTCCCCGAGGCCAGGATGAAACCCAAGCGGCCCTGCTCCATCCGAAGGGCCTCGCGTGAGAGGAGCGCGCCGGCGAGGAGTCCGCCGATCACGCAGGACGCGAAGCAGAAGGAGCGACAGCCACCGCCGAAGCAGACGTGTCCCGCCGCGAGCACCAGGAAGGGACCGAGCAACGGGATGAGGCCCGCGAGCAGTCCCGGCGTCACCGCCCTGCCCCACTGCCTGCCCCGCCAGCCCAACCCGACGCACAGCAGCACCAGCGCGGCGCCCAGCGGCAGCGTGGCACGCGAGCCCAGCACCGCCGCCATCAGGGTCAGCCCCGCGGCGGGCAGCGCCCCGGGCACCGCGGCCCGCAGACGCCCCCACTCGTAGGCCAGGCGCGCGCGCCGCTGGAGGCGCACCGCTTCACTCGACACCATGACGCATCCTCCATGCCTCGCGCAGCCTCCCGAGCGCACGCTCGAGCCGCTTGCGGAACGTGGCGCCGGGGATCGCGGGCCGCTCCCGCTCTCCCATGGCCGCCTCCAGGGTCTCCACATCCTCCGGCCTCAGCCCTCCCATCACCTCCGCCAGCGCGCGCCGCAAATCCTCCGCGAGCAACCGCGCCTCGGGCCCCTCCGCCCCATCCACCACCTCCACCTGCTCCTCCTCGGGCGCCTCGCGCCGGCGCATCCGCGCCTTGCGCACGGTGCGGCACTCCCAGGCCGCGATGCCCAGCACCCACGGCAGCGCCTCGCGTGTCGCGTCGTACTCGGTGGCCCGGGCGAACACCTTCAGCAGCGCCGCCTGCGCCGCGTCCTCGGCGTCCTCGCGGCACGGCAGCAGCCGCGCGCAGAAGCCCTCCAGGAGCGGCTGGAGGCAAGCGAAGGCCGGCGTGAAGGCCTGTCGATCCCCCTCGGCGAGCCGCTCCAGCCATCGCCGCAGTTGCTGACGTTCGCTGTGGTCCAACCGCATCGTGTCTCTTCTAGGCCGCTGCCCGGAAAGCGTGACACCCGACCAGCGCCTTCCCGACCGACCAGGTAGCGGGCGGAACTCCGAGCATGCTCCAATCCACACCCTCGGTCCCAGTCCCCCTCGGGTTGACGAGCGTCCGGAGCGGAGCTAGGTCTGGACTCAGGAAATGAATCAAGCTTCAGTCAAAAAAGCGCCGGCGTCCCGGCTGCGCGCCCGCCTCCGGGAGGCGACCACGGACGCCATCCGGGCGGCGGCGGAGGAAGTGTTCGCCGAGCAGGGGTTCGGGGCCCGGATGGAGGACATCGCCGCGCGGGCGGGGGTGTCGGTGGGCACGCTGTACAACCACTTCGAGGACCGTGACGCGCTGCTGGTGGTGCTCATCCAGGCCCGGCGCGAGGCACTGCTGGCCCAGGTGGACCAGGTGCTCGCCGAGGTGGAGGGCCGCTCCTTCCGGGAGCAACTGCGCGCGCTGCTCGACAAGGTGTTCGGGCACTTCCACGAGCACTCCCGGTTCTTCGCCATCGTGGTGCAGTCGGAGGTCTTCCGCGGCCCTGGCTACCCCCAGCGCGCTGGCTCCCTGGTGGAGCTGACGAAGCGGGTGGAGCAGCTCATCCAACGCGGAGTCGCCGCGGGTGAGCTGCGCGGTGAGGGCTCGGAACTCTACGCGACGCTGCTGGTGGGCATGGTGCGAAGCGTGCTCATGCGGGTGGCGGAGACGAAGCGGGGCGAGGACCTGCGTCACGGCGCGGACACACTGATTCAAGTCTTCCTAAGGGGAAGCGAGGTCTGACCCCAGGTCACTACGCCGCCCGGGTGAAGCAGGCGGAGGCGGAGCTCGAGTCGGCCCAGGCGCAGGCTCAGGCCGCCGACGCGCGGGCCTCTCCGCCGAGGTCACCGTGCACACGGGCGGCTGAGCCCCCCGGTACACGGGCTCCCCGAGCCCCACTTCTTCCGCGCCCCGGTGCCCCCGCGCCGGGGCGTGTCAGTTTTTTCGACCCCCCGCGTCCGTGCTCCCTGGATTCCTCTTTCCTTCGACGGCCATGACCTCCTTCGCGCCCACGTCATCAGTCTCAGTCTCAGCGGCGAACCGCTCGTCGCGAGACCCGCGTGTGCGGCGCGAGGTGGCGCTCTGACCGGCTGAGTCCGTCAGCGCCTTCCCTGGCCGACCCCTCGGGCCCGCGTGGTCCGAGGGGTTTTTCTTTTTCCAGCGCTTTCACCCGGGCCGGCCCGGCCCACAACCAGGAGCACTCCCATGGGCACTCAGAAGACGCACGTCAACGTTGGCACCATCGGCCACGTGGACCACGGCAAGACGACCCTCACCGCCGCCCTCACCCAGGTGATGGCCGCGCTGCACGGCGGCAAGGGTCTGGGCTACGACCAGATCGACAGCGCGCCCGAGGAGAAGGCCCGCGGCATCACCATCAACATCACCCATGTCGAGTACGAGTCGGCCACGCGTCACTACGCCCATATCGACTGCCCTGGTCACGCGGACTACGTGAAGAACATGATCACCGGCGCCTCGCAGATGGATGGCGCCATCCTGCTGGTGGACGGCTCGCAGGGGCCGCAGCCGCAGACGCGTGAGCACATCCTCCTGGCCCACCAGGTGGGCGTGGCGCACATGGTCGTGTTCATCAACAAGGTGGACGTGGCGGACCCGGAGCTGGTCACCCTGGTGGAGCTGGAGACGCAGGAGCTGCTGGCGGCTCACGGCTACACGGACGTGCCGATGGTGAAGGGCTCGGCCTTGAAGGCGCTCGAGGCCGTCACCGCCGGGCGGGTGGAGGATGAGGCCACGCGCTGCATCCGCGAGCTGGTGGACGCGCTCGACAGGCACATTCCGGATCCGGTGCGGGACTACACCTCGCCGTTCCTGATGCCCATCGAGGACGTGTTCACCATCTCGGGGCGCGGCACGGTGGTGACGGGGCGCATCCAGCGCGGGGTGCTCACGGCGGGGGCGCAGGTGGAGCTGGTGGGGCTGGGAGGCCCGCGGGAGGTGGTGGTGACGAGCATCGAGTCCTTCCACCGTCAGTGCCCGGAGGCTCGGGCGGGTGAGAACGTGGGGTTGTTGCTCCGCGGGCTCAAGCGCGAGGAGGTGGCCCGTGGCCAGGTGCTCTGCGCGCCGGGCTCCATCCTCCCGCACGCCGCGGGTGAGGCCGAGCTGTACGTGCTGTCCGCCCACGAGGGGGGCCGCCACACGCCGTTCGGGACGGGTTACACGCCGCAGTTCTTCTTCGGGAGTACGGACGTGACGGGGACGGTGGAGGTGGTGGGCGAGGGGCTCGTCCAGCCGGGTGACAGGGCCCGGGTGGGCTTCCGCCTGCTGCGCCCCATCGGGGTCGAGCCGGGCATGCGCTTCGCCATCCGTGAGGGTGGGAAGACGATTGGCGCCGGCGTCGTCACGGCGGTGAGGTGACAAGGGAGCGCCGCTTCCGGCAACGGAGGCGGCGCTCCTTTTTCGCGTGCGTGTCAGGCCTCCACCCCGGGTGCGTCCCTGCCGCTGGGGAGGCCTCTCCAGCGCCCGCGGACATCGTCCGGGGGTGTCCTGCATCGGGGTCTCCCCTTCCTGGAAGCCTGTAAAGGCCGGGGTTCAACTCCCCAACGGCTGCTCCGGGGGCCAGCGTCCTCGGACGCACCGTGCGGAACGGCCATGCGGGTGGAGAACCCCCGCCGGTCCGCCGGGGCCCCCGGAGCGTGCGTCTTGTTCCGAAAGAGGTGCACCGGTGGACATGTTCAGACTCTTCCCGCTGGCGATGGTGGCGCTCGTCCTGGGCGTGGTGGCCTACAAGCTGCTCGTGCTGAAAGTGGTCGTCCCCGAGGGCTTCGTCACCCTGCTCTATCGGCAGGGGCGCTTCGCGCGCGTGTTGAAGCCGGGAGCCCATCGGGTGCCGCGCGCCGGGCGCGGCACGCAGCAGGTGGACGTGCGCCAGCGCTCCCTCACCGTGCCGGGCCAGGACGTGCTCAGCCTGGAGCAGGTGGGGCTCAAGGTGAGCGTCGCGGTGCGCTTCGCCGTGGCGGACCCCGAGCAGGCCCTGCACCGCGTGCAGAACTTCGTGGAGGCGCTCTACATGGCCGTGCAGCTCGCGCTGCGCGAGGAGGTGGCCCGTCATCCGCTGGAGGAGCTGGTGTCGGGGCGGCTCGACCTGGGGCAGCGGATGCGCGAGCGGGTGGCCAGCGAGGCGCGCGCCTTCGGGCTCTCCGTGGAGGCGGTGGAGGTGAAGGACGTGATGCTGCCCGCGGACCTGCGGCGCGCCTTCGCCGAGGCCCTCAAGGCGAAGAAGGAGGCACAGGCGCGGCTGGAGAAGGCACGCGGCGAGTCGGCGGCACTGCGCAACCTGGCCAACGCCGCGAGGATGGTGGAGCAGAACCCGTCCCTGCTCGAGCTGCGCGTGCTGCAGACGCTCGAGGGCGCGAGCGGCACGGCCGGTCACACCTTCGTCCTGGGCCTGGGCCCGGAGCTGACGCCGCTCGCACGCAGGCGCCGAGCCGGGAATGGCGCGCCGGTGCCCCCCGCCGAGGGCGAGGAGCCCGAGTCCACCTGAGCCCCCTCGGGGCCTACTTCGAGCCGGGCTCGTCCAATCCGGCCCGCTCCGCCGCCAGCGCCCCGAGCGCCGCCCAGTCCTTGTCCCCCATGCCCCGGGCCACGCCTTCGAGGAAGTGGTCCCGCACGAGGCTCGCCAGCGGCATCGGCACCTCCGCCGCACCGGCGGCCTCCAGCACCAGCCGCACGTCCTTGAGACCCAGCCGCAGCTTGAAGCCCGCGGGCTCGTACTGCTCCCTGGCGATCAGCTCCGCGTAGCGCTCGAAGATGGGCGAGCGCGCGAACACCGACTGGAACAGGGACAGGAACACCTGCGGCTCGATGCCCGACTTGCGCGTCAGCGCGAACGCCTCCCCGAGTGCCTCCGTCATCGAGGCGATCAGGAAGTTGCCCGACAGCTTCACCACGTTCGCCGCGGACGGGCGCTCGCCGAGCACCGTGAGCCCGCGTCCCACCGCCTCCAGCAGCGGCCGGCACCGCTCCACGTCTTCCTTCGCGCCCGCGGCCAGCACCCAGAGCTGCTTCGCCTGTGCCGCCTCCGGCCTGCCGAACACCGGCGCCGACACGTACCGCTGTCCGGCCTTCCCGTGCGCCTCGGTCAGCCGCTCCGAGAGCGCCACCGAGATGGTGCTCGACGAGACGTGCAGCGCCCCCCGACCCAGCCCGACCAGCAAGCCCGTGTCTCCGAAGACGACCCCCTCCACCGCGCCGTCATCCGCGAGCATGGAGAAGACGACCTCCGCCCCGCGCGCCGCGTCCGCCGGCGAGTCCGCGACCCGGGCGCCCTGCTGGCGCAACGGCTCGGCCTTCTCGCGCGAGCGGTTGTAGACGGCCAGCTCGTGCCCCGCGGCGCGCAGGTTGCTCGCCATGGGCTGGCCCATGTTCCCCAGTCCGATGAAGCCCACCTTCATGTGCTCTCCCTCCGGAAGCGAGGCGCCAGAGCTACCAGGAAAAAGAAGAGGGCCCCAGGTCACGTGGACCTGGAGCCCTCTGAAGACGACAGTTCTCGTCCGCGCCGCGCGTCAGTCCTTGACGGGCGTGGCCTTGAGGGCGGCCTTGCCCTCCTTCACGTACACCTGGAAGCGCACCGTCTTGCAGGCGTACTTCTGGACGAGCTGCTCCTTGTTCTTGCGCAGCTTGGCCACGAACTTGTCGTAGGTCAGGCCATCGTTGGGCTCGCTGCACTGCTCACGCGTGGCCACGAACTCCCGGAAGACGTCCTGGAAGTGCTGCTCCTCGGACCAGGCGATCGCGCCGCTGGGAGGAGGAGGCGGCGGCGGCATGGCCATGCCGGCCATCGGCGTGCCCATGACGGGCGTGGGCGCCAACGACGGAGCGGCCACTCCCGGGTGCCCGGGGCCGCGCTGGACGGGAATCTCGGTCGTCGCGGGACGGGCCGCGCGAGCCAGCAGCTCCTGAGGGATGGCCGCCACGCGGGTCCTCTCGGGAGGAGAGTCGTCGCCGCCGAAGTCCGAGGACGGCAGTCCGGCCTGTGCCGCGGCCGCCGCGAACGGATCCGCCGCCTGCTGCAGCGTGTAGGCCGCCGTCGGCTGGTCCTCGAAGGCGAACGCACCCCGAGGGGCCGCCGCCGAGGCAACGCCCGGGGCCGGGGGAGCATCCGCCGAAGGGAACGGGAAGGCGTCCGCCCCGGGCCGCGCGGCGAACGGATCGTTCCCGGGCACCGTCTGCGACGCATACGGGTCCACGCCCGGAGCCGGGGGGAACGGGAAGGCGTCCGGGGCGGGCGCCTGGGCCGCGTACGGGTCCGCGCCGGGAGCCGGAGGCGGCGGGAACGGGAAGGCGTCTCCCGCCGGAGCAGCCTCCGCCTGCATGGGCCGCGCGGAGGCGGGGGCCGCCGGGAAGGGGAAGTCGTCCGGGCCGGGCACGGGCGGCTCCGGCGTGGCCTGAAGGGGGAGCGGCGCCGCGACGGGCGCGGGAGCCGGCTCACTGTCCTCCTCCTGACCCTTCTTGCCCTTCTTCTTCTTCTTTTCTTCCTTCTTGACGGGGGCGGCCCCGGCCGAGGCGCTCTGGCCCGAGCCCATCACCAGCGTCCACACCAGGGAGAAGCCCAGCAGGCCCGCGAGGCCGAAGAAAGCGGTCTGCTGGTAGTCCGCCAGCGCGCTCATGAAGGGCCGCACACTGGACACGGCCACGACCTCGTAGCCTCCGTCCAGCGCCTTGCGCGAACCCACCGCGAGCGGAGCCTCGCCGCCCTTGAAGTCATCCGCCTGCGTCAGCAGCGGCAGCTTCACCTGGGGAAGCTGGGCGATGAGCCCGCGCACGCCACCGCGCTGCACCACGTGGCCCACCTGGCCCACCTGCAATGTCTTGAGGGCCTCGTCGACGAGCGCCTTCTGCGCTCCAGCCGAGCCCACCACCTTGTCGCCCTTCACCACCGCGAGCGCGGCGACGCCGGACGACAGGGCCGCGGACTCCAGGGCCTTCTCTTCCACCCCCAGCGGCGCGCCCACCACCACGGTCGCCGCCACCTGCGAGCGGCCGCCCTCGGCGTTCCACAGCACCGGCACGGAGAAGAAGACATGGGTCGCGTCGAACGCGTCCACCACCACGCCCTCGCTGCCCGCCTTGAGCAGCTCCTGCACGTTGAGCTTGTCATCCGACGCGGGCTCACCGTCGGCGCGCGCGTACAGCGAGCCGTCGTTGGTGGAGAGCGCGAGGACGACGGAGCCCTTGAGCGCCTCGGGCACCAGCCCCTGGGCGGCGGAGCGCAGGCCGGCGAAACGCTCGTCCGCGGGCGGCTCCACGATGCGGATGCCCTTGCCCCTGGGCAGCGGCACCACCTGGGGCTGCACCGCGGAAGCAACGTCCGGACTCGCCGCCAGCTTGAGCGCCAGTCCCTGCACCACGAGCCGACGCGCCTCCAGCGCTCGGGACACCTCGGAGATGGCCGCCAGGGTTGGCGCCGAAGCGCCCTCCGTGGCCCGGACACTCAGCGGTCCCGACAGCAGGGGGAGATGAGCCAACCCCAGTCCGAGGACCAGGAGCGCGAAGAGGAAGAACTTGAAGCGGACCATCGCCGACCTTTAGCCCGGGGTGAAGAGTCCCGCTTATAGCTTCCACCGCTCGGGGCCAGCAAGAATCGGGGCAGGTCCGCCTGGGAGCCCGGACACCAACCAGGGGTCCGGGCTCCGCCCGCCCGCTAGAAGCGCACGTCGTCCGGCAGGCCCTGGCTGCTCGCCTCCCGTCGCTTCTCCACGGTGCGTTTGACGGTCTTCTCCAGACGATCACGCGTCGCGTCGATCGCCTGGAACATGGTCTCCGCGGTCTCCGTGATGTGAATCCCCGAGAACCCAGGCATCCGCACCGTCACCCTGCACTCCTGGTCCACGCCCCCCTTGGGACCGTTGATGTCCACCAGGGCGATCTCGATCTCGGTCGCCTCGTCATCGATGTACCTGGCGATGGGGTCCACCAGATGCTGGTTGGCGTAGTCCCGCAACGAGTCGGTCAAATCCAGATGGACTCCTCGCATCAACACCTTCATGCCGTCACCTCCCCTTGGGCCTTCAAAATGGTCAGCCCGGGAGCATTCGGTGAGCGGCTTTCGTACGAGCTCCCTCGCCCGCCCTCCTGACGAGGAGTGGAGCGCCGGTCGGTCGTGGACGATTTCACCCGCCACTGGGGTTGCTCAGTCGCATGGGAGAGCGAATCAAGGTCTTGCTGGTCGAGGACGACGGCGACAGCCGGGAGCTCCTCGCGGAACTCCTCGAGGTGGACTTCGACGTCATCACGGCGCCGGATGGTGTCTCGGGGCTGAGGGCCTTCGAGGATGGTCACCCCGACGTGGTGGTCACCGACGAGTCCCTGCCGGGGATGTGTGGCACGGAGCTCGCCCACGAGGTGAAGAACCGTCAGCCGAAGGCGGGCGTCATCCTCGTGTCCGGCTACACCAACGTGGACTCCGAGTGCTGTGACGTGGTGCTGCGCAAGCCCATTGATGTCGAGCGCTTGTCAGCGGCGGTGGGAAGTCTGGGGGAAGCAGCCAGGCACTGAGGCGGTACGTGCTAAAATCGAGCCCGGTTGCCAGGGTGTGGTTCCTGGAGGGAGGCCCGATGAAGTACTGCATGCAGTGCGGTTCGGAGTACCAGGACGGCGTGAAGGAGTGCGCCGACTGCCCCGGCAGCGCGCTGGTGGACGCGGAGACCATGCGCCAGCGCCACATCCCGCTGCCCAGCGAGGGAGACACCCGCAAGTTCGTCCGGGCGGCCACGGCGGAGGATCCTCTGACCGCGGAGGACTACGTCCGCCTGCTGGAGAGCAAGAACATCCCCGTCTTCGCCCGGCCGCGTCGCACCGGCTCCGTGGACGTCCTCACCACCGGGGTGTTGGAGCCCTGGTGGGAGATCATGGTCGGCGAGGAGTTCCTGGAGCGCTCCGTCCAGTTGCTCTCGCTCGAGAAGGCCGAGTTGGACGCCACCGCCGACGAGGCCGCCCGCGCCGCCGAGGAGGAGGAGCTCGCGACGGAAGCCACCTCCCCTCCGCCCGGAGGCATCTGAGCGACTCCTCGAGTGCACCACTTCCAGTCGACTGGAAGTCGTGTACCCCCAAGACACACATCGCTTGTAGACGTCTACAAGCGAGCGGCGGCTGAGGGCGCATGGGCGGCAAGTGATGCCGTCAGGGGGAGCTGACGAGCTCGCCGTTGCCCGAGTCGGGGTTGCGGGCCTCGTAGAGGCTCACGCCGGAGACCTTCCACTTGTCGTACTTCGCGTTGCGCGCGAGGAAGGTCTCCAGGTCCTCGTCCACCACGCGGCCGTTGCCGTCGAGGCCGCGGCGCGCGTGGCGCAGCCAGGTGCGCTTGCCCTTCTGCACCACGAAGCCCAGGTGCGTCACCCGCGTGGCCTTCAGCGGCAGGTCCTCGCGCAGGACCACGAGGATGGTGCCCGAGGGCACCTGGCGCGCGTGCGCCATCACCTTGTCCAGCGGAATCATGTCCAGGCTGTAGGTGCCTCGCGGCTGGTGCGCCTTGTCCAGGCCCAGCGCCATGGAGGAGCGAGACGTCCAGGTGAGCGCGGTGAGCGCCTTCTGCACGCGCACCGTGTCCTCACCGCCGTAGCGCCGCGTCACGTCCGCCACGAAGCCCTTGCGCTGGTTGTTGGGCAGCCACTGGGCCTCCATCAGGTGGTTGCGGTCCTCGTAGGTGGGGGTGTTCGCGTACCGGAGGCGCTCGAGCAGCCTCGCCACCTCGGCATCGGCGCGGGCCATGCTCATGGCCATCGCCTGCTCCACGAAGGTGAGGCAGTCCACCGCGTCCAGCCGGAAGGTCGGGTCCGGATCCACCCCGCTCCCCTCCCCCAGCGGAGAGTGGACATAGGGTGTGCCCAGGAAGCGCTCGCTCACGCGCAGCAGCCGCTCCCGCAGCGGGAGGCGCGAGTCCTCGGAGATGAAGGCGGCGCGCTCCTGCTCACTGAGCGAGGCCCAGACCACCACCGGCGCCGTGGCGGGCTTGCGCGCCGGTGTACCGGGCGCGGCCGGAGCCGGGGAGGTTCCGGAGGCGGGCGCGTGTGCGAGCAACGCCCCGGCCAGGGCGAATGCCTTCATTTCACCACCCCTGCCTTGCGGAGGATGGCCTTGCGCTCGTCGTCCGCGAGCTGGAGCGTCTCCAGTTCCTTCTCGTAGGTGAGCTTCTCCTCGCCCTTGGCGTTCCACGAGGCGAGCACCAGCCACGCCATCATCGTCTTGTCGCCTCCCTGGTAGAGGATGCGGGCCGCGCCGGCCGCGAGCGTCCGGTCCTTGTCCTCCAGCAGCGGGCGGAGCGCGGGAGCGGACTGCTTCACCGGAATTCCCTCGTAGAGGGCCAGGCCCTGGCGGCGCACCAGCTTGTCCTCCGAGGCCAGCAGCTTGCGCGAGAAGTCGAAGCCCTCGGGGGCGCCCAGCAGGCACAGCCCGCGGGCGGCGGAGAAGCGGGTGCTCTCCGAGCTGTCGTCGAGGAAGGCCTTCAAGGCCGGCGCCTGCTTCTTGTCACCCGAGGCCCCCACCGCCTCCAGCAGCAGGACGCGCGTCTGGGGATCCGTCTCCGCGCGCGCCGAGGTGAGGAGCGCCGCGCCCACCTTGGGGTTGCGCGTGGCCCCCAGGGCACGGGCCACCTCGCGGCGCACCCCGAGCGACTTGTCCTCCAGCAGGGGCAGCATCACGTCGGTGCGCTGGCTGCGCAGCCTGCCCAGGCCCTGGACGGCGTACATGCGCACCGCCCCGTCCTCGTGCCGGGCCAGTCCCACCAGGGTGGGCTCCGCCGTGCGCACCTCCAGCCCGGCCAGCACGGCCGTCACGTCCCGCAGCCGCCGGGGCTCCAGCACCCGGGGGAGGGCCTGGGTGATCATCCCCGCCGCGTAGGGCTCCTCGCGCAGCAGACGCAGCCGGGAGATGGCGGTGGGCACGGCCAGCTTCCCCTCCAGCACCTGGAGGACGAGTTGCTCCGTCTCCGCGCGGCGCTCCACGCGCTTCTGCACGGAGGGCGGCGCGGCCAGGACGGACGAAGAGGTGAGTGCGAGGGCGAGCAGCAGGCAGGCGGGCAGGGTGCGCACGGCCGGCCACGATGACAAGCCCCGCGCCAGGCTGTCAAAACCCCGTCCCGGCCCGCTCCCTCCCTCGCGGATGTGGGAGTGCCCGATTCTTGACCCTCCCCGAGGCGATTGATACGACCGGGGCCAGTGTCTTCCAGCCCTTATCCCGAGGCCCCTCCCATGAAGCGACTCCTGGTACTGGTGGCTGCGGCGGGAGCCCTCGCCGGTTGTGGTCCCGTAAGGTCCACTTCGCACCTGCTGGACGCCGAGGTGCAGATCCAGGCCGCGCGCACCGCTGGCGCCGAGAAGCTGGCCCCCTACGAGTGGACGGCCGCCAACCTCTACATCCACAAGGCTCGCGAGGAAGTCAGCTACTCCGACTACCAGGCGGGTGTGGACTTCGCAGAGAAGGCCGCCCGCTTCGCCGCCGAGGCCCGTCAGCGGGCCATGGCCAACGCCAACGGCGACGAACTTCCTCCTTCCAGCCCCAACCCCTGACGCGAGAGCCCCCTCCCGATGCGACGTCTCTTCGCCTCCTCGCTGCTCCTGCTCTCCGCGGCCTGCGTGAGTGGTAACAAGGTCCGCGCGGACTCCGAGGTCATCCAGGCCGACATCGAGCGCGCGCGCCGCAGTGGCGCCATGCGCTGTGCCCCGGTGGACCTCGCCACCGCCGAGGCCCACCTCGACTTCGCCCGTGGCGAGCTGAGCCAGGGCACCAGCTACCGTGCCTCCGAGCACATCCGCACCGCCGAGACCGCCATCAAGAAGGCGCTCGAGTCCTCCCGGAGCTGCGCGCCCCAGAAGGTGCTGGTCAAGGAGAAGCCGGACACTCCCACCCAGCCCAACCAGACGCCCTCGCAGGTGGAGATCACCCCCAAGCCCTCGCAGCAGGTGGTGGTGCAGATCGAGGAGCGGGACTCCGACGGCGACGGCATCTTCGACAAGGACGATCCGTGCCCGGACCGCGCCGAGGATCGCGACGGCTTCGAGGACTCGGACGGCTGCCCCGAGACGGACAACGACAAGGACGAGGTGCTGGACGGCAACGACAAGTGCCCGCTCACGCCCGGCCCGCTGTCCAACCAGGGCTGCCCGGAGGACGCGCCCAAGGACAGCGACGGCGACACCGTCTCCGACAACGTCGACAAGTGCCGCGACCAGCCCGAGGACAAGGACGGCTACCAGGACGAGGATGGCTGCCCGGATCCGGACAATGATCAGGACGGCCTCATCGACAGCTCGGACAAGTGCCCCGACGCCGCGGGCGCCATCCAGAACCTGGGCTGCCCCCGGACGGACAAGGACGGGGACGGTGCCGAGGACTCGCAGGACAAGTGCCCGGAGGAGCCCGAGGACAAGGACGGCTTCCAGGACGAGGACGGCTGCCCGGACCTGGACAACGACGCCGACGGCATCCCCGATGGCATCGACCGCTGCCCGGTGACGTCCGGCCCGCTGGAGAACGGCGGCTGCCCGGATGACGACAAGGACGGCGACGGCGTCGTGGACCGTCAGGACGTGTGCCCCGAGCAGGCCGGCACGAAGGAGCTGCGTGGCTGCCCGGATCCGGACAAGGACGGCGACGGCCTGGTGGACCGCATGGACGTGTGCCCGGAGCAGGCCGGCCCGAAGGAGATGCGCGGCTGCCCGGATCCGGACACCGACAAGGACGGCATCCCGGACCGCGTGGACGTGTGCCCGGACGAGCCCGGCGTGAAGGACGAGCGCGGGTGCGCCAAGAAGTACAAGATGGTCGTGGTCAAGAAGGGCAAGATCGAGATCAAGAAGCAGATCAAGTTCGCGTCCGGCTCGGCGAAGATCATCGGCAAGGAGAGCTTCAGCATCCTCGACGACGTGGCGCAGGTGCTGCGCGACATGCCGACCATCAAGAAGATCCGCATCGAGGGCCACACGGACTCGCTGGGCAAGGATCTGGCCAACCTGAAGCTGTCGCAGTCGCGGGCGGACGCGGTGATGGCACAGCTCATCAAGCGCGACATCGACCCGGGCCGGATGGAGGCCGTGGGCTACGGTGAGGAGAAGCCGATCGCCACCAACGGGACGGCGAAGGGCCGCGCGGAGAACCGCCGCACCGAGTTCAACATCATCGAGCAGTAATCCCCTCTCCCCCGGGAGAGGGTCAGGGTGAGGGTGCCGTGACCTCCGGGCCGCGAGCACCCTCTTCCTTTTGCGGGGATGCCAGCTTCCGCAACACCCGTTCGAGGTGCTGCTGGAAGATGGGGTGCACGCGATCGGTCTGGATGCCACGCTGGATGGCGCGCGTGTAGCACTCGAGCGCCGCATCCAGTTGGCCCGCGGCCTCCAGGGCCTCTCCCAGGCCGTCGTGGACGATGGGAGAGTCGCCGTGCAGCTCGACGTTGCGCCGGAAGACGGTGATAGCGGCATCGACCCTGCCACTCTCCAGCAGCTGGTACCCCATGCGGCTGAGCAGTTCCTCGGGAGGATGGAGCTCGTAACCGAGCCGCTTCGTCACCCGGACGTAGTTGGCCTCCACCTTCTCCAGGTCGCCCGCGCGCATGAGCGGCTCGGAGATGCGCCAGTCCTCGAAGAGGGCCTCCAGTCCATCGTAGAGCGTCCGGAGGGGGGTGCTGCCGTGATGGTCGTTCGCGAGGAAGGAGTAGTGCCACACCAGCCGCTCCGGCCGGGCCTGCTCGAGCGTCCTCGCGAGCCGCTGGATGGGTTCCAGCATGTCGTCCCACTCGTCCCCCATGCTCATGTAGAGGAAGCGCTCCTGCGGGGGCAGGCGCTCGAGGGACCGCACCGCGCCGCTCACGAGCTCGCTCCCGTTCCACCAGAGGCTCGGGCTGATGGCGATGTAGGCGTGGAAGCTCCGCGGGTGGTTCATCAGCGTATGCACGGCGAAGAGTCCGCCCAACGAGTGCCCCACGAGGATTCGGTACGGCTGCGTGCGGTAGCGGGACTCGATGCGCGGAGCCAGCTCTTCCTCCAGGAAGCGCAGGAACCGCTCCGCGCCTCCGGCGGTGGGACGCAACTCCGCGACGGTCCGCTGGGAGGTGTCCCCAGGCCTCCGGAAGCCTTCCAACACCGGCGGGGTGAAATCCCTCGTGCGATCCGTGTTCGATACCCCCACCACGATCATCCGGGGGATGCGATGGCTCTCCGCGAGGAACCGCACGACGCCGGTGGCGTGGTGGAAGTACGCATCGCCATCCAGGAGGTAGAGAACGGGGTAGCGCTCCGAGGAGGTGTCGTACCCGGGCGGCAGGTAGACGAGGAAGCCACGCTCCTCCCCGAGGACGGTGGAGTGGAAGGTGTGCTTCACCCCGAGGGTGATGGGCGTTCCCTCCCGTGGAGAAGCTGCTCCCACGTGAGAGGGCCCGGACAGGCAGGAGGACAGCAGGAGCGCTGCACCCAACGGTGGAAGGAGTCGGCGCATGCGCCGTACGATGCCACCACCCCACCACGGCGGTCATGAGCGAACGCCGGGGCGGGGGTCTTCACCCGTCCTTGAGCAGCTCGTGGAGGACTTCGGTGGCGTAGGAGCCCTTGGGCAGCTCGAAGGAGAGCACCACGTCCTCCCCTTCCACCTCGAGCGAGGGATTGGAGAGCCGCACCCGGTAGGGCCTGCGCCCGCCCTGGGTCTCGTCGCCTCCGCGCTTGAAGTCGTCCAGCGTCACACCCTCGTCGGCGAGCAGCTTCGCCTCGGCCTCGGCCACGGCGTGGGCGGCCGCCGTCATCTTCGGCCCGAAGAGGGGCCCGGCGGGGCTCACCTCCCAGGAGGCCGCGCGGGGCCCGTCCACCTCGGGCGACTCGCAGACGAAGAGGCCACCCGTCTCCTCCTTGCGCAGCACGTCCCCGAGGAGCGCCGTGTCGAAGGTGCCCGCGCGCAGCCGGTCCACCAGGGCGCGGTTGAAGAGGCGGGACTGGAAGGCCGAGAGGTACAGCTTGCGCTGGAACTTGTCGGGACGGCGCGGCAGCCGCTGGCCCAGCACCAACAGGCGGCCGAAATCCGCGTTGTCGCCCTCGCGCCCGAAGCGCTGCTCGCCGAAGTAGTTGGGAACGCCCCGGGCGCCCAGCCGGGAGAAGCTCTCGCGCGCCGCCCCCACGTCCCGCACGCCCCTCAGGCGCAGCCGGAAGCGGTTTCCCCGCAGGTGCCCGGTGCGCAGCTTGTTGCCATGGCGCCGGGTCCACAGGACGCGCACGCCCTCCAGCGAGAAGTCCGGGACACGCGGCTCGGCCTTCGCGGGCACGGAGAGCAGCTGCCGGGTGATGGCCTGCCGGTCCTTCATGCCGGCCACCCCTATCTCTCCCTCGTCCACGCCCAGCGCGGTGGCCAGGGCACGCACCAGCTCACGGGTGTCCCGGCCGCGCTTCTCCACCCAGAGGTAGAGGTGCTCCCCCTCCCCCGAGGGCTGGTAGGCGGGGAGCTCCTCCACCTCGAAGTCCTCGGGGACGAGCTTGAAGGCGCCACCGCACCCCGGCACGTCCTCCGTCAGCCGGGGGAGCCGAGCGTCGCTCATGACCCGCCGAGCGTGGCGAGCATGTCCTTCACGCGCCGGGCGAGGTCCTCGTCCGCGCGGGATTCGAGCAACTCACCCGCCTGGAAGAGGAGGAAGAACATGACGTCGCTGAGCGCCTGCCGGAAGGCGGCGAGTGGCTCCGGCCCCAGCGTGGCGCGGTAGCGCTCGTAGGACTCCACCAGCCGGGCGTCCTGCAGGCTTCCGTCCTGCGCGAAGGCCAGCCCCGCCAGCACGGGCGACGAGGACAGCGCCTGTCCCGAGAGCGCGGCGTTGGCCGAGGCGATGAACTCGCGCGCCAGGCCCTGCTTGGACACCTCGGAGGCGATCTCCCGGAAGATGCGGTTGAAGACGCGCACCACCTCGCGCACGTCCAGCACCGGCGTCTGGGTCGCCTGCTGGGTGATGGCGCGCAGCCCGGACTGCGACACCCGCACCGCCGGGATGCCGGTGGAGGATGGGCGCACCACGGGAATCCCCATGAAGGTCTTCGGGCGCACCGCGGGGATGCCGGACAGCGACTGCGCCGTGCCGCCCATGGGCTTGTCGGACAGCTGCACGAAGCCGCCCTCCAGCAGACCGTAGACGACCTTGGTGACGTCGAACTCGGACAGCCGGGAGGCCTGCCCCAGGTCCAACAGCGTGCGGCGGCCGTCCACCAGGGCCAGCACCTTGTCCTCGTCCGCGTCCAGCTTGGCGTTCATCTGCCCCTTGCGCAGCACGTAGAGGCGGCTGTGGGGGATGCGCTTGCGGAAGTGCGCCAGCTCGTCGATCTTCCGGATGCTGTCCATCAGCAGGCTCTGCGTGGACAGCTGGATGTTGTGGCCGAGCTTGTCCTCCACCGGCTGGTCCACGAGGAAGAAGCTGCCCTCGCGGCACAGGACGATGGCGTGGAAGATCTCGCTCACCTGGTGGGTGACGCACTTGAACAGGTCGTGCGCCTGGAGCAGGCCGCGCTCCACCAGGGTGCGGCCAATCTTCGAGGGGGGCTGCTCGCGCAGCACGGTCTCCAGCTGGGAACGCTCCACGTAGCCCAGCCGGACGAGCACCTCGCCGAGCCTGTCGGCCACCACATCCGAGGTGGCGCCGCGCACCTCGCCCTCGCGCAGGATGACGGAGCGCTCGCCGCCGGGGGCCTGCACGCGGATGACGCCGCTCCAGCGCGACTGGCTGAGGAAGGCGATGAGGTCCGACAGCGGGAAGCCGGCCGCGTCCCCGGACAGCACCACGCGCGGAGCGGCCAGCGCACCGCCCTCGGCCGGGGTGCGAGAGAAGACGAGCAGGTCCGGCGAGGTGGGCTGCAACACGTACGAGCCCGTACGGCCCGCCAGCGTGGCGGCCTGCTGCGTGCCCTGGCGCTCGTCGGGGACGAGCTGGGAGCCGTCGATGCGGAAGCGTTGGCTCATGGCGCCATCAGTCGGCGGCCCACGCGTTCTTGTTCGCGCGCCACTCGAGCTCGTCCTCCAGGGTGTGGGTGAGGGCGTCCTCGGTGAGGCCCATGTTGGCGTCGTAGGAGCGGCCGTTGAAGAAGAGGCTGGGCGTGCCGTGGATGTTGGCCGCCTGGCCCAGGTTCTTGTACTTCTCCACTTCCTTCGCGTAGGTGCCGGCCTGGAGCGTCTTCTGCAGGTCCGCGCCCTTGAGCCCCAGCTTGTTGGCGATCTCCACGATCCTCGCCGGCGACAGGTTCTGCGCGTTCTCGAACAGGGCGTCGTGCATCTCCCAGTACTTGCCCTGGTCGCGCGCCCACATGGCCGCCTGGCCGGCGGGAATGGCGTTGGGGTGCATGGGCAGGGGGAACGGGACGGCGCACATGCGCACCCGGCTGGCGTTCTTCTTCGCGAAGGCCTCCAGCAGCGGGCGGGCCTTGCCGCAGTAGGGGCACTCGAAGTCGAAGAACTCCACCAGCGTCACCTGCGCCTTGGGGTCGCCCTGGCACATGCGCGGGTCCACCTCGAGCGTCTTCCGGGGGGCGCGGAAGGAGGCGTAGTACTCGGAGAGCGCGACGATGATCTCCGTGGCCGGCACGCCGGCGGCGGCCTGCTTCGCGGCGAGCCGGGCCATGCGCTTGCCGTGCTGGCACGTGGTGTGCCCCTTCAGGCACTGGCCCAGGGTGTGGGGGCAGCCGCAGTAGCAGAACTCATCGGACAGGACGGTGGACAGCTCGCGCTTGGCGGCGGGCGGCAGCGCGGAGAAGTCCATGCCCGGAATCCCGGCGAGCATGTCGCCACCCGGGGAGGGAGCGGCGGCCGGGGGAGGCGCGCTCGGAGCGGGGGCGGCCGGCCTGGGCGCGGCGGCCTGGGGCGGCGCGGCCGCCTCGGAGTTCTTGGAACAGGCGGTGGCCATCAGCGCCACGGAGAGCGCCAGGAGGACTCGGTTGCAGCGAGCAGGGAGCACGCGCCGGTCTTAGCCATGCGCGCGGGGCTTGTAAAGCAACCCCGGCTCTGCGAGGGAGGGGCCCCGCGATATGCCCAGAATCCTCATGCTGCATACCGGCGGCACGCTGGGGATGGCCGGAGGCCGGCCGTCCGCCCTGCGGCCCGCCGCCTTCTTCAAGACGCTCGAGCGCCGCTGCCCCGAGCTCTTCCAGCTCGCCGACATCGAGCTGGAGCTCTTCTCCAACCTGGACAGCTCGGAGATGCAGCCCGAGCTGTGGAGCCGGCTCGCCGAGCACCTGCACCGCCGGCTGCCGGAGTTCGATGGCGCGGTGGTGACGCACGGCACGGACACGCTCGCCCACACCGCGAGCGCCCTGTCCTTCATGCTGCCCGGGCTGCCCAAACCGGTGGTGATGACGGGCTCGCAGCGGCCCCTGGGAGAAATCCGCTCGGACGCGCGGCTCAACCTCATCGACGCGGTGCTCTCCGCCCTCCAGGGGCCTCCCGAGGTGAGCATCTGCTTCGACTCCCACCTCTACCGCGGCAACCGCACCCGCAAGGTGAAGGTGTCCGAGTACGACGCCTTCGAGAGCCCCAACTGCCCCCTGCTGGGCATACTGGGAGTGGATGCCACCTTCGCGCCGGGTCTGAGACAGAAGGGACCCTTCCGCCTGCGCGAGAAGCTGGAGCCTCGCGTCTTCCTGCTCAAGGTCTACCCGGGGTTGGACCCCGCCCTGCCCCTGGCCCTGCTGCCCCATGTGCGCGGCCTGGTCGTGGAGGCCTATGGCGCGGGCAATTTCCCCATCGATCCGTCGCTGGGGCGCTCGCTGCTGCCACTCTTCCGGCAGGC
The DNA here is from genome assembly GCF_016887565.1 of Archangium violaceum. Classification (NCBI taxonomy): domain Bacteria; kingdom Pseudomonadati; phylum Myxococcota; class Myxococcia; order Myxococcales; family Archangiaceae; genus Archangium; species Archangium violaceum. Next base: position 9,158,334 of record NZ_CP069396.1, read on the forward strand.
CCGTGAGCGCGAGGTGCCGGTGGTGGTGGTGAGTCAGGCGCACCGCAACGGGGTGGACCTCACGCTCTACGAGTCCGGGGCGGCGGCGCTGGCGGAGGGGGCCCTGAGCGGGGGGGACATGACGCCCTCGGCGGCGCTGGTGAAGCTGATGCAGGGGCTTGCCTACCACCGGCGGGACAGGGAGGCGCTGGCCCGGTTCATCCAGACGCCAATTGTCGGGGAGATGACCGAGCGCCCTCCGGCCGTGCAGGAGAGCCCGGCCAAAAACTCGAAACGCGCCCGTTAAGAGCGACCATCCGTGTGCGTCCGGTCCGAGGCCTGCTTGCTGGTAATCATCTCCGGCCCATAAGATGGGGGGCACGATGTCCGACGAGAAGACCGCCGTCCATTCGATTTCGGACCTGCTGGGCGCAGCGGCGCCACAGCAGCAGAGCGCGTATCTGATCGTCATCAGCACGAAGTCTCCGGCGGGCATCGGCCGGATGTTCAAGCTGGATCGATCGGAGACGGTGCTCGGCCGAAGCACGGAGGCGCAGTTCCAGGTCGAGGACGATGGCATCTCGCGCAAGCACGCGAAGGTGGTGTCGCTCGGGGATGGGCGCTTCCAGCTGGTGGATCTGGGCAGCACCAACGGCACGTTCCTCAACGGGCTGAAGGTGAGCGCCGCGCCGCTGTACGACGGCGACAAGATCCAGATCGGCTCCAACACGGTGCTGAAGTTCTCCATCCAGGATCAGCTGGAGGAGGCCTACCAGCGCAGCATCTACGAGTCGGCCACGCGAGACGGGCTGACGCGCCTGTACAACAAGAAGTTCTTCCTCGACACGCTGCGCAAGGAGTTCGCGTACTGCCTGCGCCACCGGGTGGCCCTGTCCCTGGTGATGTTCGACGTGGATTACTTCAAGAAGATCAACGACGTGTACGGGCACCCGGCGGGCGACTACGTGCTGGCGCGCATCGCGCAGCGGGTGAGCGACACCATCCGGACGGAGGACCTGTTCGCGCGCTACGGAGGCGAGGAGTTCGCCCTGATGCTGCGCGAGTCCGGTGAGGAGCAGGCGCTGTCGTGCGCCGAGCGCTGCCGGGTGGCGGTGGACCGCACGGACTTCATCTTCGCGGGCACGCCCATCAAGGTGACGATCAGCCTGGGCGTGGCCACGCTGCACGACTCTGACTTCGCGCAGGCGGAGGACATCATCGCCGCGGCGGACAAGTACCTCTACCGGGCCAAGCGAGCGGGACGGAACCGGGTGGACGGCAAGGCCATCAGCGGTCCGTGAGTCAGGCCCTCTCCCCCTGGGAGAGGGTCGGGGTGAGGGTCGTCCTAAGTCCCCTCGATCTCCAATTCGAGTCCCGGCGTCTCCGCGAGCATCTCCACGCGGTTGCCGCCAGCGGACCGGGCCGACTCCAGCGAGCTCTGGGCCTGGCGGATGAGGTCGGAGAAGGACAGCTCCCGCCCGGGAGCGAGCGCGGCCAGTCCCACGGAGACGGTGGGGCGGATGACCTTGTCGTCGAAGGTGAGACTGGAACGGGCCACGCGCTCGCAGACGCGGCGGGCCACGGTGTGGGCTCCGGCCAGGTCCGTGTGGGGAAGCAGCAGCAGCACCCGGTCCGCCGAGTATTGCACCGGGTAGTCCGTGTCGCGCAGCGAGCGCCGGATGGCGAGCGCCAGACCTCCGTGGAGCTGCTCGCGCAGCTCGCGGTCCGCCTGCACCTCGAGCGGATCGAAGGCCACCAGCGCGAGGGCCAGCGGCAGACCGTGGCGCCGTGAGCGCTTCACCTCGACGAAGACGAAGTCCTTGAAGTGCGCGAAGGCGTAGAACTGGGTGAGCGGATCCAACAACGCCTCTCCCGGGGCGCGCACCGGCTCGGGAGCGGACGCGGAGCGCCTGGCGCGGGAGAGCGTCCGCAGCTTCACCAGCTCGGGCAGGCGCACCCGCAAGTCCTTCGCGGAGACGGGGAGCGGAAGGATGCCCTCCGCGAAGCTGGCCTTCCCGGGCGTCTCCTGGGCGGCCAGCAGCAGCGCCTGGGGAAGCCGCTCCCGCACCGCGCGCGCCACCTGGGCCGGCCGCTCCACCGTGGGCCCCAGCACCACCAGCTGGGCCCTCCCCTCTGCCTCCTCCCACCCCGCCACGGCGGACACCCCGAGTCCCGCCTTCTCCAGTCCCTCTTTCAGCTTGCGGCGCCCGGCGGTACCCGGCTCGATGACGATGGCTCGTGTAATCCTCATTCCCACCTCTCCAGACCTCGTACCATAGCGACGTACCTGAACGGCCCGCAAGGGGCGCGCGAGCCGCTCAGGGAGGGTTGAAGCCAAGCCGCTCCAGTCCTCGCCGCGCCACGTGCTGGACGTGGGAGTCCGGGTCCTTCGAGAGGGCCTGACTGAGCGCGGAGGCGGCGAAGGGTCCCCCCAGCACGCCCAGCGTCCGGGCCGCGGCCACGCGCACCGCGGGCACGCTGTCCTCGTGCAGCGTCTGGGCGAGGGGCTTCACGTGCTGGGGCCGGCCGATCCACTCCAACGTCCGGGCGGAGGCCTCGCGCACGGTGGGGTGCTCGGAGCCGAGCAGCACCACCGCGGCCTCCGCCTGCCCCACCTGGCGCTGCTGGCCCACCACGTCGAGGGCGGCGACCACCACCTCCGGCGCGGAGTCCCCGAGCGCGGCGGCGAGGGCCTTGTCTCCCTCGGGCGAGTGCGGCACGGCGAGCGCCCGCACCGCCCCGGCCCGCACCAGCGCCTGCGAGTCCTGGAGGAAGGGAGTCAGCACCTGGAAGCGGCGCTTGCCACCACCGGCGCAATCGGAGAGCTGGCCCACCGCCTCCCCTCGGGTCTCCGCGGGGAGCCGCGTGTCGCGCGCCACCTCCAGGAGGAAGGGCTCACAGCCCTTGTCGGTCGCGGCCACCTGCAACCACGTGCGTTGGACGGCCGGCGTGGCCCCGTCCGCGCGGAGCCGCCGGGCGGCGGCCTCCATCAGCGGCAGGCCCTCGAGCTCGGCGAGCCCGCGCGCCGCCTGCCGGCGCACCAGCACCTCCGTATCCCCCAGGGCGCGCTCCAGCTCGCGCTGCGCCAGCGGGCCGTAGCGCCGCAGCGACTGCACGGCGCCGCGCCGCTCCGTGATGTCGGCGGAGGAGAGCCCCTTCTGAAGCTTCTCCAGGTGCTGGGAGTAGACGGCGAAGAGGCGGTTGATGAGGACCTGGTCCGCCGGCTTCGCCTCCTGGAGGAGCATCCGCCCCACCGAGGTGCCCTGCTTGTCGGCCACCAGGAGGAGCGCGGAGGCGGGGGCCTCGTCGGCGGATTCGGGGCGCCCCTCCATGGCCTTCAGCAGCACCCGGGCGGGTGGCTGGCCGAGGAAGGTGGCGAGGTGGGCGAGCGCCTCCCCCCGGAGCGAGGCGTTCTCGGCGTAAACCTCCACCTCCAAGGCCTGCCGGATGGCGTCCCGACGGGCCCAGATCCGGGCGGCTGCCTCCCCGCCCCTGCTCCCGGCCTCCTTCAGCAAGGAGGCGGTGGAGCGGCCCGTCTCCGCGGCGGCCCGTGCGGCGGTGAGACAGACGAGCACCTCCTCCTTGGCTGGGGCATCGGCGACCCAGTCGGCCAGCACGCGCGCTTCGGTGAAGCCCCGGACCTTCGCCTGGGCCCGCAGGGCCCCCCACCGGATCCGCCAGTCCGGGTCGGAGAGGGCCGACTTCAGCGCCGCCGCCGCCTGGAGACCGGGCTTCTTGCCCAGCTCCATCACCCAGGCATCGGAGCGGCCGGAGGTGACGCACAGCTTGCAGACCTGGGTGCGAAGGGCGGAGTCCTGGACGTGCCTCTGGCAGGATGTCCAGCAACCGAGCGCACCCTGGCCGCCATGCTGACCGGCGGACAAGAACAGGACGAGGAAGAGGGCGGGGGTCACGGAGGGTCTATTTTAGCCTACCCGGCAAGCCCTTTTCTGCGGGTGTCCTTGCGTTTTCACGCCCGCTGCGTCATATCGGCGCCCCCTAACATCTAGCGCACGCGGAAGGAGGTGACAGGCATGCCCGGCATTCGAGTGAAGGATGGTGAGTCCATCGAGAGCGCCCTCAAGCGCTTCAAGAAGGCCACCGAGAAGGCTGGTATCCTCTCCGAGATCCGTAAGCGCGAGCACTACGAGAAGCCTTCCGTGAAGCGGAAGAAGAAGGCTCTCGCGGCCAAGAAGCGCGCGGTGAAGAAGGCGCGCAAGACGTACTAGCGCCCCCGCGGGAGCCGGGGCCGCGTCAGTTCGCGCCCTGGCTCTCGTCCCTGTAGCACCCTTCCCACACATTCCTGGAGCCCTGTCATGGCCACCGTGAGAGAGCGCATCGACGCCGACCTCAAGGACGCGATGCGGTCGAAGAACGAGCTGCACACCAGCGTCCTGCGGATGCTCAAGAGCGCCATCAAGTACAAGGAAGTGGAGCCCGGCGCCACCGGCCCCCTCGACGAGGGCGCCATCCTTCAGGTCATCGGCACCCTCATCAAGCAGCGCCGCGACTCCGTCGAGCAGTACAAGACGGGCGGCCGCCCCGAGCTGGCCGAGAAGGAGGAGCAGGAGATCTCCGTCCTCCAGAACTACCTGCCCAAGCAGCTGTCCGCCGACGAGCTGCGCGCCGAGGTCCAGGCCGCCATCACCCAGGCGGGCGCCAAGAGCGCCAAGGACATGGGTGCGGTGATGAAGCTCCTCTCGCCCAAGCTGCAGGGCCGGGCCGAGGGCCGCGCCATCTCCGAGGAAGTGAAGAGTCAGCTGTCCAAGCTGTCCTGACGTTTCTGGCCTCGAACGGCGCCGGGCGGGTTCTTGAGAACTTGCCCGGCCGCTGATCGGCCATTAAGGGTATTCCGGTTGACTTCCCGCCCAGGTTCCGGGCGGCCCCCGAAGCGCCGGAAATGGCCCTCCCACTGAACACCTCCGACCCGAGCTGGACCTACATCGTCCCTCCTGCCCCGGGTGCGCGACCCCCGTGTGTCAGGGGAGCGCCCCATACTCGTCCGCTGGGGCTGGCACGCGGGCCATGTCGGTCCGGCCACGCCGGGCGGAGGGGGTGGCTGTGATCCCCGAGCACAAGATCCAGGAGGTCCTCGAGCGGGTGGACCTGGTGAACCTCGTCTCGCGCTACGTCGAGCTGAAGAAGGCCGGCCGCGAGTACAAGGGCCGCTGCCCGTTCCACCAGGAGAAGACGCCCTCCTTCTATGTCGTCCCGGAGAAGCGCTTCTATTTCTGCCACGGATGCCGGGCCAGCGGCGACGCCGTGTCCTTCGTCCAGCGCTACCTGGGGAAGACCTTCATCGACGCGGTGAGGGACCTGGCCCGCGAGGTGGGGGTGGACCTGGAGGCGGCGCAGGACCCCGGTGCCCGGGAGCGGCAGCAGCTCAAGGACGTGACCGACCAGGCGGCCGAGCACTTCCGGACGCTCCTGTGGGAGGAGGAGGGGCGCCGCGCCCGCGACTACCTCGCCAGCCGCGGCATCAGCGAGGACACCGCCCGCGCCTTCGGGCTGGGCTGGGCCCCGGCCGCGTGGACCTCGCTGGCGGATCGGCTCGCCAAGGTGGGGATGATCGACTGGGGCCTCAACGCGGGCCTCATCTCCAAGCGCCAGAAGGGCGACGGCTACTACGACTTCTTCCGCAGCCGCCTCATCATCCCCATCCGCGCCCCGGAGGGCCGCCCCATCGCCTTCGGCGGCCGGCTGGTGGACGCGGAGGAGGGCCCCAAGTACCTGAACTCCCGCGAGTCCCGGCTCTACAACAAGAGCGAGACCCTCTTCGGCATGGACCAGGCGCGCGATGAGATCCGCCGCCGCAAGGCCGCCGTCCTCGTGGAGGGGTACTTCGACTGCATCGCGCTGCACCAGGAGGGGGTGAAGCACACGGTGGCGCTGTGCTCCACCGCCCTCACCCCCGGCCACCTCAAGGTGCTCGGCCGCGCCGAGGCCCGGGAGCTCTTCCTCCTGCTGGACGGAGACCAGGCGGGTCTGGCCGCCGTGGAGCGTCTGGCCGGCCCCCTGCTGGCCGCGGGAGCGGCCGCCAAGGTGGCCCTGCTGCCCCAGGGCGACGACCCGGACACCTTCATCCGCCGCGAGGGCGCCACGGGCCTGGAGCGCCTGCTGGCCGAGGCCCGTCCCCTCACCCACCACGTCTTCCTCACCGTCCTGCCCCAGGGGAAGGAGGCCTCCTTCGAGGAGAAGATGGCCGCGCTGGAGCGGCTCAAGCCCGTGTCGGCCCAGCTGCCGGTGGGGCTGGTGCGCTCGGCCTTCTTCACCGCGCTGAGCGGCTGGTGTGGGCTGCCCGCCGCCGAGCTGGAGACCACGCTGCGCGGCAAGGCGCCTCCCCAGGTGAAGCCCGTCCCCAAGCCCGGCCAGGAGGCGTCCCACGCACCGGGCCGTCCCAACGGGCCGCCTGCCCGGGGAGCGGCCCCCGCGGCGCCCCGCCCGCCCCCTGTGAAGCCCCCGGACGCGCTGGAGGCCATGTACGTGGCCGCCGCCCTGCGCGAGCCCCGGCTGGTGGCCCGCGACATCTTCCGCGTCTGCGACGAGCTGGCCCACCCCGGCCTGCGCATGGCGCTCGCCCAGGCCACCTCCGGCATCGGCGCCGGGGACGCCCTCTTCGAGGCCCACGACACCGTCAAACGGGCCCTGGAGGCCGCCTGGCGCCAGCTGCCGGAAGGCGGCTCGGCCCTCGAGCATACGTTCCTGCTCGTCTGCCGGAACCTCATCCTCCGCCGCATCCGCGAGCAGTTGTCCTACATCGAGCGCACCACCCGCCAGACGGTCGGCGCCCATGACCTGTCAGAGGAGACCCGGCGCCTTCTCGCACAGCGAATCGAGCTGCTCGCACTGAAGAAAAGGGTGGAAGAGGAAATCCGCCCGCCTCCCCCGGGAACAAAGACACCGATGCAACCGGTTTGAGTTCGCGTTTGTAAGAATCCTCCACTTTGCGATAGATCGGCCGGCTCGCTCCAGGCCAGGTCCCTGTTTTTCCAAGGAGAAGTACCCGAATGCCGACGCAGAAGCCCTCCTCGAAGGTGGCCGTCAAGCCCAAGAAGAAGGTGGCCCCGGAGATCCGCAAGAAGAAGAAGCCGGAGGACGCCGCGGCCAAGGGTACCGAGACCGCCGACGCCAACGCCGTGTCCGCCAAGAAGGCCGACAAGAACGAGAAGGCCGCCGCGGCCGAGAAGGCCACCGAGACGCTCAAGAAGCGCAAGGCCGTGACGCAGGTGGACGACGGTGACGTCGATCCCGAGGAGGCCGCGGAGGAGGCTGCCGCCGCCGTCGAGGTCGATCCGGACGCCGTGGAGGACGAGGTGGACGAGGAGCCCATCGCGGACCGCAAGGAGGTCAAGGATCTCCTGGCCGCCGGTCGCGAGAAGGGCTTCCTCACCTACGACGAGGTCAATGACGCCCTGCCCGCGGACATCGTGTCGTCGGATCAGATCGACGACGTGATGAGCATGTTCGGCGACAACGACATCGAGATCGTCGACGCGCAGAAGGCCGCCCAGAGCACGGAGATCAAGCCCACGGTCGCGGTGGAGGAAGAGCGCGCCGAGGCCGAGGAGGACGAGAAGGACGAGGACGACGAGCCGGGTGGCAAGTCGAACGATCCGGTGCGCCTCTACCTGCGCAAGATGGGCAGCGTGAGCCTGCTCACGCGCGAGGGCGAGGTGGAGATCGCCAAGCGCATCGAGGAGGGCGAGAAGGAAGTGCTGCGCGCGCTGCTGGCGTGCCGCGTGGCGATGGTGGAGATCCTCGACATCGGCACCAAGCTCAAGAACGGCAAGCTGCGGGTGCGCGACGTCATCAAGGACGCGCCCGAGGAGGCCCAGGGCGAGGGCGAGGGCGAGGCCGAGGTGGAGGCCACGGAGGAGGGCGCCGAGGGTGAGGCCCAGCCGCAGCAGCTGGCGCAGAGCGAGCTGAACAAGATCGAGCAGATCAACAAGCAGATCGAGCGCATCCGCAAGTTCGCCAAGGACTGCGAGGCGCTGGACGCGGAGCTGCTCGGCAAGAAGAAGCTCACCGAGGTGAAGAAGAAGGAGCTCAAGCAGGAGGTGAAGGATCTCCGGACCAAGATGATGGAGGTCCTGGAGGAGATGCGGCTGAACAAGAAGCAGGTGGACCGCATCGTCGCCAACCTGAAGGGGCTCATCGAGCGGGTGGAGAAGGCGGAGGCGGAGCTGCGCGAGCTGGAGCGCCGCTACGGGGTGCCGCTGGAGCAGATGCGCGAGCTGCTGCGCGAGGCCAAGGAGGATCCCGAGGCCATGAAGAAGGCGCAGCGCAAGCTCAACGTCACCAGCGAGCAGCTGGATGCGTTGGAGCGCGACGTGCGCACCGCCACGCGCAACATCAAGCGGGTGGAGGAGGAGGCCAACCTCGAGGTGGAGGAGCTGCGCCGCAACTACGAGGCCATCCGCCTGGGTGAGCGCCGCGCCGAGCGCGCCAAGACGGAGCTGGTCGAGGCCAACCTGCGCCTGGTGGTCTCCATCGCGAAGAAGTACACGAACCGTGGCCTGCAGTTCCTGGACCTCATCCAGGAGGGCAACATCGGCCTGATGAAGGCGGTGGACAAGTTCGAGTACAAGCGCGGCTACAAGTTCTCGACGTACGCCACGTGGTGGATCCGCCAGGCGATCACGCGTGCGATCGCGGATCAGGCGCGCACCATCCGCATCCCGGTGCACATGATCGAGACGATCAACAAGCTCATCCGTACGAGCCGCTACCTGGTGCAGGAGATTGGCCGCGAGCCGACGCCCGAGGAGATCGCGGAGAAGATGGAGCTGCCGCTCGACAAGGTGCGCAAGGTGCTGAAGATCGCCAAGGAGCCGATCTCCCTGGAGACGCCGATTGGCGAGGAAGAGGACAGCCACCTGGGCGACTTCATCGAGGACAAGAGCCTGGTGTCGCCGTCGGACGCGGTGATCAACATGAACCTGGCCGAGCAGACGAGGAAGGTGCTGGCCACGCTGACGCCGCGTGAGGAGAAGGTGCTGCGGATGCGCTTCGGCATTGGCGAGAAGAGCGACCACACGTTGGAAGAGGTGGGCCAGGACTTCGAGGTGACGCGCGAGCGCATCCGACAGATCGAGGCCAAGGCGCTGCGCAAGCTGCGTCACCCGAGCCGCTCCAAGCGTCTGCGCTCCTTCGTGGAGAGCTGAGCGCCCCTGCACCACCAACCCCATCCCCTCCCTCTCCCTCCGGGAGAGGGTCGGGGTGAGGGTACCCGACCCAAGAGGTCGCTCCGTGAGACGGGGCGGCTGGAGTAAGAAGAAGCCCCCGCTCCCCCAGAGGACCGGGGGCTTTTTCCGTGTATGCCCCCTCTCCCCCTGGGAGAGGGCTGGGGTGAGGGTCTGCGCCGAGCCGAGGAGGTCCAATGCCGACGAAGCGTAAGACAGCCGAGCGCCCCCCACCCCTCCCCTTCCCCGAGGCGGTGCGCCGGGCGGTGCGAGCCATTCCGAGAGGAGAAGTGCGCTCATACGCGCAAATAGCCCTCTACGCGGGGCGACCAGGAGCGGCGCGAGGCGTGGGGAGGGAACTCAAGACGCTGGAGAACGTGCCGTGGTGGCGGGTCATCCGCGCCGACGGAACCCTGGCGCCGGGCGTGGCGGTGGAACAATCCCGGCGGCTGAAGGCCGAGGGCGTGCGCATGGAAGGAGAGGGCACGCGCTGGCGCGTGAAGCGCTGAGCAGCGCGGGCACGCGCCCCCTTGCGCCGGAGCGGGGTGCGCGATAGTTCCCAGGTCGGAACGGCGCCTCGGCGCCGTCCGTGGGTGGCATGTGGGGGCCCTTAGCTCAGCGGTCAGAGCTGTCGGCTCATAACCGATTGGTCCCTGGTTCGAATCCAGGAGGGCCCACTCCCCGTAACCCCGCCCCGCGCTTCGGGATTTTCCGCTGAGGAGCGGGAGCGGGAATCCTCCCTCTCCAGGTTCCGCACCACCGGCGCACCATGCGGGCCGCCCACCGCCAGCGGGAGCACCTCGGCAACCGGTGCCTCGGACGGCTGGAAGCTGAGCTGCTCCAGGCCCGCGCGCATGTCGTCAACGTCGAGGTGCCCGTAGACCCCCGCCGTGATGGTGGGCGAGGAGTGCCCGAGGATGCGCAGTCGTAGGGTTGGCGTCCTTGCAGAGCCCGCGCTGAATGGCCTTGGAGAAGACGGTCTACACGAAGCCCCGCAGGTTGTTGAGCGACTTGGCGAGAGCGCGTCCGCTGTGGCCGAGAGCGCCTCACCGATGCGGGCCGCATGCACTTGATCTCCTGAATTTCCAGCACCTCACCGGACCCGGTGGCTTGATCTTGCTGTCAGCTGATTTCTAGTAATCTTCGGGTTTGGGCTTCCAACTCAGGCGGCCCGCCCGGAGACATGTGGCGATGTTGAAACATTCCGACAAGTCGCGTCCTGTGGACACGCGGCGGTGCTTGCGCGTGGGGGCGCTGGCCCTGGCAGCGTTGATGCTGGTGACAGCGTGCGCCACGGGAGCCCCGAGGGGCGGAGGGTTGACGGCGTATCGTCATCGTTCGTCCATGCCGCATGATTCCCCCGAGGCGGAGCCGCTGGATGCGGAAGCCGACGACGGGGGCCAGGGAGAAGCTGTCTTCACCAAGCTGCCCACGGACTTTGCGCCTGTGCAGGTGAGTGACTCCGAGTTTACGGCAGCCCTGACAACATTTTGGCTGAACGCGCCGCTACGGGTAGCCACGTTCCGCCCCCCTCTGCATGTCGGCGGTCGGCTGGCGTTGGTCTCCGTGTCTTTGAGCGGGGAGGCTTTGAGCGCAGACCTGGCGCAGTCATACGGCCATTATTGCGAGCGGTGCGGCACCCCGGGGGATTGCCTGACACTGTTTGACGACGGGCCTCGCTTTCAAGATGACGACAAGCGCCGCCTTGCGGTTGCCCTGGCGGTAGGCCCTGCCCTGGAGGGCGTCAACGCGGAAGTGCGGGCAATGCTCGATCCCACGCGCGTCATGATGATGCTTAGCATCACCATCACGGTTTACATGGCGCTATTGTTGGCGCCCGTGCCCGAGCCCGTGACAAAGGGCGCGACCCTGGTTTTTAGCGCGGCCATGTGGGCTTATCTCGGGTGGGAATTCTTCAACCTGCTGAAAGCCTATGCGGAGCTTTACGAGGATGCGCCCCGAGCCTCTACCTTTGCCGAGTTGCGCCAGATAGGCGAGCGGTTCGGCCGTGTCATTGGCCCCAACAGTGTGCGGATTCTCGTGGTGGTGGCGACAACGGCGATAGGGGAAACGTCGGCGCTCGCATCCAAGGCTCCGAATCTACCGGGATTCGCGCAAGCTTCGGAGAGGTTCGCGGCCAATACTGGCTTGCGCTTGCAGGACGCGGTCACCGGAGCCGAGCGTGTCATTGTCTCGGTTCCCGAGGGAACGGTCCGACTCGTGTTGGCGCCTCAGGCCGTGGCCATGGCCGCCCGAGGCGTTGCCGCTGGGAGTCCTGCGCCGAGCCGGGGTAGGCTCCTCTCCAACGGACATAGAGCGTGGGGGTCGTATAGTGGCTTCAAATCGGCCATGGGGTCAGCGGGCCTGGGGAAGCAATGGCATCACATCGTGGAGCAGACACCGGGCAACCTGAGGCGGTTCGGGGGCGAGGCCTTACACAACACCGAGAACATCACCGCGCTCAACGCGGGGCTACACACCGACGTGAGCGCCTTCTACTCGTCGATCCGAGAAGGAATCACCGGCTCCACAACCCTGACGGTTCGGCAATGGATTGGCACGCAGTCATACGAAACCCAGCGTCAGTTCGGACTGAAGGCAATTGAGAACATCAGGAGAGGGATTTGGAGAGTCAGGTAGAACAGCTAGAAGAGCTGGCGGAAAGGTTTGCCCACCACACAGCGGAACAGACGGACGCAATCTTCAGAGGTGATGCCAGAACTGGAAACAGGCACGCGAAGCAGCGGCTCGCCACGTTCAAGAAGTTGCGCGCTCACGGGAACGCGGGACGGGACGCGCTCGCCCTGTTGCTCACGCATCCCCGAATGGACGTACGAGGCATGGCGGCGGTCTACCTGCTGCGCTATCGGACGGCGGAAGCCAGGGCCGTCTTACTGGAGATCGCAAAAGGTGAAGGGCTGGCCGCTTTTGAAGCTTCGGAGTCCCTGAAACGCTGGGACGAGGGCACTTGGGCACTCGATCCAGCCGAGGATGCCGCGGGGCAGCCAGAAGCATCCCGACCGACCGCGCATACCAAGCGCAGCCGACCACGCACGGAGTGCGCTGCTACTGACAAGCGGAGAGGAAGCAAGCGGGACAAAACCGGCGGTCGAGCTTGAGGGGATCACGGAGATCCTCGCGGACTACCAGACCCGTCAAGGCTTCATGGACGAGGAGTCGGAGGAAGATGCCCCCGCGTGCATCTTCTCCATGCTCTCTCTGGTGAGAGGACGCATCGAACAAGTGCGTCGGGTGATACGTGGAGAGGAGGACCCGGCGCACATCTGGGGGCCTCACAACGCGATCACCCTCCCCGAGTCACTGGCCGACGTTGACGGGGATATCGTCCTGTTCCCGTGGACCGCCCGTGGGATGCCGCTGGTGCTCGCCCGTCCCTCTGGCTGGGGCCTGGACCCGAAGGAACGGGAGGCGCGGCAGGCGCTGGGCCTGGAGGCGCGGAAGCCGAAGGGGCACAAGGAACGGAAGGCGAAGGAGCCGAAGGGGCACAAGGAACAGAAGGCGAGGCAGTCGGCCCCCGACGCAGAGGAGGAGAAACCGGCGCTCAAGTCCTCTCGCGTTCCGGGGGAGCAGCCGAAGGACCCACCTCCCGCTGCGTCCTAGTCATTCGGTAGGGGCTTCGACGTTCGACCGATGGGGCGCGCGGGGATGCTCCATCGGTCTCTGCTCCTGGGGCCTGGAACGACGCGAGCCGCCCAGCCTTGAGGAAACGTTGTGATGAACCGGCTTGGCCCCCAGCGGCGGGCCGGTGTCGTTCTCCGAACTGGAGCGGCTGAGGAATGCTTCTGGCTGGAGTTCGTCCGCCGCGACGCAGAACGCGAACTGCACCTGCAAGCGCGAGTCGCCAACCTGCGGACAGTGCCGCCGGACGCTCCTTAGGCCGATGTCTTCTCGTGTCCGGTTGCGAGGCTGGTTCGCGGAGATGCGCTAGTGCCCTTGCGGGCGGCCTCTGCCGCATCTTCCTTCTCCTCGCGCTGTCGCTGGAACGCAAGGCGACGGCGCCAGTACACCGCAAGTGGCACGACCTCCACATCGACGGACGGGTCGTAGTTACGTACGAATAACTGGTATCTCGTCTCCAGGGTCGTAGTGATGTCGTCCGGGACGGACCTCCACTTCCCGTCCGTGATCATGGCCCGCTGCTTCGCCAAATGCTCTGGCTCCGCGAACGGATTGCGTGCGGAGCGCTCCAGATCCTTGAGCGCCTCCGGCACGGTGTCCGGATGGAAGCGCATCTCCCACGTCGGACCATCGCGCCGCCGAAGTTCGAAAAGGTCGTGGCTCTCCGTCGGAGGCCAGTCGTACACGTTGTACTCGTAGACCAGAAGCATCTCTACGAAGTCGAAAGTCCACGACCAGTGGAATACGTCCTTGCGCTCGTCGATCTCGACTCGGCGGAGGGCAACCAGCCGCTCGTTGCGACGCTTCTTCCACGCGGACCGCGCCCACAGCAGGACGATGGCCGCCACGAGCACGTAGGCGAGTTCCATGCACGCCATCCTCGCCCACGGATCTGGGCAGTGCCACTGAGCGGGGGTTCAGAGGGGAGGGCCCGACGAGGAGCAAAGGCGGTTCCGGTTCCGCCTATAGGGGCGGGAACCGGGAACCACCGGCCCGCCTCCTCAGCGGCTCCCCCGGGCGAGGAGCTAGATCTCCGGAAACCGAACTTTCCAGAATAGGATCCGGCTTTGCTCCTTTATCAAGCACTTGATTGGGCCATCCTCCGATGCGACGAAGGCGAATCCGCCGGTCGAAGCGACGAAAGACGCAGCAGCCCTGTGCCTGGTCCCGTGAATCCCCAGGGGGTATTCGACAGGAGAAACACTCTGTCCCGTCGCGTCAAATGCTTCATAGAGTGGAAGGGTGTCGGACGAGCCCACCTTGTATCCGGCGCCGAAAACTCGAAGATTTGGCCCGAGTAGGAGCGCGCCATCCATGGCGGTAAGCCGCGCAATGTCATCCGACAGTGAGTCCACCTCGGACTGAGCCCACTCGCGGAGGCTCATTGCCTCATCCCACTCATCATTGCGCTCGTCCTCCCGGAAGGCGACTCCAAACCCGCGTTCGCTTGCTTCAAAGAGGTTCCGGATCTTGGCTGCCAGGATGTCGGGCTCGGTGAGCACGAGCTTCGGGATGTCCTGCTGCGAGTCGAGAGATGGAGTCGGCTGGACGAGAATGAGACCTCCGCGACCAGTCGCTCGCATGCCTCTGACGAGCCTTTCGAAAACGCGCTCGCCATGGCTGGGCATGAAGATCCGATTCTTCACCCCGCTGAGCAGATCCCCTAGCGACTGTAGGATGGTGGAGCGCACCACGCCATCGGAGATGAAGATGTCGGGAGCCGGTTCGGCAAGCTGCCCGCGCTCGTACCTCATGATCTCGGTGCCGGCATAAACGAGCGAGAGGGCTCCAGGGGCAGTGGTGGACAGGAAGAGAACGTTCCCGCCATTCGTGCTGGTGTTGAGCCTGGCAATTCCCACGGCCTGCCAGCCGGATGACTCCTCGTGCTCCAAGACAACGGCGGTTCGACCAGGCTCGGTCACGACTGAGAGCTTGACGAGCGCTTCCAGGTCGAGCCGTTGCGGTTTGAGCGGGAGCACAGACCAGGCTCGCTGTCGAGGTACATCCGAGCCCAGGTACTCAGAGCTGTCCTCGACATCCTGGAGAGGTATTCTCGGCGATACGACAACCTGCACGCGGGTGGCGCTACCCTCTTCGGTCGAGAGGCTCGCGAAGAAGAGGAGATCGAGAAGCTCGCCGACGACTTGCACTAGCCGCAGGTTGCCGAGCCAGTTTGGGGCTCGCCGCTTCAGCGCCTCCTGTAGGTGATCGCGCGGATACAGAAGAACTGCCATGGCTCCTCGCTCATGGAATGGGAGAGATGCCGTCACAAAGCGCCGATAACGATTCACCGTCCTCGCAGAGTGTCAAGGTAGATGTCGGGTGAGTCGCTTCAGCTCGTTCAAGCTGCCAGCACCCGCTCCCATTCCGCCCGTCCCTCCTCGTACTGCCACGAGGGCATCTCAGGGACGCCCGGGGGCGGTTCCACCTCGCGCACGGCGGCCCTGTCAGCCCGCTCGGCTTGGGTGGTGGTCCTCGGAGTCCCATGGCTCAGTCCTGGAAAAGCCCTCGATCAAAACCTGACGGCGTGTGCCGGAAGGGGGGCAGCGGTCTCTAGGGCGCAGCCCTCCAGAGATTCGACCCGCCCCTCCACCTCAGCGCCGCCCCCGGGCGAGGAGCGCCTCCAGCGAAGCGGCTGGGATGCGGATGGAGCGCCCGACCCACACCCGCTCCAGTTCCCCCCGTTCGAGGAGCGCGTAGACGGTGGCCCGGCAGACGGCCAGCTCCTCCGCCACCTCGCGCACCGTGAGCATCGGCGGGCCCACCGGCCGCACCATGTTCCGCACCACGGGCGCACCACGGCCAGTCGAAGCGGTGGAAACGGTGCCAACCGGCACCGCCCCCGCCCCTTGAGAAGTCCCAATCTTTTCCGTAGGTTGCGAGCCGGTGACAGGGGCGGCGACCCCCTGCCAACCCGCTCCCTCCCGGCTCATAACCGATTGGTCCCTGGTTCGAATCCAGGAGGGCCCACTCCCCTTCCCCCGCGCGTCAGGCCTTGGCCTGGTCGTCGCGAACCTTCTCGTCGCGTCCGTGCACGGTGGCGGGCGGGCTGGTGGCCTCGACGGCGGTGAAGGACTCGAGAATCTTGTACGTGTGGCTGGCGCCCCTGGGCACGAGCCACGAGTCGCCCGGGTTGAGCAGCAGCACCTGTCCCTCGAGGTGCAGCTCGGCGCGGCCCTTGATGACGTAGCCCACCGTCTCGTAATCGCGCGCGGTGGGGGGCAGCGGCTCGGCGGGCTGCTCGTTCTCCCACAGGCGCATGGAGACCCGAATGCCTCCGGCCAGGTACTTCTGCCCCATCTGCCCCTTCGGGGAGAATTGGGAGTCGACCTTCTTCACGCTGGTGTCGCCCATCTCGTCTCCTTCGCGGACGTTGGCGTTTGCCCTTTGCCGGACAAGGTAAGGAGCGAAGGGCGAGACGAACCCCGCAATGACACGCCCGCTCCCCCCTCGAAGGGAAGAGCGGGCGCGAAGGACACGGCCCGAAGGCCGTGGCCCGGGGACTCAGGCAGGACGCACGTTCTGCGCCTGCAGGCCCTTGGGGCCGCGTGTCACCTCGTATTGCACCTTCTGACCTTCGGCCAGGGAGCGGAAGCCATCCATGTTGATGGCGGTGTGGTGGCAGAAGACATCCTCGCCACCGTCGTCCGGCGCGATGAAACCGAAGCCCTTCGCGTCGTTGAACCACTTCACGGTACCCGTTGCCATACTCTTTCCTGCTTTCTGCGTTCTGCTTCTACGGACTGCTGAACAGACACCCCAGACGTTGGGGCGCCAGGGTGAGGTAACGGTCCCCGCACCTCCCCCATTCCCTACCGGTCTTCCCGCACCGGCCTTCACACTTCTTCATAAGTACTGGGCGCCCGCTTCACACCCCCCCCGTACCTTCTGCACCAACCGATGGATGTCGGGTCGCTGACCGCCCGGCCGCTCACGGAAGGAGCAGAACCATGTTCGGATTCGTTTTCGGTACCGCCTGCCTGGCTGGCCTCTTCTACACCCTGCGCGGCAACCGCCGCTGGGGCCACCGCCACGGAGGCCGCTGGAGCTGGCGCGGCCGGATGCGCTGGCTCTTCGAGCGCCTGGACACCTCGCCCGGCCAGGAGAAGGTCATCGTCCAGGCCGCGGACGACCTCACCGAGGCCTTCGAGAAGATGCGTGACGAGATGAGCGCCACGCGCGCCGCCGTCGCCCGCTCGCTGCGGGGCGAGGCGTTCGACAGTTCCAGCCTGCGCGAGCTGGACGCGAAGCACGACGAGCTCATCGACAACCTGCGCAAGACGCTGCGCACCTCGCTGTCGAAGATCCACGAGGCGCTGGACGCGAAGCAGCGGCGCGAGCTGGCGGACCTGCTCGAGCACGGCTGGGGATACGGCTACCGCCACTCCGGCTACGGGGGCGGCTGCGGTGGCTGGCGCGGCGCCCGTTCCTGCTGAGCCGTCCTGAACCCCGAATCCCGAACCCCGAAAGGAACACACCATGCGCCGCCGCGCCCTCATCATCCTGCTCGCCGTTGGAACCATCGCTGGCTACTCGTCCGGCTTCGCCAGCCTCTATCGCTGGCACCGCTACGGCCACGGTCATGGCCAGGGCTGGTCCTGCCAGCACGGACGGGGCTACGAGTACGACACCCGCACCGCGCCGTCATGGCCTCCGCCCCGGCAGCCTCCCGCGCCCCAGGCCCCCCAGGCCCAGGCCCAGGCGCCCCTCACCGACGCTCCAGGCGAGCCCGGCCCGCGTTAGAGTCGAAGCACGCCCATGGCCACCCGCGTCCTCCTCATCGACGATGACACCCGGATGTACGAGCTGCTCGCGCAGTACCTCGGGCAGAACGGCATCACCGTCGCCCACGCACCCGATGGAGGACGCGGACTGGCCGCGCTGGAGGCCAACACCTACGACGCCGTGCTGCTGGACGTGATGATGCCGGGCATGGACGGGCTGGAGGTGTGCCGGCGCATCCGAGCCAAGAGCACCCTGCCCATCCTCATGCTCACCGCGCGCGGCGACGAGACGGACCGCGTGGTGGGGCTGGAGCTCGGCGCGGATGACTACCTGGCCAAGCCCTTCAGCCCGCGCGAGCTGCTCGCGCGCCTGAGGGCCGTGCTGCGGCGCGCCCAGCCCGCCTCGGTGGCCGAGAAGCTGGAGTCCAGCGGCGTCTCCATCGACGTGTCGGCCCGCGAGGTGCGCGTGGGCGGCCGGCAGGTGGAGCTCACCGGGCTCGAGTTCGACATGCTGGTGGCCCTGGTGCGGCGGGCCGGGCGCGTCATTCCGCGCGATGCGCTGCTCGGCGAGGCCGGCCGGAGCGACACCGTGGTGGGCGAGCGCACCGTGGACGTGCACATCTCCCACCTGCGGCAGAAGCTGGGCGACGAGGGCTCGCGCCTCATCAAGACGGTGCGTGGCGTGGGCTACCTCTTCGCCAAAGAGGGCCCATGAGACGGGACTCGCGCTTCCACGCGGGCCGGCATCCTCACGGGCACAGGGGATGGGCCCGGCGCTGGCCCATGAGCCGGCTCGGCTGGTTCATCCGGGCCCACCTGCGCCGGCGGCTCTTCGTCTGGTTCGGTGTGTCCATCTTCATCACCTTCCTGGTGGTCGTCACCGTGATGAACGTGATGGGGGGCCTGATGGGCGGTGGCTCCTCCTGGCATCAGGAGACGGAGCGCGTGCGCACCTTCGTGGGCCACCAGCTCGCCGCGGTGTGGGATGACCCCGCGCGCCGGGACGCGCTCGCCCGGTCGGTCACCCAGGATCTGGCCTTCGACGTGGAGCTGCGGGATGCCTCCGGGGCGCTGTTGCTGCGTACCGGTGGGCCCTGTGCCCCCCACTCGGAGCTCACCGTGCCGGTGGAGCGCGAGGGCGTGAAGCTCGGCACCGCGCGGGCCTGCTTCGGGCGAACCCGGCCCCGGCAACCCTGGCGAGGGCCCATGGTGCTGCTGCTGGCCGGAGCCACGCTGTGGATGGCCACGGGGTGGCTCGCCCGGCAGCTGTCGCGCCCGCTGGACACGCTGGCTCGGACGGCGCAGGAGCTCGGCGAGGGCAAGCTGGACGCGCGCGTGCAGTTGGGCCGGCACGCCACCGGCGAGATGACCGTGCTGGCCGAGGTCTTCAACGAGATGGCCGCGCGCATCGAGCGGCAGATGGCGGATCAGCGCGAGCTGCTGGCCGCGGTGTCGCACGAGCTGCGCACGCCGCTGGCGCACCTGCGCGTCCTCGTGGAGCTGATGCGCGACGCCGGAGGCCCGGAGCGCACGGCGGACCAGATGGAGCGCGAGGTGGTGGAGCTGGATGCCCTGGTGGGCGAGCTGCTGGCGAGCTCGCGGCTGGACTTCGGGCAGCTGAGCGCTCGTGAGCTGGACGGGAAGGACTTGGCTTTGCGGGCGCTGGAGCGGATGGGGCAGCCGGTGGAGACGCTGGCGGTGGAGGTGGCCGACGCGAAGCTGGTGGGGGACGCCACGCTGTTGGGGCGCGCACTGGCCAACCTGCTGGACAACGCGCGCAAGCACGGCCAGGGCGCCGAGGCCCTGAGGCTGCTCGAGCGCGACGGTCAGCTGGCCTTCTGCGTGGACGACCGGGGCCCGGGGTTGCTGCCCGGCGAGGAGACGCGCATCTTCGAGCCCTTCTACCGGAAGGACCGGGGCGGAGAGGCGCGCGAGGCGGGCTCGCTGGGACTGGGGCTCGCGCTGGTGCAGCGGATTGCCCGGGCGCACGGCGGCGACACCTTCGCGGAGAACCGTCCGGGAGGAGGCGCCCGGGTGGGCTTCACGCTGCGGCGAGAGGGGCCCCCAGCGGTCAAGTCACCGCCCACAGCGACCCACTCTCGAGTGTGAGTCCCTGGTTCCGAGCACCCTCTCCCTCTGGGAGAGGGCCGGGGTGAGGGTATCCGGGCCCCTACTTCGCGCCCCCGGGAGCGGAGCCCCTGGCCTGAGCCGTCGCCGCGAACTCGAAGGAAACGGAAGCCGTCTCCCCGTCCTTCACGGACACCTCGGCCGTCTGGGTACCGAGCGTCTCGTGCCAGGCCTCGAGGGTGTAGCTGCCGACGGGCAGGTGCTCGATGGAGAAGGAGCCATCGGCGCCGGAGGTGGCGAAGTACGGGTTGGAGTTCACCACGACCCAGGAGACCATCCACGGGTGGATGTCGCACTTGAGGCGGACCACCTCGGCCTCGGCGGGCAGGTTGCGCTCCACGGCCTTGCCGTTGGGAGGCTGGGCCACGTTGAAGAGGGTCTTCGCCCCGGCGAGAGCGCGCGCGTTGTGCAGCGTGCCGTCGCTGTTCTTGATGAGGATGGGCTGACCGGTGGCGACGCCCTGCACACGCGGCAGGTAGGTGCACTGCTGCTGGTCGATGATCGCGGGCTTCGCCGGACGCGAGCGGGGCACCAGGCCGCGCACGCGCACGAGCACGTTGGCCAGCTTGCCGTCCTTCACCTGGAGGGACTGGTCCGTCAGCGCCATGCCCTGGCAGGCGGGATCCTCGCTGGGCGCGATGGCGGCGGACGCGGGCGGCGTGCCCTTGAAGGAGACGGTGCCACGCACGGTGCCACCACCGACCTCTGGGGCGGGAGCCTCCGGGGGGGCCTCGGCCTTCTTCACCTCGGCCGGAGCCTGCGCGGAGGACGGAGGGGTGGACCCCCGGCCGGCGGTCGACGGGGACTGCTCTTCCTTGCAAGCCGGAAGGGCGGCGAGCCCCACGGCACCGAGCACCGCGACGCCCAGCGTACGCAGCTTCATGTGAACTCTCCCTGGTGGCGCCCACGTATGTCGGGTCGGATGCGGGCCGCCTGATGTACTGGGTCCTCCCGTCGTAGCAGAAGAAAGGACCCGGAAGTCAACGCAAGACAGGCCTATCCAGTCACTCCCGGCGATTGACGCTGAAGGCGGCCAGAGCCAGGAAGACGGTGGCGAAGACGAACAGCACCGGCACCTCCAGACCCGCGCCGGAGGAGGCGGTCCCCACGGCGAGTGAAGCCTCGGCGCCGTAGAGCGCGCGCCGGATGCCTTCCACGGAGAAGCGCATGGGGTTGAGGCGCATCACCCAGGCCAGCAGCGGCCCGGCGCCCTTGAGGGGGAACATGGCGCCGGAGAGCACCCACATGGGCAACAGCACGATGCTCATCACCGCGTGGTAGCCGGCGGTGGAGCGCACCCACCAGGCGAGCGCGATGCCCATGCCGGTGAGGCCCAGGGCGGACAGCACCATCACCCCCAGCAGCAGCGGCACGTCCAGGGTGGCGGCCTTCACCCCGGCCAAGGGGGCGAAGAGGAGGAAGAGCGAGGCCTGCAGCAGGGCGATGGCCGAGGAGCCCAGCGCCTTGCCCAGCACCACCGCCAGGCGGGAGCCCGGCCCGGCGAGGACGGATTGGAGGAAGCCCTCGCGCCGGTCCTCGATGACGGAGATGGTGGCGAAGATGGCGCTGAAGAGCACCACCATGGTGACGACACCGGGGAAGGAGAAGCGCTGGTAGTCCAGGCCCTGGGCGCCCTCCACGCGGAAGGAGCCGGAGAAGCCCGCGCCGATGACGAACCAGAAGAGGATGGGCTGGGCGAGCGCCCCGACGATGCGGCTGGGCTGACGGAAGAAGCGCACCACGTCGCGCGCCAGCAGCACGCGCACGGTGGACCACTGGAGCGCGAGCGCGCTCGGGGCCCGGGCCTCCACGCGGGAGTCGCGTCGGATGTCCAGCTCCGGCCCGGACGGCCCCGTCTCGGGCACGTCGGAGTCGGGAGCGGTGGTGGCATGGGCGTTCATCAATGACGACTCCTACGGCGGACGGGCTCGGCGGCGGGCTGGTCCGCCCCGAGCACCCGGCCGGTGAGTTGGAGGAACACGTCCGCGAGGGTGGGACGGCGCAAGGACACGGAGGCGAGCCGGCCGGCCGGGAAGGCCTCCACCAGCCGGGGGACCAGCGCGTGCCCCTGCTCCACCTCCACCTGCACGCGGCCCTCCACCACGCGGGCCTCCAACCCCAGCCGGGCGCGCAGCTCGTCCGCGAGGGCCTCGGGCTCCCGGGCCTCCAGGGTGAGGATGTCCCCGCCCACCCGAGCGGCCAGCGCCGCCGGGGTGTCGGTGGCCACCAGCCGTCCGGAGTCCAGCACCGCCAGCCGGTCGCACATCTCCGCCTCGTCGGCGCGGTGCGTGGTGAGCAGCACGGTGAGGCCCTCGGCGTCGCGCAGGGCGCGCAGGTGCGCCCAGAAGGAGCGGAAGGAGGCCTCGTCGAGCCCCTGGGTGGGCTCGTCCATGAGGACGATGCTCGGCTGGTGCACCAGGGCGCGCGCCAGCTCCAAGCGCCGGCGCATGCCACCGGACCAGGTGGAGACGCGCTCGTCGCCGCGCGCCTCGAGGCCGATGAGCCGGAGCATCTGCTCCACGCGCTCGCGGGCCCACGCGCCCGTCAGCCCATACAGCCGGGCGCCGAGCATGAGGTTCTCCCGCGCGCTCATCAGGTCATCCAGGCTGCTGCGCTGGAAGATGATGCCCATGCGCTGGCGCAGGGCCGGGTCGTTGAGCGACAGGGGCCGCCCCTCGAACAGGACGCGTCCGGCATCCGGCGCGAGCAGGCCGGCGAGCAGCTGGAAGGTGGTGGACTTCCCGGCGCCGTTGGGGCCGAGCAGGCCGACGATCTCCCCCGCCCGCACCGAGAGGTTCAACCCATCCAGCGCCACCCGCTGCTTGAAGCACCGGGTGAGACCGTCGAGTTGGAGCAGGGGCGCCGCGGAGCGGCTGGCCGCCGGAGAGAGGGCCTTCAGGGCCGTGGACATCCTCGAATCAACCGTGTCCCCCGCTGTCGAGCATCAGCGCGGCGAAGAGGCCGGCCAGGTACAGCAGGCTGAACAGGAACGTCTGGCGGGCCCAGGACCTTCCCAGGCTCCGGAAGAGACCCGTGGCCCCCAGCCCGAGGAACGACAGGCCCAGCACCACGGCGGCCGCCAGGTACCAGCCCCCGGCGATGCGCAGCTGGAAGGGCAGCAGCGTCATGGGCACCAGCGCCACCAGGTAGAGGACGATCTGCAGCCGGCTGGAGTCATCGCCCCGCTCGAGCGGCACGGACTTGAGACCGGCCGCCGCGTACTCGTCCTTGCGGAACAGGGCGATGGCGATGAAGTGGGGGATCTGCCACAGGAAGAGGATGGCGAAGAGGACGTAGCCGCCCGCGTCGATCTGCCCCGTCACGGCCGTCCACCCCATGAGCGGGGGGAGCGCGCCGGGCACCGCGCCCACCAGCATGGCGGTCGAGGTGCGCGGCTTGAGGGGCGTGTACATGAGCACGTAGCTGAGGAGCGCCAGGAGCCCCAGCCCCGCGGTGAGCAGGTTGGCGCCCAGGGCGAGCGCGGGCAGGGACACGGCCGCCAGCAGCAGGCCGAAGCCCAGCGCCGTCGCCGGCTCCATGCGGCCCGAGGGCAGCGGGCGGTTGCGGGTGCGCGCCATGAAGCGGTCGCTGTGGCGCTCCCAGTAGCAGTTGAGCGCGTTGGCGGCGCCCACCGTGCCGGAGGTGGCCAGCAGCGTCACCAGGATGCGCGTCACCGTCAGCTCACCGGGGGCCAGCCACATGCCGCCCGCGGTGGTGGCGATGACCAGGCCCGACAACCTGGGCTTGGTGAGGGACAGCAGGTCCGAAGCGATGTTCGACTGGCTCACGGCTCGCGCGCTCACGCGGACTCCCCGGCTGGAAAACGCCACTCCCCTTACACAGAGGGACGGCCCACATCAAGCAAACGGGCGCGGGATGGATGCCATCCCCGCGCCCGTCGACATCAGTCCCGCTTGTGGGAAGCGGGAGCCCGGCTCACAGCGCCTGGGCCTGGGCCACGAACTCGCCCTTGGGCTCGCGCTTGATGTACTCCTGCGCCAGCAACTTGGCCTTGGCGGCCTGCTTCTTGTCCTTCGAGAGGAACGCCGCGTAGTGGTAGTAGGCCGGGGCGTACTCCTCGTCCGCGTTGAGCGCCTTCTGGTACGTCTCGTCGGCCTTGGCGGCGTCGCCCTTGCCCTCGAAGACGCGCGCCAGCTCGAGCAGCGTCGTGGCGGCCCGGTCCGGCTGGCCGATGAACTCGGTGGCCGCCTTCTCCAGCGACTCCTGCGCCTTCGCCCAGTCCGAGCGCTGGCGGTAGATGGTGCCGATGGCCAGACGGGCCTCCGGGTTCTTGGCGTTGGCGTCCTTCACCGCGCGCTCGTACGTCTTGAGCGCGTCATCCAGCTTGTTCTGCCGGCGGTAGGCGTCACCCAGCATGGTGAGCAGCTTGGGGCTGTCACCCATGGTCTTGATGGCGGTGGCGAGCGCCTCGGAGGCCTCCTTCTCGCCGCCCGGCTTGCCCATGAGGGCCTTGGCCAGCTCCACGTAGAACTGGGCGCGGGTGGGGTCGATCTTGATGGCCTTGCGGATCTCCGTGGCGGCCTCATCGAAATGCTGCTCGAGGATCAGCCGGCGGCCCTTGATGAGCGACAGCTCGGGGCTGAGCTTGTCCAGGGTGAAGCCGGTGTCCTCGGCCTTGATGAGCTCCTGACGCGCCTTTTCCTTGTCGGTGGGCACGCCGGTGACCTCGGAGATCTTCGTCTGCTCCTCGGGCTTGAACTTGTCCATGCCCGCGGACACGCGGGAGATGAGCAGCGAGCGCGCCAGGTAGGCCGCCGCGAGCTGACGAGGCGAAGGGGGCGGCTGGGCCTCCAGCAGCTTCTTCACCATGACGGCCGCCAGCTCGTAGTTTGGCGTGTCCTGCTCCAGCATCAGCAGCGACTTGCCGAGCAGCGACTCGGGGTGGTCCTTCTCGTAGCGCAGGGCGAAGTCGTAGTTCTTCCAGGCGGTGCCGTCCTGGCCGAGCCGGCGGTACACCGCGCCGAGCGCGGCGTAGATGCGCGGGTCATCCGGAGACAGGCCCTGGGCCTTCTCCAGGTTGTCCTTGGCGCGATCCATGTCGCCCGCGTTCATCTGGATGAGACCCAGCGTCAGGTACAGCAGCGAGCTGCGCTTGCCCTGCTCGTCGAAGGACTTCACGCGCTGCTCGAGCTCGGTGAGGGCCTCCTTGCCCTTGCCACCGTACGTCTTGACGAGCGCCTCGGCGGCGTAGAGGTGCGAGCTGATCTCCCCGCTCTTCTTGGCGGAGGCCAGATGCTCCTCGGCCCTGCGCTTGGCCTCGTCACCGCCGCCGTGCTCACCCCAGCGGATGGCGTAGGCGTAGGCCAGGTAGCCGTGCGCGGCGGTGGAGTCGGCGTCGACCTCGAGCGCCTTGTCGGCCGCCTCGCAGGCCTTCTTGTACGAGTCGAAGGAGTCGTGCTTGAGCTGCTCGGTGGCGGCCTCGAGCTGCTTCTTGATCTCCCGGTTGCGCTGAGCGGCCATGCGGCCCTGGACGAAGAAGCCACCCAGGACGATGGGCACGGCGATCAGCAGGCCGAGCGTGATGTACTTGCTGGAGCCGGAGCCGGACTTGCGCTTGCGGGGCGCGTCCTCGTCGTCGTCGTCGACGTCATCATCGACGACCGCCGCACGGGCGACCGGGCGCGCGGGCTGCGAGCGCTTGGGACGCGGCGCCTCCTCGTCGTCCTCGGCCACGTGCTTGCGGGAAGGAGCGGGAGCGGGAGCCGGCGCTGCGACGGGGGCCGCGGCCACCGGAGCGGGAGCCGGCGCTGCGACAGGAGCCGCGGCCACCGGAGCGGGAGCCGCCACGGGTGCGGGAGCGGCCACCACGGGAGCGGGGGCGGGAGCCGGCGCGGCGGCCACGGGGGCCTGCACCGAGTA
Organism: Archangium violaceum; assembly: GCF_016887565.1. Taxonomy (NCBI): domain Bacteria; kingdom Pseudomonadati; phylum Myxococcota; class Myxococcia; order Myxococcales; family Archangiaceae; genus Archangium; species Archangium violaceum. Next base: position 9,183,865 of record NZ_CP069396.1, read on the forward strand.
CTGCTGCATCGCCGCCAGCGTGTCGGCATCGCCAGGGTCCGCCTCGTACGCCTTGAGGAGGTTGGCCTTGCCCGCGTCGGCCTCGCCGGTCTTGAGTTGGAGCACACCGGCCATGCGCAGCGAGGCCTTGTCGGTGGGCTGGACCTGGAGGGCGCCGAGCACCTCTTCCAGGGCCTTCTTGTCCTTGCCCTGCTCGGAGTAGACGCGGGCGAGGAGGAGGCGGGGATCGGCACGATTGGGGTGAGCCTTCACCCCTTTCTTGCAGACGACCATCGCTTCCATGAAACGGCCCATGGCCAGGTAGGCCTCGGCCAGTGGCTTGTAGGCTTCAGATGAGGGGTCGGAAGCGAACGAGTGCTCCAGCTTCGCAAGCTCGGCCGGGCTCAACGTCTTCGATGATGGAGTAGACATTCCGAAAGGGGCGCCTGTGGAGGGGGTTCTTATGACACCCCGAGTTGCCGCGCGTCAATCGCACAAGAGGCCCCGAAGATTCCCGGCTTGACACGTGGAATAGGGTCCTGTAATTGCCCGTTCGTCTTTCGGCGGCGAGAAACCGCGTCGCCGGTGGGACACCCAATGTGGGGGTGTAGCTCAGTTGGGAGAGCGTCGCGTTCGCAATGCGAAGGTCGTCGGTTCGATCCCGTCCACCTCCACCACGAAGTGAGAAGGGCCTCACTGGAAACAGTGAGGCCCTTTTCATTTGGGCTTCGAGTTCGTTGAAAAGCTCCGGCGCTCTGTTATCCGGGGCCGATGACCGAACAGCCCTCGCTTTCGTTCTTCGCCCGTTTCTGGCTCGCGTTCGTGTGCTTCTGGCGGATCTGGTTCAACCCGCCATTCGCACAGGCCGTACTGCCGGTGCGTGAGGCCGACAAGGCTGGCCTGCTGCCGGCCGGGGCCACGCCCGCCGAGCTGCCGAACAAGACCGAGCCGGTGGAGAAGCAGCCGCCCGCCCCGCTGCCCCCCGAGCGGGAGCACGCCCCGGCCCTGCAGGTGCTCGCCATGCTGCAGCGGGAGGGGCGCCTCATCGACTTCCTCCAGGAGGACGTGGCCGCCTTCCCGGACGCGGACGTGGGCGCCGCGGCCCGCATCGTCCACGAGGGGTGCCGCAAGGTGCTGCGTCAGTACCTCACCCTGGAGCCGGTGCTGCCCCAGTCCGAGGGTGACGCGGTGAACGTGCCCGCCGGTTTCGACGCCCAGCGCATCCGCCTCACGGGCAACGTGGCCGGTCAGCCTCCCTATAACGGCGCGCTGAAGCACCACGGCTGGGTGACCACGGCCGTGAAATTCCCGTCCACCAGTCCGGCGATGGACCCTCGGGTCCTCGCGCCCGCTGAAGTCGAGCTGCCCTGACACCAGATTGAGCCCATATGGCCCGATACGCGATTGGAATCGATCTCGGCACCACGCACTCCGCGGTCTCCTACTTCAACCTGGAGGAGGCCAGGCCCCGGGGCCCCGCGCAGTCGATGCTGCCCATCCCGCAGCTGACGGCGCCGGGCACGGTGGAGGCCCGGACGCTGCTCCCCTCCTTCCTCTACCTGCCGAGCGGCCAGGAGTTCCCCCAGGGCAGCCTGGCGCTGCCGTGGAACCCGGGGGCGACCAGCATCGCCGGTGAGTTCGCCCGCGCCCATGGCGCCAAGGTGCCCACCCGGCTGGTGTCCTCGGCGAAGAGCTGGCTGAGCCACCCGGGGGTGGACCGGCGCGCCGCCCTGCTGCCCTGGCAGGCGCCCGAGGAAGTGCAACGAGTCTCGCCGGTGGAGGCCTCCACCCGCTACCTGCGCCACCTGCGCGAGGCGTGGGACCACACCTTCGCCCGGACGAAGGAGGACGCCGGCAACGCCATGGCCGCGCAGGACGTCATCATCACCGTCCCGGCCTCGTTCGACGCCGCCGCGCGCGACCTGACGCTCGAGTCCGCCCGGGCCGCGGGCCTGGAGAACATCATCCTCCTGGAGGAGCCGCAGGCGGCGCTCTACGCATGGCTGGAGGCTCAGGGCGAGACGTTCCGCAAGCGGGTGAAGGTGGGCGAGGTCATCCTCGTGGTGGACGTGGGCGGTGGCACCACGGACTTCTCGCTCATCACCGTGAGGGACAGGGCGGGTGACGTGGAGCTCACGCGCGTGGCGGTGGGCGACCACATCCTCCTGGGCGGCGACAACATGGACCTGGCGCTGGCGCACACGCTCAACCAGCGACTCACCGCCGAGGGCAAGAAGCTGGACGCCTGGCAGTTCAATGCCCTCACCTACGGCTGCCGCATGGCCAAGGAGACGCTGTACGGGGACCCGGCCATGACGAAGGCGCCCATCGCCATTCCGGGCCGGGGCTCGTCGCTCATCGGCGGCACGCTGCGCACGGAGCTGGCCCGCGAGGACCTGGACCGCGTCCTCACGGATGGCTTCTTCCCGCCCTCCCCCGTCACGGAGCTGCCGCGCATGGCCCGGCGCACGGGCCTCGCGCAGATGGCGCTGCCGTACGCGCAGGATCCGGCGGTGACGAGGCACCTGGCCGCCTTCCTCACCCGGCAGGCGCAGGCGCTGGCCAGCTCGCCGGACTCGCCGGTGGACGTGGGCGGCAAGTCCTTCATCCACCCCACCGCCGTGCTCTTCAACGGTGGCGTCTTCAAGGCGGGCCCGCTCAAGGCCCGGGTGATGGAGGTGCTCAACGCGTGGCTCACCGCGGACGGTGGCCAGCCGGCCCAGGAGCTCGCGGGCGCGGATCTGGACCTGTCCGTGGCGCGCGGCGCGGCCTACTACGGCTGGGTACGGCAGGGCCACGGCCTGCGCATCCGCGGCGGCACGGCCCGCGCCTACTACGTGGGCGTGGAGACGGCGATGCCCGCGGTGCCCGGCATGGAGCCCCCCGTGAAGGCCCTGTGCGTGGCCCCCTTCGGCATGGAGGAGGGCACCCAGGCGGACGTGCCTCCGCAGGAGTTCGGCCTCGTCACCGGAGAGCCCACCAGCTTCCGCTTCTTCGCCTCATCCGTGCGGCGCGACGACAAGGTGGGGACGATGGTGGACGACGTGGACGGCAACGAGTTCGAGGAGCTCGCCCCCATCGAGACGACGCTCCCGGGCACGCCCACGCCCTTCGGAGACCTCACGCCCGTCAACCTCCAGGCGGCCGTCACCGAGGTGGGCACGCTGGAGCTGCGCTGCCTACAGAAGGACGGCCCCGGCAAGTGGAAGCTGGAGCTCAACGTCCGCATGAAGGAGTAGAAGGGGCCCGCGGCCAGGGAGGGCCGCACGAACGCCTATGCACATCGTCGGCATCGACCTCGGAACCACCCACTGCGCCGTCGCCTCGGTGGACCCCTCGAAGGGGCCCGCCGCACCCGTGGAGGACTTCCCCGTCCCCCAACTGGTGCGCCAGGGCGAGGTGAGCCCGCGCTCGCTGCTGCCCTCGTGCGTCTACGTGCCCGCCGGCCATGAGCTCGCCGCCGAGTCGCTCCGCCTCCCCTGGGGCGAGAGCGGTCCGCACGTGGTGGGCGAGCTCGCCCGCTGGCAGGGAGCCCGGGTGCCAGGCCGGGTGGTGACGTCTGCGAAGAGCTGGCTGTGCCACCCGGGCGTGGACCGCTCGGCGCCCATCCTCCCGTGGGGTGCTCCGGCGGACGTGGCGAAGGTGTCTCCGGTGGAGGCGAGCGCCCTGCTCCTCCAGCACATGGCCCGTGCGTGGAACCACGCCCACCCGGACGCGCCGCTGGCGCAGCAGGAGGTGGTCATCACCGTGCCCGCCTCCTTCGACGAGGCGGCGCGAGCCCTCACGGTGAGCGCCGCGCGCAAGGCGGGCCTGGAGAAGTTCACGCTCCTGGAGGAGCCGCAGGCGGCCTTCTACGACTACACCGCGCGCCACCGGAAGGACCTGGCGACGTCGCTGGAGACGGTGCGGCTGGTGCTGGTGGTGGACGTGGGCGGAGGCACCACGGACTTCACCCTGGTGCACGCGGGTGTGTCCCCCGAGGGCCCCATGCTGCGGCGGCTCGCGGTGGGCGAGCACCTGATGCTCGGCGGCGACAACATGGACGCCGCGCTGGCGAAGCGCGTGGAGGAGAAGCTCTTCCCGGACGGCAACCGGCGCCTGTCCGCCACGCAGTGGACACAGGCCATCCAAGCGGCCCGCACCGCCAAGGAGGCGCTGCTGGGCTCCACCCCGCCCGAGCGCTACGGCGTGTCGCTGGTGGCCGAGGGCAGCCGGCTGCTGGGAGGCTCGCTGTCCACGGAGCTGGCGCGCGAGGAGGCGGAGACGATCGTCATGGATGGCTTCTTCCCACGCGCGGGCGCGAACGAGCGTCCCCGGCGCGTGTCGCGCATGGCGCTCCAGGAGCTGGGGCTTCCGTACGCACAGGACGCGGCCATCACCCGACACCTGGCGGCCTTCCTCGCGCAGCACGCGGCGGCGGGCTTCGCGGCGCTCGGGGAGACGGCGCCCGCGGAGGGTGCCCTGCCCCGCCCGGACGCCATCCTGCTCAATGGCGGTGTCTTCAACTCGCCCCAGCTGGCCGAGCGGCTGGTGGAGGCGGTGAGCGCGTGGTGGCCGGGAGCCCCGCGCATCCGGCTGCTGAAGCACGAGTCACTGGAGCTGGCGGTGGCACGTGGCGCGGCCTACTACGGGCTGGTGCGGCGAGGGCACGGCCTGCGCATCGGAGGAGGCGCGGCGCGGGCGTACTACGTGTCCCTGCAGCGCGCGGCGGACAGCGCGGAGCAGCCGGTGCTGTGCCTCATCCCGCGAGGCTTCGAGGAGGGCAACCAGGTCGACATCGGCGAGCGCTCCTTCACGCTCACGCTGGGAAGGCCGGTGCAGTTCACGCTGCACTCCACCACGAGCGACCGCATCGACAAGCCGGGCGACGTGGTGGCGCTGACGGAGGACCTGAAGCCGCTGCCGCCCATCCACACGGTGCTCAAGGGGGCGTCGGGGAAGACGGCGGAGGTGCCGGTGCACCTGCAGGCGGGGCTCACGGAGATCGGCACGCTGGAGCTCTTCGCGGTGTCGAACGTGGCGGACGAGCGCTGGCGGCTGGAGTTCGAGCTGCGGGGCACGGGTGGCGAGCGCGAGCTGACCGTCACCGAGTCCATGCCCGCGCGCTTCGCCGAGGCGAAGGAGAACGTGGAGCGGGTGTACGGCAACAAGCCGCTGCCCATTGGCCCCAAGGACGTGAAGCAGCTGTCGCGCACGCTGGAGAAGGTGCTGGGCCCGAAGGAGACGTGGCGGGTGCCGGTGCTGCGCGAGCTGTGGAGCTCCCTGTTCGCGGGGGCCTCGAAGCGGCGCCGCACGGCGGACCACGAGCGCGTCTTCTACAGCCTGACGGGCTTCACGCTGCGGCCGGGCTTCGGCTACCCGCTGGACCACTGGCGGGCGGAGCAGACGTTCTCGCTGTTCGAACCGCTGGTGCAGCACCACACCGAGAAGTCGGTCTGGATCGAGTTCTGGGTGATGTGGCGGCGGATGGCGGGCGGGCTGAACGAGGCGCAGCAGCGCAAGCTGTACGACTACCTGAAGCCACACCTGGCGCGGAGGGTGCCGCCGGAGACGTCGCAGCCGCAGACGAAGCTGAAGGGCATCCAGCCCGAGGGCCTGGACGAGATGGTGCGCACGGCGGCCTCGCTGGAGCACATCGCGCCGGAGGACAAGGCGGAGCTGGGTGGCTGGGTGGCGGCGCGGCTGAAGGCGGAGAACAAGAGCGGCGGCCCGTGGGCGTGGGCGCTGGGTCGGCTGGGCGCGCGAGTGCCGCTGTACGGCAGCGGCCACAAGGTGGTGGACGTGGAGGTGGCCGAGTCCTGGCTGTCCCTGCTGTTGGAGCTGGGCCTCGAGCGCATCGACGGGGCGCAGTTCGCGGCGGCGCAGCTCGCGCGGCTCACGGGAGACCGGACACGGGACATCAGCCCCGAGCTGCGAGCCAGGGCCGTCCAGGCGCTGCGCAAGTCGAAGGCGGCCGACACCTGGGTGCGGATGGTGACGGAAGTCGTGGCGCTCGAAGCCGCGGATGAGGCACGGGCCCTCGGCGACACGCTCCCGGCGGGACTGCGCCTGTAACGCCCCTCCGCTCAGGTCTCCGCCGGGCCGGTACCTTCCAGGCGGGTGTGGAGCACCTTGCGCAGGAACTCGCGGGTGCGCGGCTGCGTGGGGGTGGTGAAGATGAGGGAGGGCGGGCCCTGCTCGATGACGAGGCCCGCGTCCATCACTCCCACCCGGTGCGCCACCTCGCGCGCGAAGCCCATCTCGTGCGTGACGACCAGCATCGTCATCCCCTCGCGCGCCAGGTCCTGCATCACCTGGAGCACCTCGTCGGCGAGCTCGGGATCCAACGCGGAGGTCGGTTCATCGAAGAGCATCACCTCCGGCTCCATGGCCAGGGCCCGCGCGATGGCCACCCGCTGCTGCTGGCCTCCCGAGAGACGCGCCGGGTACTCGTCCTTCCTGTCCAGCAAGCCCACACGTCCCAACAACCGCAGGGCGAGCGCCTCCGCCTGCTCTCGCGCCATCCCCTTGACCCGGATGGGGGCCTCGATGACGTTGCCCAGCGCGGTCATGTGCGGGAAGAGGTTGAACCGCTGGAAGACCATTCCGATGCGCGCCCGCTGCCGATCCACCTCGGCCTCGGGGCGCGGAAGCAACCGCCCTCCCTCGTCGCGCGACCCCACCAGCTCCTCGCGGAACCAGACGCGCCCCGCCGTGGGCTGTTCGAGGTGGTTGAGGCAGCGCAGCAGCGTGGACTTGCCGCAACCGCTCGGCCCGATGATGACCACCACCTCGCCCGGAGCCACCGCCAGGTCGATTCCCCTGAGCACCTCCCGCCCACCGAAGGACTTGCGCAGCCCCTCCACCCTGAGAATCGGTGTGCTCATGCGCCGTGCGCCTCCAGCCGCTTCTCCAACCGCCGGGCCAGGGTCGACAGCGCCAGGACGATGAGCAGGTAGCCCAGGGCCGCCCAGGCGTACACCTCGGGCCGCAGGTAGGCCCCGGCGATCTGCTTCGTCTCGTACAGCATCTCGGGCAGCGCGATCACCATCACGAGCGAGGTGTCCTTGGAGAGCGCCGCCAGCTCATTCACGAGTGGCGGCAACAGCCGCCGGAACGTCTGAGGGAGGATGACGCGGCGCATGGCCAGCCCGTAGCTCATCCCGAGCGCCCTCGCCGCCTCCATCTGCCCCTTGTCGATGGACTCGATACCGGCCCGGAAGATCTCCGCGATGTAGGCCGCCGCGTTCAGCGAGAGCGCGACGATACCGGCGGCCATCGCGCCGAGCTTCACGCCGATCATCAGCGGCAGGGCGAAGAAGATGAAGAGGATCTGCAACAGCAGCGGCGTCCCGCGGAAGAGCGCGATGTAGAGGCGGGCGACGCCCTGGACCCCCTGCTTCCGGGAGATGCGGGCCAGCGCCACGAGCAGCCCCAATGCGATGCCGGACAGCCCGCTGCCGAGCGTCAGCAGGAGCGTCACCTGGAGGCCCTTGAACACGCGGGGCAGCACCACCGTGCGGGAGAAGTCCCAGAAGCCCAGCGGAGGAGCCACCTGACCCAGCTCGCCGCCGAACCACCGCTCGGACAACCGGCGCAGCTCGCCGTCCCGCCGCAATTGCTCGATCGCGGCGGCGATGCTCGCGGTCAGCTCCTTGTCCCGCTTGTCGATGGCGATGCCGATGGGCTCCGGCTCCAGCGCCTGACCGGTGACGGCGAAGGTGTCGTCGCGCAGGGCGAAGTAGCGGCCCACGGCCTCGTCCGTGACGAGGACCTCGGCCTGCTCGGACTTCATCGCGGCGAAGGCCTCCGTCATTCCGGGAAACGGCTTGATCTCCTCGAGGGCGATGCCCTGACGTTGGAGCCGCTCCAGCCAGCGGTGCGAGGTGGTGTTGACCTGGACCGCGACCACCCGTCCCGCCAGCTCCTGTTCCGTCCGCACCACGAAGCCCCGCCGGCAGACGAAGACCTGGGACATGCGCGCGTACTCGACGAAGTCGACCTGCTGCTGGCGCTCCGGGGTGATGTTCATCGAGGAGATGATGACGTCGTACCGGCCGGAGGTGAGGCCGGCGAGGATGCCGTCCCAGTCCATGACGATGAACTCGGCGGTGACTCCCAGGCGCCGGGCGAGCTCACGGGCCAGGTCGACGTCGAAGCCCTCGGGTTGACCCTCTCTCAGGGACTCCATGGGCGGGTAGGTCGCGTCGATGGCCACCCGCAGCACGCCCGCGTCGCGCAGGCGCGCTGGCACCGGGATGGAATCCGGCCCAGGAGCCCCGAACGAGGGCGAGGCCCCCACCGCCAGCAGCACTCCCACCGCGAGAGCAAGACACCGCATGGCCACTACTGACCCAGCGGCAGCAGGATCGTGAACCGGGCCCCGCGGCCCGGCTCCGACTCGGCCGAGATGGACCCACCGTGGCTCTCCACCACCTTGCGGCAGATGGCCAGGCCGATTCCAGGGCCCGGGGTGTTCGGGTCCAGCTTCCTCAGCGCCTCGAACACGTAATCGCTGTAGCGGCCATGGAACCCGACCCCGTTGTCCTCCAGCACGATCCTCGCGAAATCGACGTAGCGGTACTTGTCCTTGATCGCCCGGAAGCTGTTGAGCTGGATCACCCCGCACCCGATGTCGACCTGGGGGAACACCTCGGGAGTGCGGAACTTCACCGCGTTGTCGAGCAGGTGGTAGAACAACATCACCAGCTGCCGGCGCCGGCCCTGGATGACCGGAAGCGACTGGCTCAGCACCTTCGGCGCACCCCGCTCGGTCCTCTCGGACACCATCTGCTGGGCGCTGCGCACCACATCGTTCAGGTTCACCGCCTCGGTCGGCTCTTCGGTCACCTCCAGCGACACGAACTGCTGGAGCGCCGTGAGCAGCCCATCCATCCTCGCGCTCTCCGCCCGGATGCGATCCAACGAGCGCTGACCCGTCAAGGACAGCACCTGCCGATCCTCCTTGGTGAAGAGGGACCCGAACACGGAGAGCTTGCGCATCGGCTCCCGCAGGTCATGCGCCAGGATGGTGCTGATGCGCGTGAGCTCCTGGTTGTTGCGCTCCAGCTGGTGCAGCTGCTGGTCGAGCTCCTGGGCCCGCAGTTGCAACTCCTGCCTGGCCTGGATCAGCTCCTCGTTGCTGCGCAGCGCCTCCTCCGCCGCCCGCTTCGCCCTCAGCAGCTCGTCCTCGTACTTCCCGCGCTCGCGCACCGGCAAGAGCGCGCAGTCATTGACGATCGTCCCCTGGCGCTCCCGTCGCACGGCGCTGACGAGCACGGGGACGGACTCGCGGCTCTTCGAGCTCAGCGAGAGGGAGATCTCCTCCGCCTTGCCCTGCATCCGGAGCAGCGGGAAGAAGTGGGTCTGGTAGAACAGGCGGCTCGCCAGCGTCAGGATCCTGTCCACGTGGCCGCCCACCAGCTCGTCACGGGAATAGCCCAGCAGGCCGAGCAACGTGTCGTTGACGACCACGAGCGTCCCCTCATCGGTGAACGAGAGGAGACCGCAGGGCGCGAAATCGAACAGGTCGTCTGTTGGACCGGTCGCCATGTCTTCTCGACGCCGGGCGGTCAGAGCGCGCATGGGGAGCTCACGTAGTCCTTGATGAGACCCAGGGTCTCCTCGGGAGCACTCATGTGCGGGCAATGGCCCGTGGCCTTCATGATCCGCAGCGTGCTGCCCGGCACGTGGCGGTGGAGATACTCGCCCACCTGCCTCGGCGCGATGAGATCCTCCGAGCACTGGAGGATGAGCGAGGGCACCGTGAGCTTGGGCAGATCCTTCCGGTTGTCCGAGAAGAACGTCACCTCCGCGAACCGCCGGGCGATGTTCGGATCCGTGGAGCAGAAGCTCTCCCGGAGCTCGTCACTGAGCTCCGGCCGGTCCCCGTTCTGCATGATCGTCGGGGCCAGGAAGCTCGCCCAGCCGATGTAGTTCTTGTCCATCGTGTCCAGCAGCTCCTCGATGTCCTTGCGCTCGAAGCCGCCGAAGTAGTCCGGAGCGTCGTTGATGTAGCGGGGCGAGGGGCTCACGAAGACGAGGCGCTGGAAGCGCCTGGGCTCCTTGATGGCGGCCAGCAGTCCGATCATGCTGCTGACGGAGTGCCCGACGAGGATGACATCCTCCAGGTCCAGGGCCGCGCAGATGTCGAGGATGTCCTGCGCGTAGCCGTTCAGATCCGAGTACCGCTCGGCATTGTACGCGCGGAGATCCGACCGGCCCGAGCCGACGTAGTCAAACAGGATGACCCGGTAGTTCTCTTCGAAGGCGGGGCTCACGAAGCGCCACATGTGCTGGTCGCACCCAAAACCGTGCGCGAACAGCATCGGCTGCGTTCCCCGGCCCGTGACTTTGACGTTGTTCCTACGGAGGATGGTCGAATCCCTGGTGTTCAGAGCGATCACGCGTCCGTTGTACGCGCCCAGGACTGGTGGTGAAGCGGAGATGGGGAGCGCTGTCCGGTAGCATCCACTCCGGCCGCCACTCCCCGCGCTGGCGGACATGATGCCTCGCTCGGGGCATCACTTTCTCACACTCCGAGCATCACCCGGGCACCGCGCCCGGCACCAAGGACAGATCAGTCCATCCAGGGTCGAAGCGAAGCGCTCCGGCCCTCGGCGGACACGGTCCCCGGTGGATCAGCCCGACCCCGCTTCAGCCTTGGGAGGCGACGGCGATCGGCGCCTCTTCCTCGGAGGAGGCGACGGCCGGAACCGGCACGACCTGGAGGTTGGGCGCTTCGGGAGCCTCGGCCTCGGCGACGGCCTCGAGCACCTCGTTGGCCTTCTCCCCGGCCTTCGGCTTGCGCGTCCCCGCGCCGGAGCGGCAGGTGCGGCACCAGGGCTGGTTGCGGATGGCCCCATCCGCCATCTTGCGCAGACCGAACTGCGCGAGCGGCTTGAGCGAGCGGCATTTGATGCACATCAGCGAGATGAGCACCTCGTGCCCGTCGGCATCGTACACGGCCGACTTGCGCCGCTTGCGCGGCTGCCCCGGCTCACGCGCCTTGGCCTCCTTCGAGGCCGGCGGCGGCATCATCGGGGTCACCTTGTAAAGCATGTGTTTCCCTCCCTGCCGGCGGACCGTGATCGGGCCTTGAAAGGCTCGGCGAATCACGACGCACCTGCCCTAGAGTAAGGAGGAATCCGAGAGTTGGAAACTGATCCCAGGCCGATTTTTAGCCTCGGGCAGCGATCCGCCCGGATCTCGGCCACTTGCGCATGCTCCCGCGAGTCGCCCGACCGCGCGCGAGCCGATTTTCCGGCCCGCGCGCGGTGTCGGTCCCTTTGTCAAGGCCGCTCGGAGCGGGGGGCCGCGGAGCCCTTGGAGGCGCACTCGCCGCCGTCCACGAAGCTGATGCGGCCTGTAGCGGGCACCGAGATGGGCGTGCCGCGGCTCTTCCACCATGTGGCGAGCGCGTCACGAAGGATCTGCTCGCGGCCGAGGCCCAGATCGATGCGCTCGGGGGGCACCTGGGACAGCACGGAGCCGAGCCCGGCGGCGCCTCGGGCCAGGAAGTCCGGCAGCACCACCCGGTACAGGCGCTTGGGCTCGAGCGGCTTGCCATTGGCCAGGGTGACGTCGCGCAGGCGCTCGGGGCCAGGGCAGCGCGCCAGCTTCACCTTCAGCCCGGACTCCTGGAAGACGCCGGTGCCCGTGCCATAGGCGGCCACCAGCAGGCGCCGCAGCTCGTCCCCGGTGACGGTGACGATGGCCACCGTGTTGTCGAAGGGCAACACCTCGTAGAGGTCGCCATAGGTGAGCGGCCCCGCCTTCAGGTTGGCGCGCAGGCCGCCGGAGTTGAGCAGGGCCACGTCCACCTTCTCCATCTCCCGCAGCGCGTCCGTGAGCACATTTCCGAGCGCGCTCTCGCTCTCGTAGTTGCGCCCCAGGGGCGCGGTGACGGTGACGCCGAGGGGCCGGCGCTGCACCTCCTCCACACGCGCGAGCGCGGGGGCCACGAGCGCCTCCACCTCCTTGTCCGCCACCACGGGCCCCCCGAGGAAGGTGGAGGCCACGAGTTGCACCGCGGCGCCCTGCTCCTTCAGCTTGCGCGGGTCGCAGCTGCCGGTCTTCGCATCCACCTGGGCGCACACGGGAATGGCGGCCTGGAGGCGGGTGCGCTCGGTCAGCACCTTGCGGCTCGCCGGGTCCACGAAGAGCTCCACCACGCCGAAGGAGCGGCCCTGGCCCGAGGTGGACAGGACGGGCACGTTTCCGAAGTAGTGCCCCATGGCCTGGTGGGTGTGGCCGGCGAAGATGACGTCCAGGGTGCCCGGCGGCAGCGACTCGGCGAGCTCGTAGATCTCCCCGTCCGAGCGGTCACAGCTCGAGAGGTCGCGCGGGTTGGAGAGATCGGCGCACTTGCCACCGGCGTGGGCCACGCCCACCACCACCTCGGCGCCCTGGGCGCGCAGACGCTTCACGGCATCCAGCGTGGTGGGCACCATGCCGTCGAAGCGCAGGGTGGACACGAGCGCGGGGTTGACGATGCGCGGGGTGGACGGCGTGGTGAGGCCCACGATGCCCACCTTCACGCCCTTGAGCGTCACCAGCAGCGTGCCGTCATTGCCGAACCACGCGGGGTGCTGGCCGGAAGCGGCCTCGCGGACGTTGACGGAGAGCAGCGGGAAGCGCGCCTGGCGGATGCGCTCGACGAGGGCCCCGAAGGGATCCTCTCCCGGCCCGGGCACCGCCTTGGGCCCCGCCGGCCCGTAGTCGAACTCGTGGTTGCCGAGCGCGGCGGCGGCGTAGCCCAGCTGGTTGTAGACGTCGATGACCGAGGCGCCCTCGGTGAGGTTGGAGGCGAGCGTCCCCTGGAAGAGGTCCCCCGCGTCCAGCAGCAGCACGCCGTCCGGGTTGTCCGCGCGCAGCCGGGCCACGTAGCCGGCGAAGACGGCCGCCCCACCCTCCCGCAACTCCAGGCCGCCGGGCAGGGAGGTGGTGTGCGGCATCAACCAGCCGTGGAAGTCGTTGGTGCCCACCAGGGTGAGCCGCACGGGCTCGGCGGGGGCCTTCACGGCCTGGGACTGGGAAGGAGGCGTCTGGGAGGGCGACTCCGCGGGACGCGGAGCGCTGGCGCAACCGGAGGCCACGAGGGCCCCCAGCGCGAGGAGGAGTCGAGAGGGGTGCATGCGGGCGCCGAGTTGAGCCCAGCCGCCCCCCGGAGGCAACCGGCATCAGGCTCCGCGGCGCCGGCGCGAGAGCAGCAGCACGCCCGCCAGCACGAGCAGCACCGAGCCCGGCACGGACACCGAGGCGCAGTAGCAACTGGAGGGGCTCTCCGGCCGTTCTCTGTCCGGCGGCATCTCGCCCGGAAGGCCGACCGGCGCCCCGATGCCACCGGGGCTTCCCGCGTCCACGCCCGCGTCCGGCGTGCCCCCGTCCCCTCCCCCCGTTCCGTTGCCGGGAGCGGTGTCCACGACCAGGGGCGTGGGGAACCCGTTGGCGATCGCCGGCCAGGGGACGAGCTTGAGGTTCTCGTTGCCGGTGAAGTTGCTGCTGTCGTGCACGGCCACCAGCCCCAGGGGGAAGCGGCTGCCCAGGGCGAGGTTGCTCGCCACCACGAAGCGCGGACGTTCCACGGGGTCGATGCCACCATCCGCGACCAGGGTGACGCTGCCCCGGAAGGTATGCGCGGAGGGGTCTCTCTCGTAGATGCGCACGGAGTTGTCGCCGCCGCTCAGCGCCAGCAGATAGCCGCGGATACCGGAAGCCTTGTAGAGCGCCACCCCTCCCAGGGGTTGGAGGAGCCCGCCTCCCGTGACGGTATCCACCTCGGTCCGCGCATCCTCGGCATCGGGCTCGGCGCCGTACTGCCAGATGCCCACGCCCTGCTGGACGACGTAGAGCGTGCGCTGGGCATCGTCCACGGTCAGGCCCACCACGGCGCCCCCCACGTTCAAGGTGCGGACGGGATTGGACACCACTCCACCATCCGTCTGGGCGGAGAGCTCGAACTGCTGGACGAGTCCCGTCGCACTGCCCGCGAAGGCGAAGAAGCGTCCGGTGGTGGGGCTCGTGTACAGGGCCACGCTGTTGGGAATGAAGCCCTGGGGGGTGATGGGCGTCAGCCCGGCCCTGCGCACCTGGAGCGTCGAGGGCTCCACGACGTAGCCCACGAGCCCCTGGAGGGACTGGTTGGCCACCATCACCAGGGACTGGGAGATGCCCCCCACCGGGAAGCCCTCCTGCACGTCCACGCCCAGCGCGCCCCCCTCGGGGAGCTGCGCCAGCAGGGTGCCATCGAGCTGGTAGAGGAGGAGCCCGGCCTGGTTGTCCGCCACCAGCAGCAGGCTGCGGCCCGGATCCGTCGGGTGCACCCAGAGGACCGCGCCCTGGACCGCGGCCCCACCGCCGAGCACCTGCGCGGTCTCCGCCGAGGGTTGCACCTGGATGGCCTGCTGGGCCAGCACGGGCAGGCCGGTGAGAAGGACGGCCAGGGAAAGGAATGTTCGCAAGCGCACTGCGCCCTCCTGGGCGGTTTTCGCCGCAACGTGGTGTCCACGATTGACCGCCCGCGCAAGGAGGTGGTGCCCGGGAAGGTCGACCCCCGGTCAGGAGTGACGCGACCCGCCCCGGCATCCGTCCAGCGGCGCACGCGGGACGCCCACCCCGGCACTCCGATATCCTTCCGGAGGCAAGGAGCCGGCATGTCGAAGGGTCATAGGGGTCTAGGTAACTCGAGGCGGGTGGACGAGACGCGCATCGCCCCGCTGGAGGACGACGCGCACGTCCCTTCGCGGGGAGGGCTGTCGAACGAGACACGCATGGCGCCCCTGGAGGACCTGGAGGCCGACCGGGAGCCCGCGCCAGCGGCGGGCGAGTCCCACCGGACGCAGTTCGCCACGCACGCGGCGCTGTTCGCGGAGCGGCTCCGGGACAGGTTCTCCAAGAAGATCTACGGCCGCACACCGCACCGGGTGCTCCGCATCGACGAGCCCGAGGGCCCCAGCACCGCCGGAGGCCGCCTGGCCCGGCAGTCCATCTCCCTCATCCCCCGGCGCGGCACGGCGCCGACGATCGTCTGCGGCTGGGTGGACGTCTCCAAGAAGGAGGCGCAGCTGCGCGGCCACGAATCGGTCTCCAAGCGCTACGCGGCCCACCATGGCACGCCCCTCGACCTCCCCGCGGAGGACTACGAGCGCTGCATTGATGACCTGGTGGAGGCCCTGGCGGCGGGCGACATCAAGGTCCGGGTGCTCGTCCCCGAGGAGACCTCCTCCGCCGCCCAGGCGCCCTCCCCTCCCCCCTCGGCCGGCGCTCAGGGCTTCCCCTCCTGGATGGTGGGCACCATCGGCGCGGTGACCTTCATCCTGGGCCTGCTCCTGGGGCGACTGAGCCACTGAGCCCCCGGCCTCCCGCTCGGGAGCAAACGGCCCGGATTCATCCATCACAAGTCCGTCTGGAGCCCTCTTTCTCCACAGCGATGAGGAGAGGGTACATGGAGCAGTTCGACAAGGTGGATGCGGTATTCGAAGGCGGAGGCGTGAAGGGAATCGGCCTGGTGGGCGCGGTCGAGCACCTGGAGGAACTCGGCGTGAAGTTCCAGAACGTCGTGGGCACCTCGGCCGGAGCCATCGTCGCGGCGCTCCTCGCCTCGGGATACTCGGCCGCCGAGTTGGGCGCCATCATGGAGGATCTCGACTTCCGGCGGTTCCAGGACACGAGCACCATGGACCGGGTGCCGCTGGTCGGCCCGGCGCTGAGCGTGCTGCGTGAGAAGGGTCTCTACGAGGGGCAGTACTTCGAGAACTGGCTGCGCAAGCTGCTGGCCGACTCCCCCCGCAAGGTCAAAACCTTCCGAGACCTGCACATGGAGGGCGTGGAGCCCGGTTCGAAGTACTTCTACAAGCTCCAGGTCATCGCCGCCGACGTCACCCGGCGCAAGAAGCTCGTCCTGCCCCGGGACATCCTGGACTACGGCATCGATCCCGAGGACCTGGACGTGGCCCGGGCGGTGCGCATGAGCATGAGCATCCCCTTCTTCTTCGAGCCCGTCCGGCTCAAGTATGGCCAGGACGTCACCTGCTACATCGTGGACGGCGGCGTGCTCAGCAACTTCCCGGTCGACATCCTCGACGACGGGACGGCGCATCCCCAATGGCCCACCTTCGGCTTCAAGCTGGTGGACCGGGTGCAGGAGGATGGCCGGGCCACGGAGGAGCCGAGCCGCATCCGCGGTCCCCTGTCCCTCTTCCGGGCACTGTTCTCCACGATGATGGAGGCGCACGACGCGCGCTACATCCTGCAGAAGAACTTCGACCGCACCATCGCCATCCCCACCCTGGGCGTGAAGACCACGCAGTTCGGCATCAGCCGGGAGCTGAGCCAGTCCCTGCGGATGGCGGGCCGGGAGTCCGCGAGGCGGTTCCTCGAGACGTGGAACTTCGAGGCGTGGATCCAGAAGCACCGCATCCCCGAGCTCCTGGCCGTGAGGGCCGCGGAGACCACCGCGCGTTCCATCGGTGGCTCCGAGCCCGTGCCCGCGGTGATGTGAGGACCGCGGCCCTCCTCAGGGCTCGAGCAGCTCGACCGTGAGGAGCTGCTCCTCACCATCATAGCCCCCCGTGATGAGCACCCGGCCGTCGGGAAGCAGCGTGGCGGTGTGGCCGACACGGGGCGTGGTCATGCTGTCCGAGGAGGACCAGGTGCCGCTCTCCGGGTCATACATCTCCGACGAGGCCAGCCAGGAGCGACCATCGTAGCCCCCCGTCACGAGGATCTTCCCCGAGGGCAACACGAGGGCGGTGTGAGTGGCACGAGCCGTGTTCAGCTCACCGGTGGAGGACCAGGTGCCGTTGGCCGCGTCATAGAGCTCCGCGCCCGACAGGGAGGAGCCGTCCACCCCACCGCCCACGACCAGCACCCTGCCATCCGGAAGCAGTGAAGCCGAATGGTTCGCGCGAGCGGAGCCGAGGCCGCCAGTGGAGGACCAGGCGCCCGACTCCGGGTCGTACAGTTCCACCGTCGCGAGCGGGCTTCCCGCGGCGGTCCCCCCCGTCACCAAGACCCTGCCATTGGAGAGCACGGTGGCGGTGTGATCACGGCGAGCGGATGCCATGTTTCCGGCGGGAGACCAGAGGCCCGTCGCGGGGTCATACACCTCGGCGCTGGCGAGGGAGGAACCACCGCTCTCTCCACCCGTCACCAGGACCCGGCCATCGGAAAGCAGGGAGGCCGAATGGAAGACGCGAGGAGAGGACATGTCACCTGTGCGGGACCAGGTGCCCGACTCCGGCTCATACACCTCCGCCGAAAGGAGGACCTGCTCCACGCGGAGCCCGCTGCTCCCGCCCGTCACCAACACCTTGCCCGAAGGCAGCAGCGTGGCCGTATGACCGAAGCGGGAGGTCATCATGTTCTTGGCCGAGGCCCATGAGGCCTTGCCCGGGTCGTACACCTCCACCCTGGACCAGTAGGCGGTCTCATCGCGACCGCCCGTCACCAGCACCTTGCCGGAACCCAACAAAGTCGCGGTGTGCGAGACGCGGGCGAC